>QHVJ01000151.1 GCA_003222275.1 Acidobacteriota bacterium | reverse complement strand
GGCCCATCCCCACGTACTGCGACCCCTGACCCGTAAACAAAAACGCGATCTCCGGCTGGTCCGGCCCGACGAACTCGCCGCGCACGGTGGCCACCGGATCCTGCGCAACGGCCACGGCCGCCAGCTTCTCGGCCGCCTGTGCCGCCGTCTCCGCCACCACCGCCAGCCGGTGAGCGAAATGCCCCCGTCCCGTGTTGGCGGAGAAAGCCACGTCGGCCATGGAGAGAGAGGGCTCTGCCGCCAGGTGCTCTGCGAAGCGGCCGGCCATCGCCAGGAGCGCGCTCTCCGTCTTGGCGGAGAGGGCAAGGACGTGCCGGGGCCGGTCCACCGCTGTCGCCGCGGGCGCTTCCCTCGCCGGCGCCGCCTCCACGACGACGTGGGCGTTGGTTCCCGTGAAACCGAAGGAGCTGATCCCGGCCACGCGCCGCCCCTCCGGCCAGTTCATGGTGGAGGTCGGAATGACCGCGGGGATCTCGTGCAGGGAGATGTGGGGGTTCAGCTCCTTGAAGTGCAAGTGGGGCGGGATCTCGCCGTGCTGAATGGAGAGCACGACCTTGATCAGGCTCGCCAGCCCCGCCGCCGCTTCCAGGTGGCCGACGTTCGTCTTGACCGAACCGACGACGAGGGGCCGATGAGGGGAACGGCTCTCGCTGAGGACCGCCGCCAGCGCCTTCATTTCGATGGGATCGCCGAGCGAGGTACCGGTCCCGTGGGCCTCCACGTAGCCCACCTCGGAAGGATGGATGCCGGCCCCGGCGAGGGCCTCCCGGATGAGGGCTTCCTGGGCGGGACCATTGGGCACGGTCAGGCCGCCGCTGCGGCCGTCCTGGTTGATGGCCGAGCCCCGGATCACGGCCAGGACGGGATCGCCCTGGGCCACGGCGTCCGAGAGCCGCTTCAGCACGACGACGCCGCAGCCTTCGCCCCGCACGTAGCCGTCCGCGGACGCGTCGAAGGTCTTGCATCGCCCGTCGGCGGCGAGCATGCGCGCGCGGCAAAAGCAGATGTTCACGTCTGGCGACACGACCAGATTGACCCCCGCGGCCAGGGCCGTGCGGCACTCGCCGTTACGGAGGCTCTGACAGGCGAGGTGCACCGCGACCAGAGACGAGGAGCACGCGGTGTCCACGGTCAGGGAAGGGCCTTGCAGCCCGAACACGTAGGAGAGCCGCCCGGCGGTGGCGCTGAAGGCGGTGCCGGTCCCGTAGTAAGCGTCGATCTCCTCCGGCTCCACGCTCTTCATCTGCAGGAGGACGTAGTCGTAGGTCCCTGCCCCCACGAACACGCCGGTGCGGCTCCCCATCAGCCGGTCCGGCGCCTGTCCGGCCCGCTCCAGCGCCTCCCAGCTCGTCTCCAGCAGCATCCGCTGCTGGGGGTCCATGCTCGCCGCCTCCCGCGGCGAGATCCCGAAGAACTGCGGATCGAACTTGTCGATGTCCTCGACGAAGCCGCCATGACGCGCGTACATCTTTCCCGGCATCCCGGGTTCGGCGTCGTAGTAGGCGTCGATGTCCCACCGTTGCCGCGGTACCTCGGATATGGCGTTCACCCCGTTCCGCAGCAGGTTCCAGAACGCCTCCGGAGTGTCCGCCTTGCCCGGGAAGCGGCAGGCCATCCCGATGATCGCGATCGGCTCCGTGCGCGCCTGCTCCATTTCGGCGAGGCGCGCCCGCATCTCGCGCAGCTCGACGATCGCGCGCTTCAGGGGAGAGAGCTGGTCGTCCTTCGGGTTGCCGGTCATTTCGAGATCTCCTGCCGGTTTGTCTGCAGCTCCGAGATGAGCAGTGCCTCGGCTTGCTGCTCCGAGAGCTCCTTGAGCGCGGCGCGGGCCACAAGCTCGGCTCGGGCGACGGACCACTCCGTCGTCTCTCTTTGCACCTTTGCCGGCAGCTCGAGGCGGAACACCTCGAGGGCCAGGTACTCGGCGAGGGCCTCCACGGTGGGCGAATCGAAGGCCAGCGTGGGGGGCAGGCTCTGGCCCACGCTGCGCTGCAGCCGGTTGCGGAGCTCGATGGCCATGAGGGAGTCCATGCCCAGGTCCCGCAGCCCCTGCTGTGGGCGCGGGGCGGAGGCAGGGTCCAGCCCCAGCACGCTCAGGACGTGCGCTCGCACGTAGGCGAGGATCGCGGCCCGGCGCTTCCCAGGCGCGGTCTGCTCCAACCGCGCGACGAGCTCCGGCCGCGTAGAGGAAGGCTCCCCTGTCTTCTCCGGGACCCGGCCCGCGGCCAGCTCGGACAGCAGCGGCGGCTCGGTGCCCGGGGGGAACGGCGCCAGCACCTTCGCCAGGTCGAGGGGCAGGACGCCGACCTGCGCCGATCCGTAGCTGAGGACGCGCTCGAATGCGGCCATGCCTTGCTCGGGACTCAGCAGTCGGAACCCTTGTCGCATCCAGCGGTCCTGGTCGCGCCGGGCGAGAGAGGCCGCCATGCCAACCTCGGCCCACGGACCCCAGTCGATGCTCAGCGCAGGCACTCCCTGGCCGCGGAGGCGATGGGCCAGGGCATCCAGCAGCGCGTTGGCCGCCGTGTAGTTGCCCTGACCGGGTGAGCCGATCAGCGAGGCCGCCGAGGAGAACAGAACGAAGAAGTCGAGGGCAATGCCTCGCGTCGCCCGGTGCAGGTTCCACGCCCCCCACGCCTTCGGCGCGAGCACCCGCTCGAACCGCTCCCAGCTCTGCTGCACCGTCACCCCGTCGTCGAGGACTCCCGCCGCGTGCACGACCCCCCGCAGCGGCGGCATTTCCAAGGCGATGGTTGCCAGCAAGCGCTCGACGTCCGTTTCCCGGGACACATCTGCGGCCGCCACCACCACCCGGGCCCCCGCCGTCTCCATCTCCCGGATCGCTTCGGCTGCGGCTTCGCCGGCGGCCCTTCTCCCGACCAGCATCAGGTGCCGCGCGCCCCGCTCCACCATCCAGCGCGCCACGAGCAAACCCAGGCTCCCGAGACCCCCCGTCACGAGATAGGTTGCGTCGCCACGGATGGCAACTGGGCTCGCTTGCTCCGCCGTCAGCACGATCTTGCCGATGTGCTTCGCTTGCGCCATGAAGCGAAAGGCCGCCGAGGCCTCGTGCATCGGGAAGCGGCGCGAGGGCAAGGGCTTGAGCACGCCCGCAGCCAGCTCGTCCATCAGCCGCACGAGCATCGAGCGCAGGAGTCCCGGCTCGACCTCGCCCAGGTAGATCGGGAAATAGGCGACGTCCTTCCGCACTGCCGCCACCTGCCCCTCGGTCCAGATCCCCGTCTTCCCGATCTCCAGGAACCGACCCCCGGCGCGCAGCACGCCAAGGCTCTTGGGGATGAACTCGCCGGCCAGGGAGTTCAGCACCACGTCCACACCCTCGCCTCGGGTTCGCGCCCTGACGTCCTCCGCAAAAGCCAGGGAGCGCGAGTCCATCACGTGCCGCACCCCCTGCGACTGGAGCCAGGCCCGCTTCTCGGCGCTCCCCGCGGTGGCGAACACTTCCGCCCCCGCTCGCTGCGCCACCTGCACCGCGGCGACCCCCACCCCTCCGGCCGCCGCGTGGATGAGCACCCGTTCCCCTTGCCTCAGCCGGGCCAGGTGATCCAGAGCGTACTCGGCGGTCAGGAACGCCATCGGTGCCGTGGCCGCCTGTTCGAAGCTCAGCGCCTCGGGCTTTGCGACCACCTGAATCGCGGGTGCGGTCACGTACGTGCGGAACGTCCCCGCGGCGGCGGCCACGACCTCCTGGCCGATCTCGAGGCCGTCAACCTCCTCCCCCACGGCCACGACCTCTCCCGCGCACTCGCTCCCCAGCGGCCCCGGCGGACCCTCGTACACGCCCAGCGCGTTCAGCACGTCGCGGAAGTTCAGGCCTGCCGCCCGCACTCGGATCTCCACCTCCCCCCGGCCCGGCGCACGACGGGCGGACGGCTGGAGGCGCAGGTCGTCCAGGATCCCGGGCGTACCAATCTCCAGCTCCATCGGCCGGCTCTCGGCGACGGCCCCGGCCGCACTGCGTACGAGGCGAGCGACGTGGCGCCGGCCGTGCCGATAGGCCACCTGGTCCTCTCGACTCCCCGCCGCCATCTCCGCCCACAACGCTTCGGCCTCGTCGGCTCCCCCCTCCGGGTCCAGGTCAACGCACGTGCACCGTAGTTCGGGATGCTCCGCCGCCACCGTCCGGGCGAGCCCCCACGCCGGCGCCTGGGCCACGCCCGCCACGCTCACCGCACCGTCGACCGCCTGCGTGCCCCGTGTCACAACCCATAACCCCGGACTCTCGGCCCCGCGAATCTCCCCCAGCGCCTGCACGACGTGCAGCAGGCTTCCGCATCCCTCAGCCACCGCGCCCCGCATCGCCTCTACCGTCTCTCCTCCCGCCACCCCAAGGCTCCACAGGTGCACCACACCCGCCAGCTGTCCCTTCGCTGACACTTCGCTCACCAGCCGTCGGCAACTCTCAGGACGCGAGGAATCGATCCGTACCACGTCGTCTCCCACGATGTCCTCGCCGGACCCAGACACGGCCACCACTACGCGCCCATCGCGCTGAGACCACCGACGCGCGAGCTCCTCACCGAGACCACCTTCGTCGGCAAGGACCAGCCACGTCCCCGTGCGTGCAGCGGCCTCGCCATCGGTTTCCGTGGCAAGAGGCTGCGGGCGCCAGGTCAGGTCGTAAAGCCACTCGCCCACCGGGGACACCGCAACACGGCGGAGCGACTCCGGCGTGGCGCGCGTCAGGCTCAAGCCCTGTAGCTCCGCCACGAGCTGGCCCGCCTCGTCGAACAGCCGGAGGTCCGCCACCACGGTCCGGCGTCCGTCACCCTCACCCGCGCGGATGCGGACGTGGCTCCACACTTCAGCAGAGGGAGAGGCATGAACCCTCAGCCGGTCGAGGCTCACAGGCAGATACACGTCCCGCGGCGTCCCCCCGTCAGCGTCGTAGACCGCCGCGCCGAGAACCTGCAAGCATGCGTCGAGCAGAGCGGGGTGGATCTGATATCCGTCCGTCCCCTCCACCGCCGAGGGTCGCCTGACCCGACCCAGAGCCTCGCCCTCGCCCCGCCAGAGTCGCTCCATCCCACGGAAGCTCGGCCCGAACTCAACACCGGCCCCGCGAAGCGCTTCGTAGTACGCCTCGATCGCAACCTCGCGTGGGCAGCGCTCCCGCAAGGCCGCAAGGGACTCGGGCGCAAGAATCGGCCCTGAAGCGGCGCGACTCACTCGGCCCGCCGCGTGCAAGCGCCACCGCTCCGGCTCTCCCTCCTCCTCTTGCTCCCGGCTGAAGATCTGAATTGACGCCGGACCCGATCCGTCCGGGGTCACGATGACCTGCGCCACGCGGTCCTCACCCGGGGGAAGCAGCAGCGCCTCGGAGATCACCAGGTCCTCGAGCACGTGGGGGCCGGGGGCCAGCGCCTCGGCCGCTGCGGCCAGGCCCATCGCCAGATACCCCGTCGCGGGGAACACCATCGTCCCGTAGATCCGGTGATCCGCCAGGTAGGGGAGCGCACGTGGGCCGATCGCAACCTCGAACAGGATTTCCTTCAGGGCGGACCCGACCCGCCGGCCAAGCAGCGGATGAACCCGGAGACCCAGATCCGCGTCGCGCCGTGGCCCTGCCTTCGACTCCTCGATCCAGCACCGCTGCCGCTCGAAGGGATAGGTCGGCAGAGTCACCTTCCGCCGCGGATAGTCCCGGTCGAAACCCGCCCAGTCCACGTCGACGCCCCGCGTGTAGAGAACGCCCAGGCTGGTGAGCATCTCCCTCCAGGCCTCCCTTCCCTTCCGAAGGGAGGGGAGCCAGACGGCGTCCTCGTCGGGCACGCACTTGTGACCGAGGCCGGAGAGCGTCGGCCGCGGCCCGACCTCCAGGAAGACGTTGTGGCCGCGCGTGCGCAGGGCCGCCACGCCATCGGCAAACCGCACCGCCTCTCGCGCGTGCCGTCGCCAGTAACCCGCCTCCGCAACTTCCCCCCGTACGACTTCCCCCGTCAGGTTCGACACCAGCGCAATCCGTGGCGCTGAGTAGCTCACCCCCGCCGCCACCTGCTCCAGCTCACCCAGCACCGGTTCCATGAGCGCCGAATGAAACGCGTGCGACACGGCAAGACGCTTCGTCCGGATCCCCTGGCCCTCGAACACCCGCCCCACCGACTCCACGGCCATCCCCGCACCCGAGATGGCCACGTCCTCGGGACCGTTGACGGCCGCGATCGATACCTCGGCGGCCTCCAGCTCCGCCAGCACCTCTCGCACTCGCGCTTCACTCGCTCCCACCGCCCACATCGCCCCGCCCGCAGGCAGCGATCCCATCAGCCGGCCGCGCGTCGCCACCAGCTTCAGCCCGTCCTCCAGGCTGAACACCCCGGCCACGCACGCCGCCACGTATTCCCCCACGCTGTGCCCCATCACCGCCGAAGGCTCCACCCCCCAGCTCCGCCACAGCTCGGAGAGCGCCCACTCGAGGGCAAACAGCGCCGGCTGCGTGTACGCCGTCTCGTCCAAGGGCGACGTCTCCCCTTCCTTCGGGTAGAGCACCGACAAGAGCGGCCGATCCAGGTGTGACCGCAGCAGCTCCTGGCACGTGTCCAGGGCCTTCCGGAACTTGGGCTGCGTCTCGTAAAGCTCGTGCCCCATCCCCGTGTACTGCGATCCCTGGCCCGTGAAGAGGAACGCGACGCTCGGCGGTCCAGATGCCGTCGCCCGCCGCAGCATCAGACCGGCCGGCAACTCGCCGTCGGCGAAGGCGGCCAGCCGCCTGCGCGCCTCCTCGACCGAGTCCGTCACGACCGCCAGGCGATGGGAGAAATGGGCGCGGCCGGCGTTCGTCGTAAAGGCCACATCGGCCACCGGCGGGGCTGTCTCCCCGCCGAGACGGTTCGCGTAGGCTGCGGCCAGTTTGCGCAGCGCGCCTTCACTCCGGGCGGAGACCGTGAGGAGATGAAGAGGCCGGTCTTGCGCAGCCGCGGGCGGGACGACCACCGGCGCTTCCTCGACGATCGCGTGAGCGTTGGTTCCCGTGAACCCGAAAGAGCTCACCCCCGCCACGCGCCGCCCCGCAGGCCACCCCATCGCCTCCCGCGGAATCACCACCGGCAACTCCCCCCACGCCACGTGCGGGTTCGGTTCCCGGAAATGCAGGTGCGTTGGAATCTCCCCGTGCTCCAGCGAGAGCACCACCTTGATCAGCCCTGCGATTCCCGCCGCCGCCTCCAGGTGCCCCAGGTTCGTCTTCACGGAGCCCACCACCAGCGGCGACGATCGACCGCTCCCCAGCACCGCCCCGAGCGCCCTGAGCTCGATCGGGTCCCCCAAAGACGTCCCCGTCCCGTGCGCCTCCACGTATGAGACCTCTGACGGCTCCACGCCCGCACGCACCACCGCCTCCCGGATCAGCGCCTCCTGCGCCGGCCCGTTCGGCACCGTCAAACCGCCGCTCCGCCCGTCCTGGTTCACCGCCGTCGCCCGGATCACCGCCCGCACCCGATCCCCATCCGCCAAGGCATCCGACAGACGCTTCAGGACCACGACCCCGCACCCCTCGCTCCTCACGTACCCGTCCGCCGACGCGTCGAAGGCCTTGCACCGACCGTCGCGTGCCAGCATCCGCGCCTTGGCGAGGACGACGTTCAGTTCCGGAAAGAGGAGGACGTTCACGCCGCCGACGATGGCCACACGGCTCTCCCCCATACGCAGGCTCTGGCAAGCCAAGTGCACCGCCACCAGTGACGACGAGCACGCGGTGTCCACCGACAGGCTCGGGCCCTGCAACCCCAGCACGTATGACAGCCGGCCCGCCGCCGCGCTCATGGCACTGCCGGTGCCGAAGTAGGCATTCAGCCGGTCGGGTTCTTCGGCTCTCATCCGCACGTGTGCGTGGTCGTGGCTGCCGATTCCAACGAAGACACCTGTGCGCGTCCCCGCCAGCTTGTCCGGGGCCTGGCCCGACGCTTCCAGCGCCTCCCAGGTCACCTCCAGCAAGAGCCGCTGCTGCGGGTCCATCCTTGCCGCCTCCCGCGGGCTGATCCCGAAGAAGTGCGGGTCGAACAGCTCCACCCCCTTCAGGAACCCTCCGTGCCGCGAGTACGTCTTGCCCGGCGCTTCGGGATCAGGGTCGTAGTAGGCATCCACGTCCCAGCGCTCAGGGGGTACCTCCGTGATCGCGTCCACGCCTTCCCGCAGCAAGCGCCAGAACGTCTCCGGGCTCGTCGCACCCCCCGGGAACCGGCAGGCCATGCCAACGATCGCGATGGGCTCCGTCCGCACGCGCTCCACCTCCTCGAGGCGGGCGCGCATCCGCCGCAGAGCAAGCAGCGCCTGCTTCTCGGAAGACAGGTCGTTGGGATGACCGGGGGCCTGGCTCATCTCAAGCCTTCCCTCTAACCTGGGGCGACAGGGATTGGAGCTCCTCAGCGATCAGCCTCTTGACGGCGGCGTCCGAAAGCGTCTGGAGCGTCGCCAGCTCCTCTGTCTCCTCGGAGGGCGGCGGCGAGGCGAGGACGCGAAAGGCCATCACCTCTTCCAGCAGGTACCCGGTGAGGGACTCGATCGTCGGGTAGTCGAAGGCAAGCGTCGAGGGCAGCGGCCGGCCGATGTGCCGCTGCAGCCGGTTCCGGAGCTCGACGGCCATGAGGGAGTCCATCCCCAGATCCTTGAAGCCCTGCCCCGGCTCCAATCGCGGCGCACCGTCGAGCCCGAGCACGCGGGACGCCTCCGCCTGGACGTGGCCGGAGAGCAACTCCCGCCGATCGCCGGGTAGGGCATCCTCGATCCGGCGCCGCAGCTCGCCGGGCTGCGGGGTGGCAGATGCCTCGCGGCGCTGCGCCCACTCGCCGAGGCGCGTAGGCTCCCGCCCGGCCGGGAACTGCTCGAGGTATTTCCCCCACTCGATCGCGCATACCCCGACCTGGGGCGCGCCGTGGACGAGCAGGCGCTCCAGCGCGGCCAGGCCCTGATCCGGTGCGATGAAGCTCAACCCCTGCTCGGTCCAGCGGCGGTGGTCGCTGCCGGCGGCGGAGGCCGCCATGCCCGCCTCCGCCCACGGCCCCCAATTGATGCTCAGAGCGGCCAGCCCTTGTGCCCGCCGCAGATGAGCCAACGCGTCTACGAAGGCGTTGGCCGCCGCGTAGTTCCCTTGGCCCGCCGAACCCAGCACCGACGCCATCGAGGAAAAGACCACGAAAAAGTCCAGTGACTGCTCCCGCGTCGCCACGTGCAGGTTCCAGGTGCCGGCAACCTTGGGCGCCATCACGGCGGCGAACCGCTCCCACGTCTGCTGCTGCAGCACACCGTCGTCGAGGACGCCGGCGGCGTGGATCACGCCTCGCAGCGGCGGCCGCCCGCGGGCGACCTCGACCAGAAGGCGGGACACGAAGGTCTCGTCGGAGATGTCGCCCGGCACTACCGCGACCTCCGCTCCGGCCTGCTCCAGCTCGCCCAGCACGACACGGGCAGCGTCCGAGGGCCGGTGCCGCCCCACGAGCACGAGGTGCCGGGCGCCGCGCTCCACGAGGAAACGCCCCACCCGCAGGCCCAGTCCCCCCAAGCCGCCAGTGATGAGGTAGGTACCGTCGGCGCGCAGCCTGACGCCAGGCGCCGGAACCGGCGCGACAACGGCGGGTACCAGCCGGGCCACGTGGCGAACGCCAGTCCGGAAGGCCACCTCCTCTGCCTCCCCCGCGGCGATCTCCCCCCAGAGGGCCTCGACCTCGGCTTCGTCCGCCGTGGGGTCGAGGTCGATGCGCCGCGCAGCCAGCTCGGGGTACTCGAGGGCGATCGTGCGGGCCAGGCCCCACATGGGCGCCTGCTCCACCGCCACGGGCCCCGGGCCCACTGGCTGCGCGCCCCGCGTCACG
Organism: Acidobacteriota bacterium; assembly: GCA_003222275.1. GTDB lineage: Bacteria > Acidobacteriota > Vicinamibacteria > Fen-336 > Fen-336 > AA32. The sequence goes on along the minus strand of QHVJ01000151.1, from coordinate 42,032 downwards.
ACCCACAGTTGCGGCCGCACCCCGCCGTCGGCCGCGAGGGCCTGGACGAGGTGCAGCAGACTCCTGCAGTTACGGGCCTGGGCTTCCTCGATGGAGGCGAGGGTCGTCTCGTCTCCGGCCGGCCCGTCCAGGCCCCACAAGTGCACGACGCGCGAAACCCCGTCGTCGCTTGCCGCAAGCTCACGCCGCAAGAGACGGAAGTCTTCCGTCCGGGAAGGGTCGATGCGGATCTGGCCGTCGCTGCGCACGTCATCCGCGGCGCTGTCACCGGCCACCGCCACGACACAGTGCTCGGCGCGCGCCTCAAGTCGCCGCGCCAGCGCCGCCCCCACGCCGCCTTCGTCGGCGAGGATCAGCCAGCGCCCCCCGGCGCCGGTGGCGGACGTCACTTCAAGGGGTTGCCTCACCCACGCCGTCTCATACAACTCGGGGCCGCCCGGCGACGCCGCCGGTGCGACAGGCACTTCGTCCTGGGCGCGACGCACCGGCTCGACGTCGATCCAGTACCGTTGCCGCTCGAAGGGATACGTAGGCAGCGCTACCTTCCGCCGCGCGTAGTCTCGATCGAACCCCGCCCAGTCCACGCGCACGCCCTCCACGTAGAGCCGGCCGAGACTCTCCAGCATCTGCGGCCAGTCCTCTCGCCCGTTTCGCAAGGACGGCAACCAGACCCCTGTCCCCTCGGGCACGCACTGCCGGCCCATCCCCAGGAGCGTCGGAGACGGGCCCACCTCCACGAACACCCGGTACCCCTGCTCCCGAAGCGCAACCATCCCATCCCCGAAGCGCACCGCTTCCCGCGCGTGCCGCCGCCAGTACCCCGCGCTCGACACCTCCTCCGCCCCGGCGAGCCGTCCCGTCAGGTTCGACACCAGCGCGATCCGCGGCGCCGAGTAGTTCACCTCCCACGCCACCCGCTCCAGCTCGCCCAGCACCGCGTCCATCCGGACCGAGTGGAATGCGTGGGAAACAACAAGACGCTTCGTCCGGATCCCCTCACGCTCTAGCACTTCCTGCACGCGAGCCAGCTCCGGCTCCGCCCCCGATACCACCGCGCTCTCCGGTCCGTTCACCGCCGCAATCGACAGCGCTTCGCCGTACGGCGCGATCGCCGCGGCCACCCGCTCCTCACCCGCAGACACCGCCGCCATCGCTCCGCCCGCGGGCAGCGACTGCATGAGCCGCCCGCGCGCAGCCACCAGCTTCAGCCCGTCCTCCAGCGAAAATACCCCTGCCACACACGCCGCCACGTACTCCCCAACGCTGTGCCCCATCACCGCCGAAGGCTCCACCCCCCAGCTCCGCCACAGCTCCGACAACGACCACTCCAACGCAAACAACGCCGGCTGCGTGTATGCCGTCTCGTCCAGAGGTGACGTCTTCCCCTCGTTCGGGTACAGCACCGACAAGAGCGGGCGATCCAGCTCACCCCGTAGGATCTCGTTGCACTGCTCCAGCGCTCCCCGGAACGTCGGCTGCGTCTGGTAAAGCTGACGCCCCATCCCTACGTACTGTGACCCCTGGCCCGGGAACAGAAACGCCACCTCGAGGGGTCTCGTGGCGTAGGCATCGCCGCGAACGAGCGACGGTGCCCCTTGTCCGCTGGCGAGCGCCCGGAGCTTCTGCCGGGCGGCGTCCCGCGAGGACGCGACGAAGGCCGCACGGTGGGAGAAGTGGGCCCGGCCCTCGTTGGCGGTGAAGGCCATGTCCGCGAGGGACGTCTCCGCGTCCTCATCGAGGTGGCGCTCCCAGCGGCGGGCCAGCGCGGCGAGGGCCTGGTCGCTCTTGGCGGAGAGGGTGAGGAGGTGGAGGGGACGGTCGACTCCCGCCGACAGAGGCGCGGGGCTCGGAGCCTCCTCGAGGACAACGTGGGCGTTGGTGCCACTGAAGCCGAAAGAGCTGACAGCGGCGAAGCGGCGACCGGAGGCCGGAGGCCAGGGTGTATGTCGGGTAGGCACGGTGAGGGGAAGGCGTTCCCAGGGGATGTGCCGGCTAGGCTCACTCAGGTGGAGGTGCGGCGGGATGCTGCCTTTCTGGAGGGCCAGGACCACCTTGATCAGGCCGGCGACACCCGACGCCGATTCGAGGTGGCCGATGTTCGTCTTGACGGAGCCGATCAGGACACGGCGATCCGCCGGCCGGCCCTCGCCCAAGACAGCCGCCAGGGCCTGAGCCTCGATCGGATCGCCGAGGGACGTGCCGGTGCCGTGGGTCTCGACATATCCGATCTCGGCCGGGCTCACGCCGCCGTCGGCCAGGGCGTCCCGAATGACAGCTTCCTGCGCGGGTCCATTGGGCGCCGTGAGCCCACCGCTCCGGCCGTCCTGGTTGACAGCCGTTCCGCGGATCACCGCCAGGATCCGATCCCCATTGGCAAGGGCGTCGGACAAGCGCTTGAGCACGACAAGGCCGCAGCCCTCGCCCCTCACGAACCCGTCCGCCCGGTCGTCGAAGGCCTTGCTGCGCCCGTCCGGGGCCATCATCCCGGCCTTGGAGAGCGCAATCGTGTTTTCGGGCCACAGGATCACGTTCACGCCTCCCGCCAGGGCGAGGCCGCACTCGCCCAGGCGCAAGCTCTGGCAGGCGAGGTGGACCGCGACCAGCGACGACGAGCAGGCCGTATCCACTGACACGCTAGGGCCCTGGAGCCCGAGGAGGTAGGACAATCGGCCCGAGGCCACACTGTGGCTGTTCCCTGAGGCCAGGTAGGCGTCGATGGCCGAGCGATCGCGGCTGGCTCTCTGCAGGTAGTCGGCGGTCGAGATGCCGATGAAGACGCCCGTGCGGCTGCCGACGAGGCGATCCGCAGGCTGCCCGGCATGCTCCAGGGCTTCCGACGCCACCTCCATCAGAAGGCGCTGCTGCGGGTCCAGGCTCAGGGCCTCGCGCTGGGAGATCGAGAAGAAGGCGGCGTCGAAGTCGGCCACACATTCGAAGGCGAGGAAACCCCCGTACCGGGTCGACATCTTCCCGGGTGCGTCTGGATCCGGGTCGTACAACTCCTCGATGGCCCAGCGCTCGGCCGGTACTTCGGACACGGCGTCGACCCCGTCTCGGAGCAGTCGCCAGTAGGCCTCGGGATCGTTCCCGCCACCCGGGAAGCGGCAGCCGAGGCCGATGACGGCGATCGGCGCCCGGGGCGCCCGTTCCAGCGCCTCGAGACGGGCGCGCATTTCCCGCAGCTCCAGGAGGGCCCGCTTCAGCGGCGAAAGCTGCTCGAGCGGTTCGCGGTTCTCGGCCATCTCACGCCCTCTTGTGGGCGGCCTGCAGCTCGTCGAGCAGCTGGGCTTCCGCCTCATCGTCCGACAACCGCTGCAGCTCCTTCACGGCCCGCGCGCGCGCCCGGGTCTCGTTCGGTGAGGCATCGCGCTCCCGTAGACCTTCAGGGGCGAGCAGCCGCTCGAGATAGCCGGCGAGCGCCGCCAGCGTGGGGTAGTCGAACAGCAGCGTGGCCTGCAGGGTGCGGCTCAGCGCCGTGCCGAGTGCGTTGCGCAGCTCCACCGCCATCAGCGAGTCCAGCCCGAGCTCGTGGAGGGGTTGTTGGGGGTCGATGGCGCAGGAGGGATCGAGGCCGAGAACGCGCGCGGAGTGCTCAAGCGCCAGCCCCACCAGGAGGTTCGGCCGGTTGGCCGGTGGGGCCTGTGCGAAACGACGCAGGAAGGGAGCCTCCTCCACTGCGGCCGCGGGGGCTCCGCTGCGGAGTGACCGCGCCTCGTGCGCTAGCTGCGCCAGCAGCCGCGGCTCCCGGCCGGAAGGGATGGCGGCGAAGAATCTGGTCCAGTCTGCGGCCAGGACCCCGACCTGGGGTGAAGTCTCGGCCATGACCCGCTCCAAGGCCCGCAGTCCCGCCTCCGGCGCCATGGCGAGGATCCCCTGCCGGCTGATCCGCTCGGCCACATTGCCCCTCGTCACCGACCCCGTCCCGCCCCAAGCCCCCCAGTTGACGCTGACGGCGGGCAGGCCATGGCGCCGGCGGTGGTGGGCGAGGGCATCCTCGAAAGCATTGGCCGCAGCATGGCTGCTCTGGCCGGAGCGCCCGAACAGCGAGACGGCTGATGAAAAGAAAACGAAAAAGTCGAGGGGGCACTCTTCCGTGAGGGCGTGAAGGATCCACGAGCCGCTCACCTTGGCGGCCATGACCCGCGCGAAGCGGCTCCAGTCCTGCTGGACGATCGTGCCGTCGTCGAGCGTCCCCGCGGCGTGGATCACACCTCGCAGGGGCGGCCGCTGCCGCCGGATCCCATCGAGGACGGCCGCCACTTCGTCCTGACGAGATACGTCAGCCCGCGCCATCTCGACGTCCACTCCGTCTCTTTGCAGGGCGGCCACGGCTTCCCGGGCCGCAGCGTCGGGCTCGCTGCGCCCCACCAACACGAGGTTCCGAGCCCCGCGATCGGCCATCCATCGGGCGACGCGGAGGCCGAGCCCGGCGAGCCCACCGGTGACGAGGTAGGTAGCGTCCTCGCGGAACTGAGTCGCGTCGACCCGCGTCGAGGCCGCGCTCCGCTGCGTCAGCACGATCTTGCCAATGTGGCGGGCCTGAGCCATGTAACGGAACGCCGCCACGGCGTGCTCGAGCGGGAAGTCCCGATGGCACAGGGGTGTCAAGCTGCCGTCGGCGAAGGCCTTCATCACCGCTCGCAGCAGGGACGCGATGAGAGCCGGGTCGGCCTGCGCGATTTCGAGCAGGTTGAATGCCTCGTAGACCACCCCGCGGCGCACCTGCGCGACTTGCTCTTGATCCCACACTTCCCGGTGGCCGAGCTCGATGAACCGGCCGCCCGGCGCCAGCACCGAGAGCCCCGCCGGGATGAATTCCCCGGTCAGCGAGTTCAGGACCAGGTCGACGCCACGGCCCCTCGTCTTCTCCTTTACCTCCCGGGCGAACTCCAAGGAACGGGAGTCCATGACGTGCGTGACTCCCAGCGAGCGCAGGAACTCTCGCTTCTCCGGGTTCCCCGCCGTCGCGAACACCTCCGCCCCCGCCCGCCGCGCGAGTTGAACCGCGGCCAAGCCCACGCCTCCCGCCGCCGCGTGGATCAGGACCTTGTGGCCCGGCGATACCGCGCCCAGATGGTGGAGGCTGTACCAGGCGGTGAGAAACGCGCTCGGGATCGTCGCGCCCTCCTCCGCGCTCATCTGCGTCGGTTTCCTCACCGCCAGGCTTGCGTGCGTCGTCACGTACGTCGCGAGGCTCCCCACGGCCACGGCGAGCACCTCGTCCCCCACACGGAGGCCCTCAACGCTCCCGCCCACGGCCACGACCCGCCCCGCGCACTCCACGCCCAGCGGCCCATCGTCGCCGGGGTTCATGTCGAGCGCGCTCAGGACGTCGCGGAAGTTGAGCCCCGACGCCTCGACCCGCAGCTCCACTTCCCCCGGACCGGGAACGCGGCGTTGTACGGGCCGCAGCGCCAGGTTGTCGAGGACGCCGCGTTGGGCGATCTCCAGGCGGACGGGGGCCGCATCTCCCGGTGCCGCGGCCTCCGGTGCCTTACGCACGACCCGCGCGGCCAAGCGCCGCCCGGCGCGCAGGGCCACCTGCTCCTCCCCGTCGGGGGACATCAGCTCTCGAAGCAGCCCCCCGACCGGGTCCGCATCCGGCGCCGGGTCCAGGTCGACGTGGACGCACCGGAGCTCGGGGTGCTCGAGGGCGATCACCTTGGAGAGTCCGGCGAGGGGCGACTGGGCCACCGAGACCGGGGCCGCGCCGCCCACGGCCTCGGCTCCCCGCGTGACCAGCCACAACCCCCGAGTCTTCGCCCGGCTAGCCGTTGCCAGGGCCTGAACGAGGTGCAAGACACTGCCGCAGGCCCGGGCCACGTCCGCCTCCAGCGCCGCTAGCGTGGTCGCCCCGGGCGGCTGGTTATCCAGGCTCCAGAGGTGCAGCACTCCCAGCCAGGGGCCTGCATTGCCAGGTTCGCTCAGGAGTCGCCCGAAGTCGCCGGGCGTGGCGGGGTCGACCGTCCAGCTCCCGTCCGCATGGACCGCGGTCGGTCCCGGGAACACCAGGCGGACGCTATCCCCCCGTGCCTCCAGACGGCTCGCCAAGGCGTGGCCGACGCCGCCGGCATCCGCGAAGACGAGCCATCGGCCCCGTTCCTCTCCAGCTACCTCGAGGCTCGGGCTGCGCGCCAGGATGACCGTCTGCTGGCAGAAGCGCGCCTCGCGCGATCCGGCCTCCGGGATGAACGCACTCGCGGCGAAGCCGGTGTCCACCAGGAGCCGGCGCCAGCCGTCGGCAGACAGGAGCGGGTAGTGGGGCCTCCGCTCCGCGTCCGCGAATCTCCACCAGCCCTCCGTGAGGCCGAAGGTCAAATCCAGCCAACGTTGGGGCTCCGTCCCCTCGAGCAGCACCAACGTTCCTTCCGGGGTGAGGAGCCGGGCCACGTTTCGGAGCGCCTCGCCAAGGTCGCGCGTGGCGTGCAGGACGTTGGCGGCGAGGACCACGTCGAAGGCGTGAGGCTCGAGCCCCTGCCGAACGGGATCGTTCTCGATGTTCAGGAGCCGGTAGCGGACGAAGGGATATGCGCGGAACTTCTCCTGAGCACGCGCTGTGAACATGGGCGAAAGGTCGGTGAAGAAGTACTCGGTCCGGTCGGCGGGCACGAACGGAAGCACGTACGAGGTCGTCGATCCGGTGCCCGCCCCGATCTCGAGCACACGGATCGGGCGGTCCGCCGGGAGATCCTGGACAACGCGGGAGACCACTTCACGAACGATCGCGTTGTGGAAGCGCGCGAAAGGCGTCTCCTCGTTCAGCCCCTCGGCGAGCGCGAGGGACCCTCCGGGGAAGAGCAGCTCGAGTGGGTCGCTCTCTCCACGCAGGGTTTCAGTGAGGCGCTCACCACAGCGGGTCAGAAGCGTGATCAGCGCTCGCGTCGACGGCAGGCGCTCGAGCAGGGCGGCGGCGCGCCGGGACAGGTCCTTCTCAGCGGGTACGTTGGGAACCCGCGCCACCTCGATGGACCCCGTCCTCCGCAGGATCCCGTCCTCCGCGAGGATGTCGAGGAAGCGGCCGAACAGCCGGTGGTACCCGTCCGCGACACCCAGGCGTCGGGCAAGGTCGTCGATCGCGACCGGCTCCCCCTCGCGCCAATCCCAGCCGAGCCGATGCAGGGCGAGGAGGATGTAGTCGGTGCTCAGCTCTTCGATATGCGGAAGCAGTTCGCGGTATGACGCGAGGTGCTGCTCGCCCAGCGGTTGCAGGAGCGGCCTGACCTGGTGGGCGATCAGTGCCGGTGAGGGCGCAGTGCCGGGTACCGGCAGCGCGGCCTCGGCGGACAGCGGCCGAGGCTCCCAGGCCAGCTCGTAAAACCAGTCGTCCTCCACTGCCCGCCGCACCAGGGCTCCGGCGGCGACCCGCTTGAGGCAGAGGCCCTCCAACTCGGCCACGATCGCGCCGTCCTGATCGAGCATTCGAACGTCGAAGGAGACTGCGTTCTCCCCGGCCACCCCGGCCCGCCGCCGGACGTGGCTCCAGACGCGTTCGGGTACTTGGCGGTGGAGGGTCAGCCTGCCGAGGCTGAACGGGAGATAGGTGTCGGTCGCGCCTTCGCCGTCGGGGAGGAGAGCGCCCACGACCTGCAGACAGGCGTCGAGCAGCGCGGGGTGGATTTGGTACGCTCGGGCGTCCTGCGCCGCGATGTCGGGGAGCCCGACTCTGCCGAGCGCTTCCCCGTCGCCACGCAGCAGGACCTCGACGCCCGCGAAGGCCGGCCCGAAGTCCAGGCCCCGTAGACGCAGCGCCTCGTAGTGCCCCTCGACCGGCAGCGCCACGCCGCACCGCGCGGCGAGTTCCGCGGGGGACTGCACTGCGGGTGCGGGGCCATCGTTGTGCTGGAGCCATGCCTCGGCGTGGAGGCGCCATTCCTCGCCGCCTTCGGGCCGGGCGAAGACCTGGAGCCGTGCGCGCCCATGATCCTCCGGACTCACGATCGACTGGACGGCGAGGGACGCTCCCGGCTCGAACACCATTGGCTCGTGGATCAGCAGGTCGTGCACCGCTGGAGCGACCCCGATTTTCCCGACGGCCGCTGCCGCCAGGCCCATCTCGGCGTAAGCCGCGGCGGGCACGACGACCTTGCCCTGGACCCGGTGATCGGCCAGGAACGGAAGGCCCTCGACGCTGAAGGCCTGCTCGTAGATTGTCTGCTTGAGCGCGGTGGAGACGCCCACGCCCAGGAGTGGATGCGTGAGGCTTTGCTCGCCCTGACGAAGCAGAGGAGTTGTCCGAGGCTCGATCCAGAACCGCTTCCGTTGCCAGGGGTAGGTCGGCAGGCATACGGCGCGCCCTCCCCGCGGCAGGTAGCGTGACCAATCCACGGGGTAGCCGAGGGCGTAGAGGCTGCACAGCGCCTCCAGCATCGCCTTCGGCTCGTCCTCTCCGCGGCGCAGCGAAGCGATCGGTACGAGGCCGTGGTCCAAGGCGGCCCCGCAGCGCCGGATCATGGGGCGGAGGACCGGGTGGGGACCGATCTCGAGGAAGACGCCGCGGCCCTCGCGCGCGCAGGCGGCCACGGCCTCCGCAAAGCGCACGCGCTCGCGGATGCTGTTGGCCCAGTAGGTGGCGCCGTAGTCGTCCTCCTCCACTCGCCGGCCGGAGAAGGTCGAGAAAACGGGAAGGCGAGGCCGCGCCGGACGGAGGCTCCGCAGCGTGCGTGCGAGCTGGTCGCGGAAAGGTTCCATTTGCCGGCTGTGGAACGCGAAGCCCAGGTTCAACCGCTTGCAGCACACGCCGCGCGCCTCGAGAGAGCCGACAAGCGTCTCGAGCGGACCGTTCTCACCGCAGATCACGGTGGAGGTGGGGCTGTTGACGGAGGCGACCTCCAGCCGGCTGCCCTGGGATGCGAGCATCCGCTCCACTTCCTCGACCGCCAGCTCCACCGCGGCCATCTCGCCCTGGCCCGCCGCCGCCTGCATGAGGCGGCCGCGCTCGACGGCCACCCCGAGCGCTTCCTCGAAGCTCAGCACGCCGGCAGCGTGAGCGGCCGCCACCTCCCCCGCGCTGTGGCCCAGGACCGCCTCCGCCTCGACCCCCCAGGCCCGCAGCAGCTCGGTGAGAGCCGCCTGGAGCGCGAAGAGCGCGGGCTGGGCCACGTCGGTCCGGCGGAGCCGGAGCTCGGCGTCCCCCGCACTCAACGCCTCGAGGAGTGACCATCCGGCGAGCCTCCGCACCTCGGCGTCGGCCCGTTCGAGCGACGCGCGGAAGACCGATTCGGTCCGATAGAGCTCGAGCCCCATGCCCGCCCACTGCGAACCCTGGCCCGAATAGACGAACACGAGACCCGGCTGATGATTCGCGCTCGAGAGCGGCTCCGGGCGCGCGCCGAAGCGCTGCAGGGCCGCGATCCATTCCTCCCGCGAAGCGCCCACCACGGCGGCGCGCTCCGGGTGGTGGCTGCGCCGAACCGCGGCGCTGTAGGCCACGTCGAGCAGGTCCACGCCGGCTCCGCGCTGCGGGTCGGCGAGGAACGCCGCATAGTCCGCCGCGCGGGCGCGGAGCGCGTCGACGCTTCGGGCGGAGAAGCACAGCGGCAGCGGCCGGGCGGTCGCCGCGGCGGCGACCGCCGGCGCGGCGGGCGCTTCCTCGAGGACGACGTGAGCGTTCGTGCCCCCGAAACCGAAGGAGCTGACGCCGGCCACGCGGGCAAACCCGTTCGTGATTGTCCAGGGCCGGCCCTCGGTGGGAATCACGAAGCGACTCCCGCCCAGCTCGAGGTGCGGGTTCGGCGTGTGGAAGTGCAGGTTCGGCGGGACGAAGCGGTGGCGCAGGCAAAGCGCGGCCTTGATCAGTCCGGCGATTCCCGCCGCCGCCTCGAGGTGCCCGATATTGCTCTTGACGGCGCCCAGGAAGCACGGCCCCTCACCGCGGCCAAGGGTTTCGGTCAAGGCCTCCACTTCGATCGGGTCGCCGAGAGCGGTGCCGGTGCCATGCGTCTCGACGTAGGACACGCTCCGGGCCTCGACGCCGCCGTTCTCGAGCGCCCTCCGGACCACCGCCTGCTGGGCCAGGCCGCTGGGGGCCGTGATGCCGTTGGTGGCGCCGTCCTGGTTCACCGCCGTGCCGCGGATCACCGCCACGACGGGATCGCCGTCGGCCAGGGCGTCGGCGAGGCGGCGGAGGATCACGATCCCGCAGCCCTCGCTGCGGACGAAGCCGTCGGCGCGGGCGTCGAAGGTCTTGCAGCGCCCGTCGGGCGCCATCATGTTGAGCTTCGACAAGGCCACGGTGACCTCGGGCGACAGGATCAGGTTGACCCCACCGGCCACGGCGAGCTCGCACTCGCCCAGCCGCAGGCTCTGGCAGGCCAGGTGGACGGCCACGAGCGAGGATGAGCACGCGGTATCCACCACCAGGCTCGGTCCCGACAGGTCGAGCACATAGGAAAGCCGGTTGGCCACGATGCTGTGGGCGACCCCGGTGCTCGTGTAGACGTCCACGTCACGCAGCGAGCTGGACTGGCGCAGGTAGTAATCGCTACTCAGGCTGTGGATGCCGAGGAAGACGCCGGCGGCGCGCCCCGACAGTTGCTCGGTGGGCTGCCCGGCGTCTTCCAGTGCCTCCCAAGCCACCTCCAGCAACAAGCGCTGCTGGGGATCCATGCGCGCCGCTTCCCGGGGTGAGATGCCGAAAAACGCGGCGTCGAACTCCGCGACCCGCTCCACGAAGCCACCCCACCGCGTGGACATCTTCCCGCGCGCCTCGGGGTCGGGGTCGTAGACGGAGTCGACGTCCCAGCGGTCGGCGGGGACTTCCGAGATCGCGTCGATCCCGTCCGTCAACAGGCGCCAGTAGGCGTCGGGGCTCGCCACCGCTCCGGGAAACCGGCAGCCCATCCCGACGATGGCGATCGGCTCCGCCGCGGCGCGGGCGGGGGCGGGACGGGCCGACGCCTTGAGCCGGCGCTCCAGCAAAGTGCGCTGCTCGGGGGACAGGCTCGCGATCCGGCTGGAAAGATCACCCATGTCGAACGTGCCTCACCCGCGCGCCATTCCGTCGGCGAGAGCCCGCCGCGCCTCGTCCGCCGTGAGCAGCTCGATTTCGTTCAGCATCCGGACGATTCCCTCCTCGTCTCCTGCGGTGAGCGCCGGCACGACCTCGGCCGCTGGCCCCTCCAGCGGGATGCCCATGCGATCGGCGAGGTGCGGGACGAGCGCCGTCACCGTCGGATGATTCCAGACGAGGGTGGCGGAGAGCTTCAGCCCGAGGTCCGCCTCGAGGCGGTTGCGGAGCTCGAGGGCCATGAGGGAATCGAGGCCGAGGGACTTGAGCGGCTTGTTCACGTCGACGCGGGCGGGGGCCAGCCGGAGCACCTGCGCTACGCGCTGTGTCAAGTGCGACTCCAGCAGGACCCGGCGGCGCCTCCCGGGCTCGATGGCTAGCAGCGCTTCCGCCACGCTCGGGGGGGCGGCCGCACCGACCGCAGCGCCGGCACCGTTCTCCAGGCGAAGGCGCGCGAGCAGAGGGGAGGAGGTCGCCGCCGGATACGAGGCGCACCACTGCCCGAGGTCGAAGGGCATCACTGCCACCTGCAGCGGCCGCTCGCGGAGGATCCGCTCCCAAGCCTGCAGCCCCTGCGCGGCGGGAAGGCTCCCGAGAACAGCTCGGGCGACGTGCGTCTCCCGGGCAGCGGTCTCGACCTCCTGGAGGAGCGGGCGGGGACCCCACGCTTCGTAGATGGACTTGAACGCATCCCAATCCACTTCGGCCACCGTCTTCTGGACAGTCCTATCGGCGAGAAGCCGGCCGAGGGTCTCGAGGCTCTGCGCCGCGGACATCTCCCCGAGGCCGATCCGCCGGAAGAACGCCTCGGTCTCGGCCGAGGTCATGCCGCCTCCCGACCACCAACCCCAGTTCACGCTGAGGGCCGGCAGCCCGTGGGCCCGGCGGTCATGGGCGAGGGCGTCGAGGAACGCGTTGGCGGCCGCGTAGTGACCGAGCGCCTTCGATCCCCATATCGCTGCCGCCGAGGAGAAGAGCACGAAGAAGTCCAGCTCGAGCTGCCGGGTCAGCTCGTGCAGGATCCAGGCGCCCGCTACCTTCGGACGCAGCACGTCGAGGAGGGCCGGAACCTCGAGCTCCGCGAGTGGCGCCAGTGTCAAGACGCCGGCCGCGTGCACCACGCCGCGCAGTGGCGGCAGCGCCCGTCCGAAGGTCTCGAACACCCGGGCCATCGCGGCGGCGTCGCTGGCGTCGGCAGCGGCCACCGTCACCGAGACGCCGAGGGCCTCGAGAGCGCGAATCGCCTCGACACGCTCACGCGCGGTCCCCGCCAGCTCGTCCCACCGCGAGCGCGCGGGCAGGCCCGTCCGGCTCGTGAGGACGAGGTGGCGGGCCCCTCGCTCCACGAGCCAGCGCGCCACCTGCAAGCCGAGGCCGCCCACGCCTCCGGTGACTAGATAGGTCCCCTCGGACAGACCCGCCCCCGCTTCGTTCTCTAGCGGCGCGCGCACCAGTCGGGCCACCCGCCGCTCCCCCCGGCGGAAGGCCACCTGGTCCTCGCCGTCGGCCTGGGTGAGCTCCTCCATCAGCCGCGGCGCGGCGTCGGCGTCCTCGCCCGGGTCGAGGTCTACGAGTCCTCCCCAGCACTCGGGCTGCTCGAGGGCGAGGACACGGCCGAGACCCCACAGAGGCGCCTGCGCCACGGCCACCGATGACGGCGACGGGCCGGCCGGCTGCGCCCCTCGCGTCACCAGCCAGAGCCGAGGCCCGCCGGCTGCCGCCAGCATCCGGATGAGGTGCAGGGCGCTCACACAGCCGCGGTGCTGAGCGGCGTCCAGGGACGCCGGGCTCAGCTCGTCCGTCGGAGGGGCGTCGAGGCTCCACAAGTGGACGACGCCCCGGCGGAGCACGCCGTCGGACTTCCACTCCTCACGCAGCACGCGGCCCAACATCTCGGTCGACCCGACGTCCTCGGCGAAGAGCATCGTGCAGGTGTCGCCACGCTCGCGGAGGAGCCTCGCGAGGGCCACTCCCACGCCGCTGCGGTCGGCGAGGATCAGCCAGCTGGCGGGCCCTTCTGACGCGGGGGCTTTCCGTGTATCGCGTTCCTTGCGAGGCCAGTCGACGACGTAGGCACACTCGTCGAGCCGCTGCGCGGCCACCTCGGGGACCGCCGCGTCGCCCGCGATCCACGAACCCCAGGCGACCGAGAGCGCGGGCATGCCCCGGGCGCGTCGATGCGCGGCGAGGGCGCCGAGGAACGCGTCGCCCGCGGCACGGCCGGCATGACCAGGCGCGCCAAGCAGTCCCGCCGCCGAGGAGAAAAGGACGAAGAAGTCGAGCGCGCGGCCCGCGGTCTGGACGTGGAGGTTCCAGCCTCCCGCAACGTTGGGCGCCATTCCCGCGTCGAGGCGCGGCCGGTCCATCTCCAGTAGCGGTGCGTCGTCGAGGATCGCGGCCGCGTGGATGACTCCGCGCAGGGGCGGCATCGCGCCGTCCACCTCTGCCAGTGCCCGCGCGAGCTCGGCTTCGTCGGCCACATCGGCACGGATCAACCTGACCTGAACACCCGCCCTGGTCAGGCCGTCGACACCCTCCTTGGCGGCGACGGTCAGGCCACTCCGCCCCAGCAGAGCTATGTGCCGGGCGCCCCGCCCGGCCAGCCACACGGCGACCTGCAGGCCGAGGCCATCCTGCGCCCCCGTGATGAGGTAGGTCCCGTCCGGCACGACCGCGACCGCCGCGTCGATCTCGATCGCAGGCTCCAACCGCGGCGCGGCTGCCGGGACGTGCGGGGCCGTCTCTTTCGGCAGCCGCCGCCGGAGGCGCGCCACATAACGCGCGTCACCGCGCAAGGCGATCTGATCTTCGGCGCCGTTCTGCCACAGCTCGTCCTGAAGCGAACGCAGGTCGGCGTCGCTGGGCCTCGGCGAAAGATCGATCGCAGAGCAGCGCAGCGCGGAGTGTTCGCTGGCGACGACGCGGCCGAGTCCCCACAGGGGGCTCTGGGCCGGGCAGAGCGCGTCGTCGAGGCGCTCGACCGGCTGGGTACCCGCGGTCACGAGCCACATCCGTGGCGACGACGCGGGCTCCCCACCGGCCAGCGCCTGCACCAGATGCAGGACGCTCACACAGCCGAGCCTCTGCGCCTCCTGGAGGGCAGCGAGACCTCCTTCCGAGGGGTCCGGCGCATCGAGGCTCCACAGGTGGACGATGCCGCGCCAGGAACCGCCGCCCGTATCCCGCGCCTCCGTGAGCAGCCGACGGAAGTGTTCAGGCCGCGCGGGGTCGATGCGGTAGCGCCCCGTGTCAAGCCTCGCGTAGTCCTCGCCCGCGAACACCGTCACGACTCGATCGCCGCGGTCGGCCAAGGCTGAGGCCAGCCTCGCACCTACCGGCGTCGCCCCGGCGAAGACGAGCCACTGTCCATGGCTGGCCGGCGGGAGCGCGGTCCCATCCCGCCGAGCGGCTTCCCACTCGATCCCGAAGAAGCAGTCGTCCAGCTGGCGCTGGCGGCCCTCACCCCGCTGTTGCAGCCGCACGCCGCGGGCCTCGAGCACACGGCGACCTTCGTCATCCCGAATGACAACGTCGCCGACCACCTCGTTGCCGGCGGTGCCGGACCCGGCCCGCAGGGAGGCCCGACCCCACAACGGCCGGGTCGGATCCACAGCGGTCTGCAATTGGAGGTGATCCAGGCCTACCGGCACGAGCGTCTCGTCGCCGGCCGCGCCGGCGTCGGTCCCCGCGGCCGCCGCCACCAGGAGCTGGAATGCGGCCTCGAGGAGAGCGGGGTGGATGCGGTAGGCGGCAGCGTCGGCCTGCATGCCTGCGGTGACCAGCAGTCGCCCGTGCGTTTCGCCCTCACGGCGCCACACCCGCTCCACGCCCTGGAAACTGGGGCCGTAGCTCAAGCCACGGGCGGCCATGGCCTGGTAGTGCGCGGAAGCGGGCACCGTCGCTTCAGCGGACGGTTCCGAGGCGGCCCGGGGTGCGGCGTCTCGTTGCTCAGTTGCGACGCCGAGACGGATCGCTCCCTTCGCGTGAAGGGTCCAGGCCCCGGTCCTTGCCTCCCCGCTTGCCTCCCGGCCCGAGACTCGGAAGGTAGCCGTACTCGGGCTGTCGGAGGAGACCACCACCTGTACGGTGGCCGCGGCGTCGTCGGAAAGAACGAGGGCGCGCTCGAAGGTGACCGAGGACAGCATCGGGGCTTGGCCCCCGAAGGCCTCGGCGGCGGCGGCCAGCGCCATCTCGACGTAGGCGGACGAGGGGAGCACTCGGAGCCCGTCGACGCGGTGCTCGTCCAGCCAGGGTACGAGGTCGGCGCTGAGCTCAGTCTCCCAGTAGTGCATGCCGGCGTCGGTGGACGAGCTGAGGTGCGGGCCCAGGAGAGGGTGTTCCCCGGCGCCGCAGACCCTCCGCTTTCCGGCTTGGCGCGACGTGTCGTACCAGAAGCGCTCGCGCTGCCACGGATACGGAGGCAGGCGCACGCAGCGTCCCCCCGTCGGATAGCACTCCTGCCAGTCCACCTCGCAGCCGAGAACGTGGAGGGCGCCCAGCGACTCGAGCAGCGTGGCCTGCTCGGGCTCCTCCCGGCGCAGCGAAGGCAGCACCACCCCTTCGCGGCCGAGATGCTGCAACTCCTGCTGGACCGCCGGCAGCAGGATCGGATGGGGGCTCACCTCCACAAAGGCGGAGTGACCCTCCGCCACCAGTCGTCCAAGCACCGTCGAGAACATCACCGGTTCCCGGAGGTTGCGGACCCAGTAGGCGGCGTCCATAGGCACGCCCTCTGCGACCTGCCCCGTCACCGTCGAATAGAGAGGGATGCGGCCCGGGCCCGGACGCAGGCCGGCGAGGGCGTGGAGCAGGTCGCCGCGCAATGCGTCCATCTGGGGGCTATGGGAAGCCACGTCGACCTTGACGCGCCGACAGAAGACGTCGCGGGCCTCGAGGGCGGCGATCAGCTCATCGAGGGCGGCGGGGTCGCCCGACAGCACGGTCGAGCGCGAGCTGTTGCTCACCGCCACGGAGAGCCGGTCCTCGTATCCGGCGATCGCCGCCTGCGCCTGCGCGAAGGAGAGCTCGACCAGCGCCATCGCTCCCTGCCCTCGCGTCCGCCGCAGGAGCCGGCTGCGACGGCAGATCACGCGGGCGGCGTCCTCCAGGCTGAGGACACCCGCCACGTGGGCGGCGGCGACCTCTCCCATGCTGTGACCGACCACGGCGGCGGGCTCGATTCCCCACGACCGCCACCGCGCGGCCAGGGCGACCTGGATGGCGAACAGCGTGGGCTGGATGACGTCGATCTGGTCCAGGCGCGAGCGAGCCGGATCGGCGGCCAGCTCGTCCAGAATCGAGAAGCCCGACTCCTCGCGCACCGCCCGGTCGCTCGCCTCGAGCGCCGACCGAAAGACGGTGTCCCGCGGCAGCAGCCCGCGCCCCATGCCCAGCCACTGAGAGCCCTGGCCGGGGAATACGAACGCGACCCGAGGCGAGCCCGACGTCGCGGTGCGGGAGACGGAGGTCCCCGGCCGCGGCTCGTCGTGCAGGAAAGCATCCAGGTGGTCGGCGGCCTCCGCCGCGCTGCCGGCTACGACGGCCAGGCGGTGATCGTGGTGCGCCCGGCGAACGGAAGCCGTGTAGCAGACGTCGGGAAAGGCCGGCGCATCGGAACGAAGATGGTCGCGCCAGGCCGCGGCCATCTGCCGGAGCGCCTCCGGGCTGCGAGCGGACAGGGGCAACAGCCGCGCGCCCTCGTCGGCGCGCTCGGCCGTGCTTTCCGGCGCTGGAGGCGCCTCTTGGAGCACGACGTGGGCGTTGGTGCCGGCGATACCGAACGCGCTGACACCGGCCAGGGCGGGACCGGCCTCTGCGGGCCAGGGCGAGGCTTCCCGCGCGATCGAGATCGGCAGATCCTTCCACGGCACCGCTGGGTTCGGCTCGCGGAAGTGAAGGCTCGCCGGAATCGTCCGGTGGCGAAGCGAGAGCGCGGCCTTGATGAGACCGGCCACTCCGGCGGCACCCTCGGTGTGGCCGATGTTGGTCTTGACGGAGCCGATGCGGCAAGGCCGGCCTGGGGGCCGGTCCCCGGCGAGCACGTGTCCCAGCGCCTGCAGTTCCACGGGGTCGCCGGCACTGGTGCCGGTGCCGTGAGCCTCGACGTACTGGACCTGCCCGGGATCCACGCCGGCCGCCCGGTACGCCTTGCGCAGCACGTCCTCCTGGCCCTCACGTCCAGGCGTGCCGAGGAAACCGCCGGTCTTGCCGTCGTTGTTCACCGCGCTGCCGAGGATGACGGCCTGGATCGGATCGCCGTCGGCCAACGCCCGTGAGAGCAGCTTGAGCGCCACGATCCCAACGCCTTCGCTACGGACGTAGCCGTCCCCGCGGGCGTCGCCGAACTTGCATCGGCCGTCCGGGGAGAGCATTTTTGACTGGGAGTACGCAACGCTGACGTGGGGGCTGAGGATGGTGTTGGCCCCGCCGGCCAGCGCCAGGGTGCACTCCCGGGCACGCAACGCCTGGCAAGCGAGGTGGACGGCCACCAGGGAGGAGGAACAAGCGGTGTCGACCGTGATGCTCGGACCCTGGAAGCCGAAAGCGTACGAGACACGGCCGGAAGCGGAGTAACGGCCGCTTCCGGTCGTCATGTAGAAGTCGGCCCCCCGCGACTCGGCGAACAACAGGTCTTGGTAGTCGTTGATCCAGAGCCCCACGAAGACGCCGGTGGCAATGCTCCCGGGCCGGCCGGCCACCTGTCCCGCGTCCTCGAGCGCCTCCCAGGCGACCTCGAGGAGGAGGCGCTGCTGCGGGTCCATCCGCTCGGCCTCGCGAGGGGAGATGCCGAAGAAGCTGGCGTCGAAACGGTCCAGTCCCTCGAGGAAGCCGCCCCACCGGCCTGTGAGACGGCCTGGCGTCCCCGGCCCCGGATCGTAGCGGGCGGCGAGGTCTGGACGGTCGAGAGGGATCTCCCGGATGGCGTCCACGCCATCCCTCAACAGCGTCCAGAACGCCTCGGGGCCGTCGGCACCGGGAAATCGGCAGCCGACGCCGATGAGGGCGATCGGTTCGACGCCGGCGTTGTCCGGCAGGGCAGACGATCTCATCCCGTCGTTCCTACCTCAGTCCTCGGTGGCGTCTACGCCCAAAGAACGCGCGCTCTGAAGCGCTTCCTTGAGCAGGTCGACGTCGACGACCAGCTCGCCGACCTTCTGCTGGAGCCGGCGGATCTGATCGTCCTTGATTGCATCCGCGTCCTTCGGCCGCGAGCGCAGCGCGTTGTGCGCCGCCGCGAGCATGCGGTCCTTCCACTCCTCGATCTCGGAGACGGTGAGCCGGTGCTGGCAGGCGCCTTCCTCGACCGTGATCTCGCCCTTGAGAACGCTCAGGACGAGCGCCATGCGGCGGCGCGCCGTCCATCGCTGGATGTCGTCGGGCACGCTCTCCTTCGCGCTGCCCGGGGTACCGTCGGGAACGGGGGGCCTCTTCGGACCCAGCCTCGGAAGCCCCCGTGCATGGTCGATCGTCGTTTCACCAGTCACTCAGGACCTCTCTAGTTCCCGTCTGCCGCCTCCATCCGCTTCCGCAGGCTCAGCGGCCGCATGTCGGTCCAGACCTCCTTGATCCAAGCCAGGCACTCGTCCTTGGGGCCGTTCTTGCCGGCGTCCCGCCAGCCGAGCGCGTTGTCGCGCTCAGCGGGCCAGATCGAGTACTGCTCCTCGTGGTTCACAACGACCTTGTAAATCGTCTTGTCTTCCTTTTCGTCGCGGTCCATGGCTCCTCTCCAATGAGTGGTCCCATTTCCAGCACGCGAGGCGCGCGGGACGCCCCTCCACCGCCAGGGCACCCGCGAAGCCTTCCGCCGGCTCCAGCCCCTCCATCCACCAACGTGCCGCCTCTTCCGGCTCCCCTTCGACCCGCAGCAGCCGCGCCGGCTCACGCGGCGCGAGGGTGACGTCGAATGCGTCGAGCGGGCGCGACAGCCCATCCCCCGTCGCCTTGATGAACGCCTCTTTGCGTGTCCAGCACCGGAAGAACGCCCGCGGCCGCTCCGCGGGCGGCAGACGTCCCAGCTCCGCGCCCTCGCGAGGCGAGAAGTAGCGCTCGGCGATCGACTCTGCCTCCGGTACGGGCCGTTCGAGCTCCAGATCGACTCCGAGCTCACGTTCGCGCGCGAAGGCGAGCAGGGCGAGGCCGCCCGAGTGCGACACGTTGAAGCGCACCCGGTCGGGCCGGGAATCCGCCGCCAGGTATGGTTTGCCACGCGGCCCGTAGGCGAAGAGCAGCGCGGACGGGTCCACGTCGACATAACACCCGAGGAGCTCCCGCAGCAATCCTCGCGCACCGACGAAGCGCTGCCGGTCGCGCGCGAAGTGGAAGCGATCGGCTCGAGCCGCTTCGTCCGGCGAGAGGAGGCCGATGTACGCGCCCACCGGCAGAGCGTCGAGGACGGCGACCCAGACGTGCACCTCGCTCGCCGCCAGCGGGGGCGCCGCCCGGGCGGGCTTCCAGCGGAGCGCCGTCATGCCCGCAACCGGGCCGCGCCTGTCACCGCTCGGAGGAGATCCTCACTGAGCGCCCGGAGGACCACCTCGCGGGCGCTCTCGATGAAGAAGTGGCCGCCGGGGAACGTGCGCAGCGTGAAGGAGCCACGGGTCTGCTCGCGCCATGCTTCGAGATCCTCGTGCCGCAGGTGGCGATCTTGCTGCCCTCCGAAGCAGGAGAGCGTGCAGTCGAGCGGAGGCTCCTCCGCGTAGACGTAGGACTCGAGGAGAAAGACGTCGGCGCGAAGCACCGGCAGGAGCATCTGCAGCAGCTCTTTTTCCGCGAGCACTTCGTCGGGAATCCCACCGTACCGCGCGCGCAACTGCTCCACGAACTCGGCGTCCGGAAGTTGCGCCAGCGGAGGGTCGGGATCGGGACGGTGCGGAGCCTCGCGGCCCGAGACCGCGAGCAGGATGGGCGAGGGCCACGACCGCCGCCGGAGCTCACGGGCCAGCTCGAAAGCGACGACCGCCCCCATGCTGTGCCCGAAAAGAGCGAACGGCAGGTCCAGATACGGGCGCAGCGCCTCGGCCGCCGCTTGCACCAGGTCGGAGGCGCGGCGGAACGGAGCCTCGCGGAAGCGCGATCCCCGGCCCGGGAGCTGGATCGGGCAGACGTCGATCTCTGCCGGAAGCGCTTCGGTCCACGAACGATAGGCGGAAGCCGCCCCCCCCGCATAGGGAAAGCACAGTAGTCGCAGCCGCGCACCCGGCCGCGGGCGGGACCTCAGGATCCAGCCCGGGTTCGGGCTCATCGGCGGCTCCCGGGGAGAAGACGACCGCGACCCCCAACCCTTAGATTTCGCTGGACGTGCTTGTGTTCCATAGAGATAATACAAATGGCTCAAGGCCGGGCTCGGCCTTCACAGGCACCGACGCCCGTCCCTCCGGCCAAGGGCTGTTGGACCGGCTGCCCAACCGATCCTCCAACAGCCCTTTTTTTATTTCCTGACTACGTTACTGATTTCCGACGAGGCGATATCCCTCCTTCGTTTCGAGGTGCACCATTCGCTTCTGCGTAATCCGGGTGCCGGAGGGAGGGATACCTGGTACTGCGGCAACAGCGGAATAGGCCCGACTTCAGGATTGCATGCGGATTCTCGTTGAACAATAGGCCCGTGTCAACAACAAACTTTACCGACCGCCAAACGGATTACTGCTTGACAAGACGGCACGCCTTACGTGCCGAGGCGCCCCTCTCGAACGGCTTCCACGGTCGGCCTGTGCTAGGGTAGGCGCGGGAGGCCACATGGGTGTGAAGACAACCGGAGTGGCGGGCTTGTCGGCAGTGGCGCTGCTCGCGTCGGCCGGAACGGTTCCGATCATTCGAAGCGACGCCACGACCGCCGGCCCCCAGGCGGCGGCACCGCACGCGCCTCCCGCAGCCCCCGTGATGACAGAGCAGATCGCGCGCGCCATCGACGCCAGCCGTCCCGGCCCCGAGCAGCAGTGGCTCGCGCCGCTGGTGGGAAGCTGGAAGATGGACCTCACCTCGTACTCGACCTCTCGGGAGCCGCTGAGCCTGAAGGGCACCAGCGACAACCGCTGGGTTCTCGGCGGGCGCTTCCTGCTGAGCGAAGCCGCCGCCGGCGACGGGACGGTACGGGTCGAAGGGATGACGGTCTTTGGCTACGACGCCCGCGAGCGGAGGTTCTTCGCTCTTGGCCTCAACAACCTTGGTACCGGCTATCAACAGTGGTCAGGGACCTACGATCCGCGGGACCACTCGCTCATCCTGAGCGCGAAACAGCGCGACGAGGCGACCGGGGCCGCTTCGGTCTCCCGGCAACAGCTCAAGATCGACGGCCCCGATCGCTACTCGGTGCGGGTGTTCGTCGACCTCCCCGGCCGTCGCCCGATGAAGGTGACCGAGGCCGTCTTCACGCGTCCTTGAGCACGGCCCACCGGGTCATCAGAACCTCAGGCGGAAGCCTCCGTAGAACTTCACCTGGTCCAGCCGGCGCGGGTCCTCGCCGCTGAGACCCAGCACCCAATCGTAGCGGGCGGCCAGGAAGAAGCTCAGCGCGTCTCCCGCCTTGAAGTCGGCGCCGCCGAGGACGTCGAGGCCGCCCTTGGTGGTGGAGTTGGACACCGCCGAAACGCTGCCCACCGCCAGGCTGCCGGTGAGAGAGTGAATGCCGCCACCCCCACCCACGAAGAGCTCGACGTCGCGGCCGGCATGGGACACAAACAGCGCGTTGACGCCGAACTGAAGATCCTTGATCGAGGCGGTGACGGCCTGAATGGTCGCCGCCTTCTTCCAGTAGCTGATCTCGGGCGCGAGGGCGAAGCCACGGCTCAAGTGGAAGCGGAAGTCCCCGCTGTACAGGATCGTCGACTCGACGTTCTTCGCCTTGACGTAGCCCAGGCCGACCCCCACGGAACTTTCGCTGGCGCGCGCCTCGCGGCCAGCGGACAGAATCATCATCATGATTACCAGGACAGTAACTGCTCGTTTCATCTCGCTGTCGCTCCTGTTCGAAGAATGACGGACCGATCTGCGCCGCGGCGCGCCTCACACTACGTCCGGAGAGCCGCTCGGGTCAATCCCGGCTCGGAGTGCGCCCCCAAACCGCCCGCTCGCAGATGATCAGTTGACAGCCGGTACCTGCTTCTGCTACCAGAGCAGCATCCGAGGTTCATTCGATGATCATGAAGCTTCTCGTCGTAACCGGGGTCGCCGTCTGGGGGTCCTTGGCGCTGCTCATCGGCCTGAGCCTCCTGAACCGCCCACGCATCCGGCGTTGGCTCGAGCGGCCGGCGCTCTATGCGCACACTTTCTGGCTCCAATACCGCCTCCAAGGCCTGCTCATCGGCGCGCTGGAGCGGCTGCGCCCCAAGCACGCCCGCCGCATACCGCCGGAAGTGGTGGCCGCCTTCCGTTCAGCGCGACTCGAAGATTACAGGCGCCTCAAGGACGTCCTGCAGGAGGTCGATGCGCTGCCGACCGTCCAGAGCGGTCTGGCCGCGCTGGGCCTGAAGTCCATCTTCGAGGTCCCGACTCGCGCCGTTCACCGCATCCGCTCTCCCTATACCGACCGCCTGCAACGCCCGGCCTACTATCTGCCGGGCGTTCCCGCGCGCACGTTCTACGACCCGAGCGAGTTCGAGTGGGTGAAACCCTTGGAGCAGGCCTTCCCAAGGGTCAAGCGGGAGCTCGTGAACGTGCTGCGCCAGGACGGCGAGGGCTTCAAGGCCTACATGAGCGAGGGCCAGCAGCGGCTGGAGGGCTGGAACACGTTCAACTTCTTCTTCTACGGCAAGAAGTTCGAGGAGAACTGCGCCCTTTGTCCCGAGACCGCCGCTCTGCTCGAGTCGCTGCCGCGCTTCGAGCGGGACCACATCATGTTCTCGGCGCTGAACCCGCACGCTCACATCCCGCCGCACAACGGACCAATGAACGGCATCATTCGCGGTCATCTGGCGATGACCGTGCCCCCCGGCTGCTACATACGGGTCGGCAAGGACGAGCGGACGTGGGAGGAAGGCAAGGTGCTGGTCTTCGACGACTCCTTCGAGCACGAGGTCTGGAACCACAGCGACCAGGTGCGCATCGTGCTCTTCATGAACTTCTGGCACCCCTGCTTCTCTGCGGAGGAGATCGCCGTGCTCCAGCGCTTCCGCACCGCCTACGAGCAGAGCCCGGCGGGCCGGGTCCACGAGGACAACCAGGCGGCGCGGCGCGCTCACGACCTGGCCATGAAGGCGATCGCGGCCGGGAAGGCGGCGGCGAAGCAGGACTCGCCCGTCGCGGCGGCGGCAGTTGCTCCTTGAAGAAGCCACGGGCGATGCCGACTCGGTTGGTTCTTCCCCTGGTCCTGGCGATGGGCCTGGCCGCGACCGGTTGCAGCGGAGACAGGAACCTGCTCGCGCCCGTCGTCGACACGGTCTTCCGGTACGAGCAGCCGTTCAGTGGCCTGGAGCGGTTCCGGACCTTCGTCGCCGACTTCTCGGTCCCGGAGGCGGGGACGCTCCACATCACGGTCGATTGGACGTCGGCCGCGGACGACATCGATCTGGTCCTGAGCAATCCTGCCTGCGATGCCATCGCGCTCGTGGCCGGGGCATGCAAGGTCTTCGCGAGGGAAGAGAGCAACCTCAAGCCGGCCCAACTGACGTTCACCACCACGGCCACGGGCTATCGCCTGTTCGTCGTCAACCGCGGGCCGTCAGACGAGTCGGGTACGATCGTCGTCACCGTCACCCGGAGCCGTCTCGAGCTGTGACGGCCGATCGCTCCGCGCGGGGAGCCACGCCATAGGGATCGCGTCGCTCCCGTCCTCCGCCGCCTGGCGGGAATCGCTCATGGGAGCGGTCGTCGGCGCGACGGCAGGCTTCCTGGCCCGGGACCTGCTGACCGACAGCCTCGCTTCGTTGTGGCTCCCGGCGGCCGTCGCGGGCGCCCTTTCCTGGCGCACACGGCTCCGGCCCGCCATGCTCGCCGTGACCATCGCGCTGGGTGCGCTATGGCTCTCGGTCGCGTTCACGCCGCTGGCCATGCATCTCGCTCGAGGCTTGATCCGCCGCGACACGGTCGGCCCGGCCGACGCCGTTCTCGTCCTCAGCTCACGTCTGCAGGAGGACGGGGAGCCGACGCCAGCCGCGTTGAGCCGGCTGGTCCACGGCCTGGAGTTGCTCGGGCAGCGTCTGGCTTCGAGGATCGTGCTCAGCGAGCTCCCTGGCCCGTCGCGGTCCTACGCAGCCGTGGCGCGCACGCTCATGGCGAACCTCGGTTCCTCTCACGAACTGCAGAGCCTGGGCCCCGTGCGCCGGACGAGGGACGAGGCCGTTCAGGCGGCGGACCTGTGCCGCCGGCAGGGCTGGCACCGGCTCCTCGTGGTGACGTCGCCTTCCCATTCCCGGCGGGCGTGTGCCGCGGTCGAGCGCGCAGGGCTGGAGGTGATCTGCTCTCCCGCGGTGGAGACCGAGTTCGATGTCGAGAACCTCGACCGGCCCGCCGAGCGGCTGCGCTCCTTCCGCTTCTCGCTCCACGAATGGCTCGGCCTGTGGGTCTACCAGCGCCGGGGTTGGGCGTGACCGAACGCGATCAGCGACGCACCTTCCGCAGGTCCACCACATAAGTGTCGACCGTGGGCCCGTTCATCCAGTCGCTGTTGAAGAGGACGCGGGTGGCGGTGGGACTGATGACGACATGGGTCTCGCTCCAGTACCCCCAGCGGCCGTCCGAGGTGGTTCCGGCGAACGTCCGCGCGTGGGCCACGCGGCAGACCTGGCCGGTGTCCAGGTTCGCGAGCACGATCTCGTTGTCGAGCAGGGTCTTTCCCGTGTGCTGGCCCACGATTCCCACCGCCACCCAGCCCGGCGCCTTCTGGGCGACCCCCGAGACGTGGGTGGACGAGGGCGGATAGGGATAACCGGTGGCGGGGCCGATGATCACCTTCCGCTCGGCGGTGTCGAGCCGGTGGGAGACGAGCGAGCCGACGTCAGACCCGTCGAAGGCCACCGCGTTCCATGTGTCGTACCCCGCCTTGGCGCGGCCGATGCTTGCGTGCTCGTAAGGGTTGGCCATGAGTAGCCGCCTCTGGATCCTGAGGCCGAGATCGAGCACGAAGCCGTCCAGGATCGCGCCCGTCTCCGAGGGGAAGACGATGGGCGCGTTGGGCGTACCCGGCGCCGGGCCCACCGACAGCACGGCATCCTCCTTGATGCTGTAGAGGAACACCGTATTCCCGCACCGCAGGCCGACGATCTTGCGGGGACCCCATCCCATCCACTCGGGGTCCGCCCCGAGCCTGAGCAGCTGCCCCCAGTCCACCGGGCAATTGGTGGGTGGTGACTGGAAGTCGTGCAGCACGCGGTCGGAGTCGGTCGGGCGCACCCGGTGCTCCATGAGCCTCGGCAGCGCGTTGTAGTTGGAGGGGTAGTAGAGAATGTTCGGATCGACCGGGTCCCACAGGACCTGCTCGATGTCGGTGGGTGACTGCAACGGGAGGGAGCGTATGAAGGTGTACGGCTCCCCGCCCTGGTACAGCTCATGACCATGTTCGCGGTGCCAGAGAATGAGGAGAGTCTCGTCGGCATTCCAGGCCGGCATGGTGGAGTAGAGCGTCTTGATGACGGCGTTCTGCCCCTCCCGTGGATCGGCGTCGGTGATGCGGGTGATGAAGGTCCCGAAGGCGGGATCGACGTAGGCCTCGCCCCTCCGGGGTTTGGCCAGGGGACTCATGGGATGGGCAGCCGTGTCTGTGATCCGACCCTCGCAGGGCGCCTGGGTCACGATCTGGCCGGGATCCGTCTGGCCGGGATCGGCGGGCAGATCCGGATGGCCGCAGCTGCCGAAAACGAGCAGCGTCGACAGGGCGAGGTACCGCGGTCCGAGACCGATGATCACGGGCGCCGAGGCGCGCGGGCACGACATCAAGGCATTATAGTGCGCGCCTTGCCGCAATGGCGCCCGGCCTTCACGGCGGCGTCACGCCATGCTGGCGCAACAGCGAGTCGAACTGCTGCCGCGAGGCCGCATCGGGCAGGACGCCGTCGACGGCGATGGGCTGTGCCTGGGCCTCGAGCAAGAGCACGAAGAAGCCGAAGACCACCTCGGGTGCCGTGAACTGGCAGTGGCCGTAGCGCATGACGGGAAAGTTCGCATGGAGGGCGGCCGACCCGGCAAGGAGCGTCTTCAGCCCGTAGAGCGGCTCGTGGCCGTAGGGGATGATGGGATCGCCGGTCGTGTGGAGCGTCACGAGGGGCCGCGCCAGAGCTCCCGTCGTCTGGTAAGCGTGTATCTCGGTCAGGGCCGGTGCCTCGGCGGCCAGACGGCGGGCGAAGAGGTTGAGCAGCAAGTCGTTGTCGGAGCCGAGGTAGAGGCGTTGGGTATTGTCGAACGGCTGCCCACCCAGCTCAGCCTTGGCGTCGTTGGTGCCGAAGACGTTGTACCAGAGGACGTCGACGACGGTCTTCTCGACGGTGGAAGGATCCGTGCCCACGGGAGCGTGAGTCACCTTAAGGAGCTGCGCGGTACGGGAAGGGTATGCCGCTATCGCCGCTTTGATGCTCGGCACGTAGACCGTGTCCCAGTTCTGGATCACCTCGTCGGGGATGGCGTCGGGAGTGCCGGGGATGAGGCCCGGAAAGAAGTAGTCGAAGATCACGCGGAAATCGCCGATGTAGTTGATCTGGCGCCTGAAGTCGCCGATGGGGCCGCAAGCAGCCAGGCCACCGGTGAACACCTCCGGATGGCGCTCGACCAGGAGTGCGGTGACGATCCCGCCCTCCGACGGCCCCACGAGATAGACGTGCGGCGGCGGTCCTATCGCGGTCCCGAAGATGCCGACGAGATCGATGAGGTCGTCGATCCCCTCCCGCACCGCCAGCCCGTTCTTGCTGTAGCCAGTGGTCGCGAAGGCGAAGCCCAGGCCGTTGATGATTCCGGGCACCGAGGTGCCGTCGGGCAGCTTGAGCTGGTCCTCGGGGATGCCCGGTGGCGCGTTGAAGGCGACGTAACCGTGGGCGTAGAGCACGAGATCGCCGTTCCAATGGCCGGCATCGGGCATGCAGATGCGATATTGCGCTCCACTCGCCTGGGTGCCGTCGGGCTGGCAGGTGCTCCCTGCCGCTGCGGGCGCGGTTACAGCGGCCAGGCTCATGAACGTCAGGACGATGAGTTCTCGCTTCCTCATGCGCTCCTCTTCTGTGCCCGGACACGAGGGCGGGGCGACCCCGCTCCCACGCCCGGACGGCTACGGCGTGAAAGTGAACGGGGCGGAGTCGATGCTGAGCCAGTTCGCGGACTGCGCAGGGTTCAGGCCCGGCCGTACGAGCAGCGCGTACCACGTGTAGGCCCCGGCCGCCTCCGACCCCGTGAACGTATGGGTGGAGAGCGGCACTTCCAACGCAAACCCGAGCTGAAGGTTCGAGGCCACGGGCACCAGTACGTTGGGTGCGCCGGCTCCCAGGGCGAAGAACCCGCCACCGGGCAGCGTCACGAAGACGTAGAGGTCGGCCTTCGCGGTGCCGTTGAAGTCGGCGGTGAGGCTGGAGGTCTGGCCGGTGGTGAAGGCGCTGCCGTTGAGCTGAGCGTCCACGAAGCCGGCCGGGGGGTAGATGAAGCGGACGCCATTGATGTCTCCCTTCTGCGGCGTCGGGCCGCGGCCGTCGCCGTGGGCGAACGCGTTCATGAGGGCGGCGTCCGCTACCGGGTCGGTGGCGCAGTCGGGACTGAAGGGATCACCGCAGGAGTGGCCGAGGCCGGTGACGTGGCCCATCTCGTGGCCGACCACCTCGCCGTAGTTGCCGGGATCGGCGAAGAAGCAGTCGGTGCCCCCGTTGATGACGATGTCTTCCTCCCGGAAGCGGAGGAAGCTGGCGCCGTTGACGACCTTGCTCTCGAGGCTGAAGTTCGCGACCCCGGTTACGGCAAGCACCCCCGAGCAGGTGACGGGATCGAAGTCGGGGAACTGGCCGCAAGGGTCGCCGTGGGAGACGGCGTTGACGCCGTCCGCGCGCCAGCAGGCGGCCGTCGTATCGCCCCCGTCGTGCATGACGATCGTGGACCCCGTGACGTTCGTCCAGTTCTGCGTCGCGGCCTCGAACTGGGGCCGCGCGCCTCCCGGCACGACGGCCGGCGCGTTGGCGGGGTTGAACATCATGGTCACGGGGATCCCGGAGTCGGGCTCGAACCACCGCAGGGCGATGATGGGATGAAGGGTGAAGCCGAGGTCGGCAGAAGAGACAGCATCGACCGGCCCCGTCGCGGCGGGCGGCGTCAGGGCCGCTTCCAGCGTTGGATGGCGCTTGACGAGATCCCGTACCTGGTCGAGGAGGTCGGCGAGGGGCCGCCGGCCGGCCTCGCGCTTCTGGCCGCGGCGGAGGACCAGCCCCGCATCCCCTGCTCCCTCTTGCTGAGCGAAATCGACCCCGCCCTCCGATTCGATCCGGAACTTGCCCTGGAAGAGGCCGGTGACGGTGAGGGCGCCCCGCTTGGTGGGTTGGGCGAAGACGAGCACCCGCTCGCCCTTCCGGAAGCCGGGGGAGCCGAACACGAAGCTCTGGTAGCCGTCGACGCTTCCTCCGGGGAGCTGGAGGACGATGCGGTCCCGTCCGGCTCCGCCCTTCAGGGACTCCAGCAGGCGGATGGTGACGTCGGTATGGATCTCGGTGTGGGCGGCGTCCGATCGCGACACGATGGACTCCACCTGCCCGCGGACGATGACGGGGGAGAGCCGAACGAGGGCCTCCGTGTCCATGTAGGTGACCATCGACGCGAGGGCCGGGCCGGCGCCGAGGACGGCCAGCGCGTACGCGCAGAGGATTCCGGAGCGATGAAGAAAGGACAGGGTGTCACTCCTTTCGCGGGCGGGGGGATCGACGGTCCCGGATCTTAACCCCCCGGACGGGCTGGCGCAACGTGGTTATTGGGTCATTTACTTCCTGCCGAAGCTGGCGTCATAATCCGCCCACCACTCGACCACGGGGAGGAAGCCATGATCAGCCTCAACATCAACGGCAAGGCCCGGAGTGTCGACGCCGAGCCGGACACGCCGCTGCTCTGGGTCCTTCGTGACACCCTCGGCATGACCGGTACGAAGTTCGGGTGCGGCGCCGCGCTTTGCGGCGCGTGCACGGTCCACGTCGAAGGCAAGCCGATACGTTCCTGCAGCACGCCGGTCTCGCTGGTCGTCGGCAAGAAGATCACGACCATCGAGGCGGTGAGCGCGACCCCGGCCGGCCAGAAGGTCCAGGCCGCGTGGGCGGCGCTCGACGTGCCGCAGTGCGGCTACTGCCAGTCGGGCCAGATCATGAGCGCGGCGGCCCTGCTCGCCGAGAAGCCGAATCCCACCGATGCCGACATCGACGACGCGATGGCGGGCAACATCTGCCGTTGCGGGACGTATCCGCGGATCCGCGCCGCCATCCACGCGGCGGCCGGCCGCAAGGGAGAGTGACCATGAGCCTCGTCACTGATCCTTCTCGACGCGAGTTCCTGAAGACGGGCGCCGCCGTGGGCGGCGGCCTCATCCTGGGCGTCGTGCTGCCCGACGCGCTCCTGAGGCCCGCGGGCGCGCAGGCGATGACCTCCATGCCCAACGCCTGGGTGAAGATCGGCAGCGACAACAGCATCACGATCATCTCGGCGCGCTCCGAGATGGGTCAGGGCGTCTACACCGCGATGCCCACGCTGGTGGCCGAAGAGCTCGAGGTCGACCTGAAGAAGATCAAGGTCGAGATCGCGCCCGCCGGCGAGCCGTACATCAACACCATGCTCGGCGGCCAGATCACCGGCGGCTCGACCTCCGTGGCCGAAGGCTACGACAAGCTGCGCATCGCCGGCGCCCAGGCGCGCACGATGCTCGTGGAGGCGGCGGCGCAGAAGTGGGGCGTCGATGCCTCGGCGTGCCGCGCGCAGGACGGTATGGTCCAGGGCCCGGGCGGTAAGACCGCAACCTACGGCGAGCTGGCCGAGGCCGCGGCCAAGCTGCCCGTGCCGAAGGACGTGAAGCTGAAGGACCACAAAGACTCCCGGTACGTCGGCAAGCCGATCAACCGTCTCGACACGCCGGGCAAGATCGACGGCACCGCCGAGTTCGGCATCGACGTGAAGCTGCCCGGCATGCTGTACGCGTCGCTCGCGCAGTGCCCGGTGATCGGCGGCAAGCCGGCGAGCTTCGACGCCGCCAAGGCCAAGGCCATGCCCGGCGTGAAGCACGTGGTGCAGATCACGGACGGCGTCGCGGTCGTGGCCGATAGCTGGTGGCGGGCCAAGACGGCGCGCGATGCGCTCGCCATCACGTGGGACGAGGGTCCGGGCAAGGCGCTCAATTCGGCCGGCATCTCGGCGGCGCTGAAGGCGGCCGCGGCCAAGCCCGGCGCGGTGTTCAAGAAGCAGGGCGACGTGGAGTCCGGCTTGGCCGGCGCCGCCAAGAAGCTGCAGGCCGAGTACGAGCTGCCGTTCCTCGCCCACGCCGCGATGGAGCCGATGAACTTCACGGCCGACGTGCGCCAGGACTCCTGCCTCGCCTACGGCCCGACCCAGTTCCAGCAGCTTGCGGCGGGCGTCGCCGCGCAGGCGAGCGGGCTGAAGCCCGAACAGGTCACCGTGCGCACCACGTTCCTCGGCGGCGGCTTCGGGCGACGCATCGACGCGGACTTCGTCGCCCAGGCCGTCGAGATCTCCAAGGCGGTCGGCGCACCGGTCAAGCTGCTGTGGACACGCGAAGACGACATGACCCACGACTTCTACCGGCCCGTCAGCTATCACCAGCTCTGGGGTGGGCTGGACGCGCAGGGCCGGCCGGTCGCGTTGAAGTTCCACCTGACGTCTCCGTCGGTGACCTCGCGCCTGTTCCCCCCGTTCATCAAGGACGGCGTCGACCCGTTGATGACCGAGGCCGCCGTGGTGCCCTACGACATCCCCCACCAGTTCGCCGACGTCGTGATCCACGACACCGGGATGCGGGTCGGCTACTTGCGCTCGGTCTCGCACGCGCTCAACTCGTTCGCCTACGAGTCGTTCATGGACGAGCTGGCGGCGGCGGCGGGCAAGGACCCGTACCAGTTCCGTCTGGCCCTGCTGGACAAGCAGCCGCGGCTGAAGCACGTGCTCGAGCTCGCAGCCGAGAAGTCCGGCTGGGGAACGCCGCCCCCGGCGGGCCGGTTCCGCGGCATCGGGCTCATGGAGGGCTACGGCACGTCCATGGCGCAGGTGGCCGAGGTGTCGGTCACCGGCCCGAAGGTCCGCGTGCACCGCGTGGTCGTCGCGGCCGACCTCGGCAAGATGGTGAACCCGAACATCGTGCGGCAGCAGCTCGAGAGCAGCATCATCTTCGGCCTGGGGGCGGTCCTCTACGGCGAGATCACGCTGAAGGACGGCCGCGTGCAGCAGAGCAACTTCCACGACTACCCGGTTGTGCGCATGCCGGAGTCGCCGAAGATCGAGATGTACATCGTGGACAGCAACGAGAAGCCGGCCGGGATCGGCGAGCCGGGGACGGCGCTCGTCGGCCCGACGGTGGCCAACGCCGTGTTCGCGGCGACGGGCAAGCGGCTGCGCAAGCTGCCGCTGCGCCTGGCCTAGCGATCAGCCGAGCCGGACGCTGAGCATCGAGATCGATCCGCCGTCGAAGCCCTCGACGGGGAAGCTCACCGCTTCCTCCGGCCGGCGCAGCCCGAGCACGTAGAGCAGCGGCAGGTAGTGGTCCGGCGTGGGCACGCACAGGAGCGCGTCGCGGGCGAGGGCCTCGTAGGCGATGAGCGGGCCGTGCTCGCCGGCCCGCATCAGGTCACGGACCACCTTCTCGAAGCGCACGGCCCAGTCGTACGGCTCCATCGAGTGGCGGCCCCAGCCGTACGCGTGGAGGTTGTGGACGAGGTTGCCGCTGCCGATCACGAGCACGCCCTCGTCGCGCAGCGACGCCAGCCGGCGGCCCAGCTCGTAGTGGAACGCGGGCGGCTGCGTCTCGTCGATGCCGAGCTGGACGACGGGCACGTCGGCCTCGGGAAAGACGTGGCGGAGCACCGACCACGTCCCGTGGTCGAGGCCCCAATGCCCATCGAGGCCCACCGGCGTCGGCGCCAGCAGCGACTGCACTCGGCTCGCGAGCGCCGGGTCACCGGGGGCTGGATAGACGACGTGATACAGCTCCCGCGGGAAGCCCCCGAAGTCGTGGATCGTCCGCGGCGACGGCATCGCCGTCACCGCCGTCCCCGGCACGTACCAGTGCGCGGAGACAGACAGGATGGCCCGCGGCCGGGGCATCGCCGCTCCCACCCTGTTCCACGCCTCCGTCCACGCGTTCGATTGGATCGCGTTCATCGGGTTGCCGTGCCCGAAGAAAACGACCGGCATCCGGCCCGAAGCGATGGCCTTCAATCCGGGCCGCCGGCGCCTATTGGTTGAGTGGCGCCGGCTTTTCTTGCCTGGCCGGAGCGGCCGGGGACGCCGGGAGGGCCGGGGTCGGCCGGCCGACGCGGCCCATGAGGGCCTCGAACGTGATCGGAGACGGCATTGTCACCGGAAGATCTGCAGGGTCCGCCTTGGACACTCCCCCGGCGGCGGACAGCGCGGAAAGAATCGCGCCCGCGTCGGTTTCGTCGACGTCGGCGGCGGGGATTGCCGATGTGGCTAGGGACGGCGGTGCGGGCAGCGATGCGGCGGGCCAATGCCCCCCTCCCGTTCCGATGTACATCCGTGACACGCGGCGGCCATCCGGAGAAAGAGACATCGCGTAGGTGACGCCTAACCCTTCCAGCACGCGCTCGAGGGCCACGCTCACGGGCTGGGCCTCGACGTCAGCCGTGAGAAGCGTGCCCTTCACGGAGTCGTCGAGAACCACCTCCGTCCCGGTTGCGGAGCCGACCTGCTCGAGCACCGTGGCCAGTCGAGCGTGCGCGCATCGGACCGTCAACAGGCCATTCGCGTAGGAGATCTCCACGCCGTCGGCGGCCCGAGCCGCGCGGCCCGCGACGAGAAGGCACGCGAGGCCCGCCAGCAACGCCGTCCGGGGTTTCATCGGGGACATCCCATCGAGTCTACGCCCTACGGCAAGCCCAGCGCACGCTTCACGGCGGGGAGAAGCGCCGGCGTCTCGGCTACGAGGCCGGTCAGGCGGGGAAGCGGCTGATTGAACCGCAGGACCGATCCATCGGGCGTCTGCACGCTTCCCCCGGCGGCCAGCATCAGGGCCACGCCGGCGGCCACGTCCCACTCGTGCTTCGGAACGAGCGTCCAGGTGGCGTCAGCGAGACCGGCCGCGACGAGCGCCAGCTTGTAGGCCACCGAGCCGACTGGCCGGATCGTGAACGCGGCGCCGCGGAACCGCTCCCACTCGCCGCGGTCGACCTCACTACGACTGGCCAGGACCACCGCGCCGGGTAGGCTCTCCCGGCCGCTCACCCTCGCCGGCCGGCCGTTGTAGGTCACCCCGCTCCCCAGGCTGCCGAGGAAGATCTCCCCCGTCGCTGGGTTGGCCACACCGCCCGCCACCGCCCGGCCGTCCTCGAGAAGGCCTACCGAAACGCACCACTCGGGGATCCCGGCCACGAATTCGCGGGTCCCGTCGAGGGGATCCACAGCCCACACCCGGCGCTTCTCCAGGCGGCAGGGGTCGTCGCGGCTTTCCTCCGAGAGCCAGCCTTCCCCTTCGGCAGGGAGCATCCTGGCCAGGATGTCGTTCACGGCCCGGTCCGCTTCGGTGACGGGGCCCGCTCCCGGCTTGTGCTCGACGCGCACGGTGTCCGCGCGGAAGCCCTGCAGAACCTCCACTGCCGCGGCAAGCGCCGCCTCGATCCTCGGCAGGGCTTCGACCCCGCCGCCGTTCTCAGAAGGCGACATGTTGAGGGCTCTCATGGAACGCCGGGAAATGAGGGAAACGCATTCTCCCCACGGTGAAGCGCGCTGTCAAGTTCGCCTCGCCGCAACTTTCGTTCTCCGGAGCGCCCGGCGCCCACGCGATCCGGTTACGATCGATCGATGACGCGAAAAAACGGCGGGCGCGCCGACGACCAGAAGGACAAGCCGCAGCCCGTGCCCCCCGACCGGCCCCGGAAGCCGCCGGTGGAGACGCCGCCCGACCAGCCCGGCATCCCCCCCGGTGAGCCCGACCCGCGGCCGAAGGGCGACCCGCAACCGAACGAGCCGACACGTTTAGTCAAGAAGTTCGGGGGGGTGCGAACCCTTGAAAGCACCCCCCCGCGCGCATACGCGCTCCCCCCCACGTCGCTCGCTCGCGAATGAATCGCTCGCTCGCTGCTCACGCCTGAGCGCTATAATCGCGGTCCATGCCGCAGCGTCCACCCGAGGTCACGCCGGAGATCGTCCGCGGCGACCTGACCGAGGAACAGCTCCAGGCGTACCTCGCGGGAGCGGAGCTGGCCGTCGACACCGAGACCCTCGGCCTGCGGCACCTGCGTGACCGCCTGTGCTGCGTGCAGCTCTGCAACCGCGCCGGCCGGGCCGTGCTCGTCCAGATCTCGCGTGAGCAGCTCCTCTCGGGCTCGCCGGAGTCCCGCGCCCCCCGCTTGAAGCGGCTGCTCGAGGAGCCGCGCATCCTGAAGGTCCTCCACTTCGCGCGCTTCGACGTCGCGGTCCTCCGCCACTACCTCGGCATCACCCTCGACCCGCTCTACTGCACGCGCACCGTGAGCAAGCTCGTGCGGACCTACACCGAGCGGCACGGGCTGAAGGACGTGGCCCTCGAGCTGCTCGACATCGAGCTGGACAAGACGGTGCGCCACACCGACTGGTCGAGCCCCGACCTCCGGCCCGAGCAGGTCGCCTACGCGATCTCGGACGTGACGCTCCTGCTGCCGATCATGGACCGGCTCGACGCCATGCTCGAGCGCGAGGGGCGGAAGGAGCTGGCCCGCGAGTGCTTCCGGGTGATCCCGACGATGGCCCGTCTGGACCTGATGGGCTACGACCTCTTGTTCGAGCACTGAGGAGGAGGGATCACATGCGCTCCCGCGCGCCTCTCGCCGCCCCCGTGCTGCTCGCCGCCGTGGCCTTCGCGGCTCCCGCCGCCGCGCAGGGACCCGACTTCGAGAAGGTCCAGATCAAGACGGAGAAGGTGGCGGAAGGGATCTGGGTGCTCGCAGGCGCGGGCGGCAACATCGGCGTCTCCGTGGGCGCCGACGGCGTGTTCCTCATCGACGACGAGTGGGCGCCGATGACGCCCAAGGTGAAGGCGGCGGTCGCGGCCCTCAGCGACCGGCCGCTGCGCTTCATCCTGAACACCCACTGGCACCCCGACCACACGGGGGGCAACAAGGACCTCGGCGAGGCGGGCGCGCTCATCGTGGCCCACGACAACGTGCGCCTCCGCCTGAGCACCGACCAGTTCATCGAGGCGCTCGGCATGAAGTTCCCGCCCGCGCCGGCCCGGGCGCTTCCGGTAGTGACGTTCAACGACGCCGTGACCCTCCACCTCAACGGCGACGACGTCGAGGCCTTCCACGTGCCGCCCGCGCATACCGACGGCGACGCGATCGTCCACTTCCGGCGCGCCGGCGTCGTCCACATGGGCGACCTCTTCTTCAACGGCATGTACCCGTTCGTCGACCTGTCCAGCGGCGGCTCCTTCGAGGGCTTCATCGCCGCCGCCGATCGCGCGCTGGCGCTGGGCGAGGGGACGCGGATCATCCCCGGCCACGGGCCGGTGGGCACGCGCGCCGACCTGCGCGCCTACCGCGACATGCTCGTGACCGTGCGGGACCGCGTGAAGCCGCTCGTGCAGGCGGGCAAGACGCCGGCCGAGGTGGTGGCCGCCCACCCCCTTGCCGATCTGGACGCGAAGTGGGGA
The DNA here is from genome assembly GCA_003222275.1 of Acidobacteriota bacterium. Lineage (GTDB taxonomy): Bacteria > Acidobacteriota > Vicinamibacteria > Fen-336 > Fen-336 > AA32. Next base: position 6,285 of record QHVJ01000151.1, on the reverse strand, counting down.
AACGGCTTCATGAAGCCGGAGAAGTTCGTGGAGATCGTCGCGCAATCGCTCGGCCGCCGCTAGAGCAGGCCTTGTATCTCGTCGGGGCGGGCGTACTTCAGGTCGGCGAGCGCGGCCACGATGGCGCGGGCCGAGGCGCGGCAGTGCTCGAGGACGTCGGTGTCCTGGCCGGGGCCGGTGGCGGCCACGCTCCACATGTGCTCCTGGGCCTGGCCGTGGGGCACGCACGCGCCGCCTTCCACGCGGTGCGGCGGGACCCGCTCGTACTTGAAGCCCGACACGCCGGGGAACGCGTACTCGAGCAGGTGGTCGATCACGCGCACGATGCGCGGCTGGTCCTCCCCGAGCAGCCGGCTGTCCGCGCGCACCGACACCTCGGTGCCGAGCTGCGTCACCGCGACCGCGATCCCGATCGAGGTGCCCTCGATGCGGAGGAGGTCGTTCGCGATCTCCGCGATGACGTCGCGGTGCTCGTCCTTGACGTAGCCCACCGGGGCCACCCGCACCGACCCCGTCACCTCCATGTTCGAGAAGGCCACGTTGCGGTAGGCGAACCATTCGGGCGGCACCCGGTAGTCGCGCAGCTCGTCCAGCAGGTCCTGGGTCGCGGGGTCGCGGGTCAGCTTCTCGAACATCCGGAAGTCCAGGGGCGTCGAGCCGTGGAGGAGCGCGCTCGTGTCGGTGTAGATGCCGAGGGCGGCGGCGGCGCGGCCCTTCTCCCCCACCGACTCGAACACGTCGAAAGCCATGGCGAGGGCGGCCATGAAGGCGGAGGTCGATCCCACGGGCAAGCCGACGAAGGCGAGCTTGACCCGACGCACGCCCTTCTCCCGGGTGTTGCGCTCGACGTCGTCGGGATCGGCGTGGTGGTCGGCCACGAAGAAGTACTCCTTCACCGGCAGGACGCGGCCGGTGTTGGCGGTGCCGAGCGGCGGCGAGGTGTCCACCATGCAGTTGAGGCCGCGCGGCAGGCGCCCCGTGTTCGGGTCGTGGAGGACGATGCCGCACTTGGCCACCAGGTTCCGGTTCTGGGGGTGAGCGAGGCTGCCGGTGAGGATGCGCACCTCCTTCGCTCCCAGCTCTTCGAGGATCGCTTTGAGCAGCACCGCGCTCCCCAGCGCGTCGGGGTCGCCCGCCCACTGGGTGAAGATGTTCGCGCCGCGCCCGCGGATCGCCGCCCGCGAGCGGCGCAGGCCGCTGTAGGCCGCATGGACCAGGCCGAGCAGCCCGAGGTTGTTCCGCGAGAAGCGCTTTCCCAGCGTGCTGCCGAAGCGGGACACGATCGCCGCCTGCCCCGCGATCCGGGCCGGCCGCTGCAGGACGGGGCGCTCCGCCCGGGCCGTTCCGTTCGCGCGCGCGGCGGCACTGGCGCGCGCGGCGCCGCCGATCCGGCCGGCTCCGTTGGCCTTCGGATGCGTGGCGCTCTTCACGCCCCCATCTCCTCCAGCGTCGAGCGGTCGCCGCTGCGCACGATCTCGCCCTGCATGCGAACGAGTGGCAGCGCCCGCCGCGCGTAGCGCTCGGCCAGACGCCGGCGCGCCGCCGACGCGTGGGCGTGCGCGGCCAGCGCCTCCGCCGCCCGCGTGAGGGCGAGCATCTGCGCCAGCCGCTCCGCGCACAGCAGCGCGTAGGACATCCGGGACCGGTCCGGCTCCGCCGACCGGCCCGACAACGCCCGCGCGGCGAGGGAGATCATTCCCCCCGGCCCCAGGCTCTCGGTCAACGCACGGCGCAGGGCGTGGTTGTACTCGCGCGCCATCTCTCCAATCGCCTGCCCTAGATCGTCCGGCGGCGACTCCACCCGCACCGGCCCGCTCAAAAGCCGCCCCGGCTTCTGCATCATCCAGCGCACCTGGTCCTTCAGGGACATGAGGGCCTGGATCTGGCTGGTGCCTTCGTAGATGGGCAGGATGAGCGCGTTGCGGTAATGCCGCTCCACGTCGTAGTCCTGGATGACCCCGTACCCGCCGTGCACCTGGACCGCGGTGCGTGCCACCCACAGGGCCCGCTCCGCCCCCAGCCACTTCACGAGCGGCGTGCGGTCGCGCAGCTCCTTCTTGAGCGCGGCGCGCTCTTTCTCGCTGCCGCCCGCCCTCTCCAGGCCGGTCAGCCGGTCCTGGAGCGAGGTGCATCGGTAGACCAGCGCCCGCAGCGCGGCCACCTCCGCCTCCATGTCGAGGAGCATGTCGGCCACGAGCTCGTGGCGAGCGATCGGCCGGCCCATCTGCACCCGCTTCTCCGCGTAGCCGCGCGCGGCGACGAGGGCCGCCTGCGCGAGCCCGAGGGCCTGGACGGCCACCGCCACCCGTGCCTCGTTCATGAACGTCAGGATGGCCGCGAAGCCCTCGCCCCTCCGCCCCAGCAGCTCGCCGCAGGAGGACTCGAAGGCCAGCTCGCAGGTGGCGGAGCCGCGGATCACGAACTTCCGCTCGGGGCGCGCGACCTTGTAGTTGTCCCGCCCGTTCTCCTTCCGGGGCACCACGAACAGGGACAGTCCCTCGAGACCCTTCGATCCGGGCTCGCTGCGGGCGAGGACCACGCAGACGTCGCCGCACCCGTTGGTCACGAACTGCTTGCGCCCCTGCAGCCGCCAGTGCGTGCCGTCCTGAACGGCGGACGTGGAGACGGCCCCCACGTCGGAGCCGGCTTCGGGCTCCGTCATCGCCACCGCCCCCGACATCTCCCCCGCCGCCAGCGGCTTCACCCAGCGCTCGCGTTGCTCCGGCGTCCCGAACCTGAACATCAGCACCGCCGGTCCCTGGTAGAAGGCATAGAGGATCATCGTGTTGGTGCAGGCGCGCGCGATCATCTCGAGCACTCCCGTGCCCACGCTGTAGGGGAAGTTCGAGCCGCCCACCTCGCGGGGCAGGTCCACCGCCAGCACGCCCATCCGGCGCAGGCCGTCGATGTTGGCGAGAAGAGCCGGCGGGTGGACGACCTCGCCGTCGCGCATCGTGACGCCCTGCTCGTCGATCTCCCGCGCGCGGGGGGCGATCTCGCGGGCCGCGAACTCCCCCACCTCGGTGAGGCACGCGTCGTACAGCTCGCGCGCCTCGTCCAGGCTGCGCGGGCCGTCCTCGAAGCGAAAGCCCTCTTCCCACGCGGGCACGAAGCCCTCCCACCGGATCCCGTGGCGAAGGTGGAACTGGAGGTCGGCGTTGTCGGTGTAGAAATTCAAGGAGCCGTCCGCGCCCGCTGGTCGTGGAACGGGGCGCCGCTCCGGGCATGGTCGACGAGGATCGCGGCCGGCCGGAAGCGCTCGCCGTGGTGGGCGGCCAGCCGCTCCAGCACCTCCACCGCGAAGCGTGCCCCCAGCTTGTCGAGGTAGCGGAAAGGGCCGCCGCGGAAGGCCGGGAACCCGAGGCCGAAGATCGCGCCCACGTCCCCGTCGCGCGGCGAGCGCAGGATGCCCTCCTCCAGGCAGCGGGCGGCCTCGTTGAGGAAGGCGAAGACGAGGCGGTCCTGCATGTCGCGGGCGTCGAACGTGCGCCGCGGCGTCCCCGACGGCAGCAGCGCGTAGATCGTCTCGTCCGGGCGCTTCTTGCCGTCGTAGACGTAGAAGCCGCGCTTGTTCTTCCGCCCGAGCCGGCCGTCCTCCACCACCGCGGCCATCGCGACGGGCGGGGCCATCCGCTCGCCGAAGGCGTGCATCAGGATCTTGGCCACCTTGGCCCCCACGTCGATGCCCACCTCGTCCATCAGCGCGAGCGGCCCCACCGGGAAGCCGAAAGCGACCATCGCCTGGTCCACGGCCTCGATGGCGGCGCCCTCCTCGACGAGGCGGGCCGCTTCGTTCATGTAGGGACCGAGAGCGCGGCTCGTGTAGAAGCCAGCGCCGTCCCGCACCACGATGACGTGCTTGCCGATCCGCCGGCCGAAGACCGCCGCGGTCGCGGTCGCCCAGGCGTCGGTCTCTTGTGTCACCACCACCTCCAGCAGCGGCATCTTCTCCACGGGCGAGAAGAAGTGCATGCCGAGAACCCGGTTGGGATGCCGGGCGTCGCGGGCGATGTCTCCGATGGGCAGCGACGACGTGTTGCTGGCGAAGACGCAGTCGTCCGCGATGACGGCCTCCGTCTCCGCGAGCACGCGCCGCTTCAGGTCCAGGTCCTCGAAGACGGCCTCGATCACGAGGTCGGCCCGGCGGAAGCCGGAGTAGTCGACGGTGGGGGACAGCCGCTGCATCCTCCGGTCGACCTCGCGCGGCTTCAGGCTCCCCCGCCGGCGGCGCTCCTCGAACACCTCGCGCGCATGTCGCAGGCCGCGGCCGAGCGCCTCGAAGCTGGCGTCCTTCAAGCGCACGTCGACGCCCGCTTCGACCGATACGGTGGCGATGCCGGAGCCCATGAGGCCCGCCCCCAGCACGGCCAGCTTGTGGACCTCGCGGGCCCGGGTGCCCTCGGGGTACCCCGCATCCTTCTTTATGTCCTGGGTGGCGAAGAAGACGGACACGAGGTTGCGGGACACGTCGGAGACCGACAGCTCGCCGAAGTGGCGGGCCTCGATCTTCAGGCCCTCCGCGAGGCTGGTGGCCGTGCCGCGCTGCACCGCGTCGATGGCCGCGAGCGGCGCCGGATAGTGTCCGTGCGTCTTGGCCAGCACCGAGGACCGCGCCTTGCTGAAGATCACCGGACGGATGAGGCGTTCGCCGAGCGAGATGCCGGGACGCTCGAGGCGCCGCGTGCCGTCGGCGAGGTCGAGGACGGCCCGGCGGGCGGCGGTGAGAAGGGCGGCCGGTGGCACCACCTCGTCCACCAGCCCGGATTTCAATGCCCGCGTGGCCTTCACGGATCTTCCGGTGAGGATCAGGTCGAGGCCCGCGGCCAGGCCCACCAGCCGCGGCAGCCGCTGCGTGCCACCGATGCCGGGGATGATCCCCAGGTTGACTTCGGGCACGCCGAGCACGGTCTTGGGATCGTCGGAGGCGATGCGGTACCGGCAGCACAGGACCGTCTCGAGCCCGCCGCCCAGACAGGACCCGTGGATCGCCGCCACCACCGGCACGCGCGCCGCCTCCAGCCGGCCGAGGACGCCCTGGGCCGACCGCGACAGCGTCTCCCCTTCCAGGGCGCTGCGGATGGCCGTGAACTCCTTGATGTCGGCGCCGGCGATGAAGTTGTCGGCCTTGCCGCTGCGCAACACCACGCCCTTCACGTCGGGGCGGGCGTCGAGGTCGGTGATGAGGGCGTCGAGCTCCTCCATCACCGGCCGGCCGATCGTGTTCACTTTCTCCCCCGGCACGTCGAGCGTGACCACGAGTACCCCGTCCGAACGCATCTCCTGGGTGAGCGCGCGGGCCGTCGCCGGGACAGCCTTCGCCAGCACGGCCTTGGCCGGATCGCTCACGCCACCGCTCCCGACTGACGCATGCCCTCGATCTGATCGGCGCTGTAGCCCGCCTCCGCCAGGACCTCGTGGGTATGCTCGCCGAGGCGAGGGGACGACCGGCGGATCGCCGCCGGCGTGTCTTTCAGGCGGATGGGACAAGCCGGGGTCGCCAGGCGCTGGGCGCCCGCCGGCTGCTCGGTGAGCAGCGCGGCGGCGGGACCGGCCGTGAACGCCTCGTCCGGATCCAGGACCGGCTCGACGCACGCTTCCACGTCCTTCAGCGCCTGCACCCAGTCGTCGCGGTCGCGCCCGGCAAAGGCGCGCTCGAACGCCTCGATCGTGTCGCGCCCGCGCGGGCCGCGCTGCCATTGCCGGCCGATGTGGTCGGGCAGGCCCACGGCCCGGCACAGGGCCTCCCAGAACTTCGGCTCCAGGGCGCCCACGGCCAGATGGCGGCCGTCCCGGCAGCGGTAGACGCGGTAGCAGGCGAAGGCGCCCGTCAGCTCGTCGGCGGGGTCCGGTCCGGCCCGGCGACGGGTCACGGGCAGCGTCATGAGCGCGGCCACGCCCGCGAGCATCGACACGTCCACCACCTGTCCCTTGCCGGTGCGCTCGCGCGCCTGGAGCGCGGCCAGGATCGCGATCGTCGCCACGAGGGCGCCGGCCATGTCCGCCACCTGCGCCAGGGGCAGCACCGGCCGGCCCTCGGCGTCGCGGTTGCTCCCGAGGAAGCCGCCGAGGGCGAGGTAGTCGATGTCGTGTCCGGCTCGGGGGGCGTGCGCGCCCTGCTGGCCGTAGCCGGTGAGCGAGCAGTGGACCAGGCGGGGGTTCTCGGCCAGCAGCGGCTCGGGGCCCAGACCCCGGCGAGCGAGGGCGCCGGGCCGGAACGCTTCCAGGAAGACGTCGGCGCGCGAGGCCAGCCGCCGCACGACCTGGACGCCCGCTTGTGTGCGCAGG
>QHVJ01000015.1 GCA_003222275.1 Acidobacteriota bacterium | reverse complement strand
GCGGTGAGCCGGTTCGACCAGCGCGCCCTCAACGCCTGGCGCGCGCCCCGGAAGAAGAGCGAGCCGCCGGCGATGGCCTCCGCCGCTTCGTCGCCTCCGCGGCGCACCCGGATGCGATCGCGCTCCGAAGCGTCGAGCGCGTCTTCGAGGGGGAGAGCATCGAGGTCGTCCTCGCCGACGAGCGCGTCGAGGTCGGCCGCTCCCACCGGCCGCCCCTCGAGCGCCGACGCGGCGGCGACGAGGAAGAGCGACGGCAGGCGCTCGCGGCCGGTGCGGGGGTCGGCGCGAGGATAGGACAGGATCAGCCGTTCGGTCGCCTGGCCGAGGGCGCGGTGGAACATCCGCCGCGCCTCGAGGAGGCGGTCTTGCGTGGTGGCGAGGCGCTGAGGTGCGCCGGCGGCGGGCGCCGCGCCCTCTTGGTGATCGAAGAGCGAGAGCTGCCCGCGGGTCCGCGCGCGCGGAACGGCAGGCGCCGCCGCGCTCGCGGCGAGCGCTTCGCGCTCGGCGTCGAGGAGGAAGGGATCGGGCCGGAGGACGCCGGGATAACCGCCCTCGACCAGCCCCGGGATGGCCACCACGCGGAAGGGAAGGCCGGCCATGGCGTCGAGCGCACCGACGTGGATGCCTCCGCTCGCCAGGGGCCCGAGGGGCAGCCGCTCCCACTCGAAGCGAGCCTCGAGGACGGCCTCCACCTCCCGCCAGGCCGACCGCGGGCTCACCGAGGCGAGGCCCGCGAGATCGGCCAGCACCTCCGCGACCGCGTCGCGGTCGCGCTCGCGCCCCACCCACGTGTCGAAGACCGCCTCGAGCCGCCGTGACCACTCCGGCCACGAAGACTCGCCCGCGAGGCCTTCGAGCGTCGTCGCGAGCGCCTCCACGACCGCGAGCAGGGCCTCGGCCTCGGCGGCGCCGCGGCGCCGGCGTTCCCCGCGATCGCCCGCGGGCTCGTCCGCCGCGGCCGCGCGCTCGGCTTGCGCGTGGGACTGCAGCCCCACTCGCCAGCGGTCCAGCCCGGACACGATGCCGGCGTCGCGACTGATCGCGTCCCACCGCGACGGCCGCACCTGGCGGCCGACATCTCCATCGAGCATGCGCTCCAACGGCACCGGCGCGAAGGTCAGGAACTCCATGACGGCGCGACGGGCGAGGCCCCGGCAGCGGAACAGCAGCAGCAGCGAGCGCGCCGAGCGGCCGCACCGCAGCGGGAGCGAGGGATGGAGCCGATGGGGAACCGCGAGCCGCTCCAGCAGGTCGGTCACCAGCGGGGCGTAGTCCTCGGGGCGGGGAAGGATGACGCCCATCTCCTCGAACGGCACGCCGCGGGCGGCCTCGCGCAGCAACCGGCGCACGAGGGCCCGCACCTCGGCCGCTTCGCCCGGCGCGGTGACGAGCTCCACGGCGCCGTCGCGTATCGGCTCGCCTTGCGGCGGCTCGAACAGACGCGTGCGCAGCCGCCGCAGCGACGATGGAGAGGTGGCCGGCGCGAGGCCCGCGAGAACCGTCTGCTCGAGGGGCACCTCGGCCACGCCGTGGCCGGCGGCCCATGCCGCGAAGGACGACGCGCCGAGACCGGCCGGCCGCTCGCGGGCGACCAGGCGCGCCGGCCGGACGCGGGCGAGGGCCGCCACGAACTCGCGCTCCCTCAGGTCCAGCTCGAGATCATCCGCGATCAGGACCTCCGCCCCCTCCAGCCAGCGGGCGGACTCGAGGCTCTCGCGGGCGGCTTGCAGCAGCGTGGCCGGGTCGGCGAGGCGACCGTCCACCTCGGAAAGGAAGCCGCGGTACAGGCGGGCGAGGAAGAGGAGCCGGCCGGCGTCTCCGGGCCCCGCGCTCGCCGCCGCGGCTTCCAGATGCTTCGGCTCGACTCCTCCCATGCGCAGCGCGGAGAGCGTGCGCGCCAGCGCCGCGGCGACCGGAGCGCGCGGCACGTCGGGGGGAACGAGCGGCGAAGGGTCCTCCTCGAGGAGGCGGGCGGCAAGGAGGGCGTCGTGGCCGGGGTGCCAGGCTTGCAGGCCGCGGCCGAGCAGTGACGGCTCGGCCACGGCGCGGGCGAGGTCGAGCACCTTGAAGGGGTAGAGGCCGGTCAGTCCCGGGCCGGCGCTGGCCAGGCGCCGGGGCAGCTCCACGGCCGCGGCCAGGGAAGGAACGAGGAGGACGACCGGGCGGATGCCCACCGCAGCATCATAGGCCCGGGCCGGGCGCGGCGAGGTCGAACGGACCGGTGCTAACCTTCCGGCATGAACCGACGGCGATTCTTGAAGACGGCCGGCGCCACGGCGGCGGTGAGCGCGGTCGCACCGGCAGCGGCCGGGCCCGACCCGTCGCGCGACGTGTGCTTGATGAGCGGGCGCGAGCTGGCGCGCCTCATCCGTACGCGCGAATTGTCGGCGCGCGAGGTGATGGCGGCGCATCTGCAACGGATCGCGCGAGTGAACCCGCGGATCAACGCCATCGTGGCGAAGCTCGACGACGACGCCTGCCTCGCCCTCGCCGACGAGGCCGATCGGCGGCGGGCCGGAGGCGGCGAGGTCGGCGCCCTGCACGGCCTTCCGATCGCGTTCAAGGACACCGAGGCCGCGGTCGGCTTTCCCTGGACCCGCGGCTCGCCGATATTCAAGAACGACATGCCGAAAGAGGACACGGTCCTCGTCGAGCGCCTCCGGAAGGCGGGCGCGATTCCCATCGGGAAGACGAACGTGCCCGAGTTCGCGATGGGCTCGCACACCTACAACAAGGTGTACGGCACGACGCTCAATCCCTACGACCTGACGAAGAGCGCGGGCGGGTCGAGCGGCGGCGCGGCGGCGGCCCTGGCCAGCGGGCTCCTACCCCTCGCCGACGGCAGCGACCTCGGTGGCTCCCTGCGGAATCCCGCGAACTTCAACAACGTCGTTGCTCTTCGGCCGACCGTGGGGCTGGTGCCGGCGGCGCCCAGCCTGCACCCGTTCGGCGGTTTCGCGGTGAAGGGCCCCATGGCGCGGTCGGTCGCCGACACCGCTTTCCTGCTGAGTGTCATGGCCGGCTACGATCCGCGCGACCCGGGCGGCTATCCCTCCGACCCTGCGATCTTCGCCCAGCCGCTGGATCGCGACGTGAAGGGCGTGCGGGTCGCCTGGTGTCCCGACCTCGGCGGCCTGCCCCTCGACCGGCGGGTGCGCTCCGTGCTCCAGGCGCAGCGCAAGACCTTCGAGGATCTGGGCTGCATCGTGGAGGACGCGTGCCCCGACTTGAGCGGGGTCGACGAGGCGTTCCTTGCGATACGGCTGTGGACCTCGTGGTACGCGCTGGGGCCCGTGCTGGAGAAGCACCGGGACCAGATGAAGCCGGAAGCGATCTGGCAGATCGAGTCGGGGTCGCGGATCGGCGCCGCGGACGTGGCGCGCGCGATGGCGCAGCACGGCGAGATCCTGGAGCGCATGCGGCGCTTCCAGGACAAGTACGAGTTCCTGGCGTGTGCGGTGAGCCAGGTACCGCCCTTCGACGCCACCCTCGACTGGCCGCACGAGATCGAGGGCGTGAAGATGGAGAACTACGTGGCGTGGATGAAGTCGGCCTACTGGATCACGACGACGTTCCGGCCCGCGGCGTCGGTCCCCGCCGGCTTCACCGCCGAGGGCCTGCCGGTCGGCATCCAGATCGTGGGCCGGTACCGCGACGACCTCGGCGTGCTGCAGATGGCCCACGCGTTCGAGCAGGCCACCGGCTTCGGTCTCAAGCGGCCGGCAGTGAATCCCTCAGGCCGGGCGTGACACCGTGGGCAGGGTCACCGCGTTGGGGCCCTTCCACCCGCTCATCTGCTCCTCGCTGCAGAGGAGGTCGCGAAGGCTGAGCCGGCCCAGCACCTGGTCCACCGCGCCCTGGACGAGCCGCCACACCGAGCGGATGGAGCAGTCGGGCATGTGGGTGCAGAGGCGCTCCACGCCGGAGTGGCGCCCGCAGAACGCCGGGTCGTAGAGCCGGCCGCCGAGCACCGCGAGCGCCTCGCCGAGGTTGATGTCCTTGGCGGGACAGGCGAGCGTATAGCCGCCTTCCTTGCCGCGCGTGCTGCGCACGTAGCCGCCGCGGCGGAGAACCCGCATCAGCTTGGCCACGTTGGGGGCGGATATGCCCTCGCGCTGGCTGAGCTCGGAGATGGTGAGGCTCGCCGCTTCACCCTCGCGTCCGAGGCGGAGCAGGCACCGGAGGCCGTATTCCTCCTGAGCGCTGAGCTTCATGGCCCCTCCCTCACATCAGTCCCAACTGAAGACGGGCGGCGTCCGACATCCGGCTCTGGTCCCACGGCGGGTCGAGCTGCACCTGCACGTCGGCCTCCTTCACGTCCGGCAGCTCGAGCACCTTGCGCTCGATGTCCTGGCGCAAGACGTCGCCCATGCCGCAACCGGGGGCGGTGAGCGTGAACCGCACCGATACCTTCTGGCCCCCCTCGGGCCGCGGCGCGGCCTCCGCGGAATGCACCAGACCCAGCTCCACGATGTTGACGGGGATCTCGGGGTCGTAGCAGGTCTTGAGCTGGTCCCACACGAGGTCGACGAGGGGACGGCCGGCCACCTCCTCCGCGGTCGGCGGCGCCACGACCTCCTTGCCGATGGCGTCGGCGTCTTTCCCGTCGATGCGGACCATGTAGCCCTGCATCGTCACCACCGTGTAGGAGCCGCCCAGGGCCTGGCTGATGATCACAGGGCTGCCCGCCGTGAGCGGGATCTTGTCGCCGTACGGGATGGCTGTCCCTTCGACGTCCCGGGACAGGACGATCTCTTCCCTCACGACGAGCCCTCCGGCCTCATGACGACCCCTCCGGCCGCGTCTTGCCGTCGGCGTCGCCGCGGCTGGCCTCGGTCTCCTCGGTGGAGACCCGGGCGGCCTCGCCTTCCAGGGCCGAGCGCAGGGTGTGCCACGGCAGCGACGCGCATTTCACGCGCACGGGGAACTCGCACACGCCCGAGAAGGCGGCCAGCTTGCCCAGCTCGGGGGCGACGTTCTCGGCCGCGCGGGACGGGTCGCTGGTGATGAGACGGTGGAAACGGTCGAACAGCGCGTCCGCCTCCGCCCGCGTCTTCCCCTTGAGCGCCTCGGTCATCATCGAGGCGGAGGCGGTGGAGATCGAGCAGCCCGCGCCCTTGAAGCTGACGTCCTTCACGCGGTCGCCCTCCAGCTCGACGTAGACGGTGGCGCGATCCCCGCAGAGCGGGTTGTAGCCCTCGGCCCGGCCGGTGGCCGCGGGCAGCTCGCGGAAGTTCCGCGGCCGCTTGCTGTGGTCGAGGATGACCTCCTGGTAAAGCTCTCGCAACTCGGAACTCATGCGAACATTTCCCTGGCTTTCTCGATCCCCGCGACCAGCACGTCGATCTCCTGCTTGGTGTTGTAGACGGCCAGGGACGCGCGCGTGGTGGCGGGAACGCCGAAGCGCTCCATCACGGGCTGGGCGCAGTGGTGGCCGGTGCGCACGGCCACGCCCTCGTAGTCCAGCACGGTGCCCATGTCGTGGGGGTGGACGCCGTCCATCACGAACGAGAGCACGGCCGCCTTCTCGCGGGCGGTGCCGATGATGCGCAGGCCGGGTATCTCGAGCAGGCGAGCGGTGCCGTACTCGAGCAGCGCGTGCTCGTGGGCGGCGATGCGGTCGAGCCCGATGCCGGTGACCCAGTCGAGCGCCGCCCCCAGCCCGACCACGCCCGCGATGTTGGGCGTGCCGGCCTCGAACTTGTACGGCAGCTCGTTGTAGGTCGTCTTCTCGAAGCTGACGGAGAGGATCATGTCGCCTCCGCCCTGGTAGGGAGGCATCTCCTCGAGCAGCGACGCCTTTCCGTAGAGCACGCCGATCCCCGACGGTCCATAGATCTTGTGGCCGGAGAAAGCGTAGAAGTCGCAGCCCATCGCCTGCACGTCGACCGCGACGTGGGGGGCGGCCTGGGCGCCGTCGAGAAGGACGGGGACGCCCCGGGCGTGGGCCATCTCGACGATCTGCGCCACCGGGTTGATCGTGCCGAGCGCGTTGGAGACGTGGGCCATGCCGAGGATCCGGGTCCGCGGCGTGAGCAGCCGCTCGAGCTCTTCGAGGATGACCTCGCCGTCGTCGTTGATGGGCACCGAGCGGAGCCGGGCCCCCTTCTCCTCGCACAGCATCTGCCAGGGCACGATGTTCGAGTGGTGCTCGAGGCCGGACACGAGCACCTCGTCCCCGGCGCCCACCCGCGACCGGCCGAAGGTCGCCGCCACCAGGTTGATGGCCTCGGTCGTGCCGCGCGTGAAGATGATCTCCCGCGTCGAGGCGGCGTTCAGGAAGGCCTGCGCCTTGACCCGCCCCGCCTCGTAGGCGTCGGTCGACTCCATGGACAGCGAGTGCACGCCGCGGTGGACGTTGGCGTAGTACCCCTCGTACAGGCTGCGCTCGGCCTCGATCACCGAGCGGGGCTTCTGGCTGCTGGCTGCGTTGTCCAGGTACACGAGCGGTCGGCCGTGGACCTGCCGGGAGAGGATCGGGAAGTCCCGCCGCACCGCGGCGACGTCGATGGCCACCGCGGAGGACGGCCGGGTCTCGCGGCGGACGTCGGGGGATGTGCTCATAGGACCGCCTCCTGGATCTCCCGGTCGCGGAGGCCGGGCAGCTGCTCCCGCAGATGGCGCTCGATGCCGGCCTTCACGGCGGGGATCCGCACCCGGCCCACGACGTCGCTGGCGAAGGCGCACACCAGAAGGCTCCGCGCGGCCGCCTCCGGGATCCCCCGCGAGCGCAGGTAGAAGAGGGCGGCGGAGTCGAGCTGGCCGGTGGTGGAGCCGTGCTTGCACTTGACGTCGCTGGCGAGGATCTCGAGCTGGGGGACGCTGTCGACCAGCGCCTCCCGCGACAGCAGCAGGTTCTTGTTGGTCTGGTGGGCGTCGGTCTTGCGGGCGCCCTCGCGCACGAGGATGCGTCCGACGAAGACGCCGCGGGACTTGCCGTCCAGGATCCCCTTGTAGAGCTCGCGGCTCGTGCAGTGGGGATGGGCGTGGTCGATGACGGTGTGGGTGTCGCTGTGCTGCTCGCCGGCGACCGCGAACAGCCCGTTCAGCTCGCACTCACCTCCTTCGTCGGCGAAGAGCTGCCGCACGTCGTTGCGCGCGAGGCGCCCGCCGAGGGCGAACGAGTGGGACTTGAAGCGGCTGGCGCGGCCCTGGACGACGGCCATGAAGCCCACGTGGAACGCCGCCTCGCTCTCCCGCTGGACCGTGCAGTGCTCGAGGCCGGCGCCGTCCTCGAGGACGATCTGCGTGACCGCGTTGGCGAGGTACGCGGCGCCGGGGACCCCCGCGTAGCTCTCCACGATCTGGACCTGGCTGCCGCGGCCGGCGACCACGACCGTGCGGGGATGGCTGATCGTGGACGCGGGCCCCGTTCCCCGGGAAGACATGAAGACGAGGTGGATGGGCTTGTCCACCGCCAGGCCGGGCGGGATGAAGACGAATGCCCCGTCCTCGAAGAACGCCGCGTTGAGGTCGGCGAAGGAGGACGCCCCATCGCTCACGACGCGGCCGAGATGAGATCGCAGCCGCTCCGGCTCCCGCGAGAGCACGTCGGCCAGGCTGCAGATCTGCAGGCCGCCCTCCGGCGTGATCGACGACAGTCCCGGAGCGAGGCGGCCGTCGACGAAGACGATCTGGTGGCCCTCGAACGCGCCCTCGAAGCCGAAGGCGGCCACGTCCGCCGTCCGCACCCCCGATCCCTCGCCGGGCGCCGGGCGCCGGAAGGCGGTGCGCGCGATGGGAGCGACGCTCGTGAAGCGCCACTCCTCCTCGGCCACGGTCGGGAAGCCGCGGTCCTGGAAGCGGGCGATGGCCTCTTCGCGCTGCTCGCGAAGCCACGCCGGCTCGGGGGTGGATCGGCCGGCGGCGAAGGCCTCGAACTCGGTCCGGTACCGGTCGGTCTCCGTCATCGACTGAGCCGGAAGCCGCTGCGGCGCGCCCCCCTGATCCACGGCGCTGGCCGGTGTCATGGGGCCGCCGAAGCCTCCAGCCATTCGTAGCCCCGCGCCTCCAGCTCGCGGGCCAGCTCCTTGTCGCCCGACTTGACGATGCGGCCGTCGAGGAGCACGTGCACGACGTCGGGGACGATGTAGTCGAGCAGCCGCTGGTAGTGGGTGACGAGGACGATCGCCCGCTCGGGCGTGCGGAGCTGGTTCACGCCGCCGGCGACGATGCGCAGGGCGTCGATGTCGAGGCCCGAGTCGGTCTCGTCCAGGACCGCGAGCGGGGGGTCGAGGATCGCCATCTGGAAGATCTCGTTGCGCTTCTTCTCCCCGCCGGAGAAGCCCTCGTTCACGGCCCTCTTGACGAGGCTCTCGTCGATGTCCACGAGCTTCGCCTTCTCCTTCACGAGGGACAGGAAGTCCATCGCGTCGAGCTCGCTCTGGCCCCGGTGCTTGCGGATCGCGTTGAGGGCGGCCTTGAGGAAATAGACGTTGCTCACGCCCGGGATCTCCACCGGGTACTGGAAGGCCAGGAACACGCCCTCGCGGGCCCGGGCCTCCGGGGTCATCGCGAGGAGGTCCTGCCCCTGGTAGAGCACGCGGCCGCGCGTCACCTCGTACCCGGGGCGGCCGGCGATCACGTGGGCGAGCGTGCTCTTGCCGGAGCCGTTGGGTCCCATGATCGCGTGGACCTCGCCCGCCTTCACCCGGAGGTCGACGCCCTTCAGGATCTCGCGCCCGTTGGCGCTCGCGTGCAGGTCCTTGACCTCGAGCATCAGCCCACCGACCCTTCGAGGCTCACGCCGAGGAGCTTCTGGGCCTCGACCGCGAACTCCATCGGCAGCTCCTTGAAGACCTCCTTGCAGAACCCGTTGACGATCATGCTCACCGCATCCTCGGGGGCGATGCCGCGCTGCTGGAAGTAGAAGAGCTGGTCCTCGCCGATCTTGGAGGTGGAGGCCTCGTGCTCCATCTGGGCGGTGGAGTTCAGCACCTCGATGTAGGGGAAGGTGTGGGCGCCGCACTGGTCGCCCAGGAGCAGCGAGTCGCACTGGGAGTAGTTGCGGGAGTCGTCGGCCGCCTTGCCGATCCTCACCAGGCCCCGGTAGGTGTTCTGGCCGTGGCCGGCGGAGATCCCCTTGGAGATGATCGTGGAGCGCGTGTTCTTCCCGATGTGGATCATCTTGGTGCCGGTGTCGGCCTGCTGGTAGTTGTTGGCCAACGCCACGGAGTAGAACTCGCCCACCGAGTCGTCGCCCTGGAGGATGCAGCTCGGGTACTTCCACGTGATCGCGGAGCCGGTCTCGACCTGGGTCCAGGAGATCTTCGACGCCCGCCCCAGGCACTTGCCCCGCTTGGTCACGAAGTTGTAGATGCCGCCCTTGCCTTCCTTGTCGCCCGGGTACCAGTTCTGCACCGTCGAGTACTTGATCTGCGCGTGATCGAGCGCGACGAGCTCCACCACCGCCGCGTGCAGCTGGTTCTCGTCACGGATTGGGGCGGTGCATCCCTCCAAATAGCTAACGTAAGCGCCCTCTTCCGCGATGATCAACGTTCGCTCGAACTGGCCGGTGTTGGCGGCGTTGATGCGGAAGTAGGTGCTGAGCTCCATCGGGCAGCGCACGCCCTTCGGGATGTAGCAGAAGCTGCCGTCGGTGAAGACGGCGGAGTTGAGGGTGGCGAAGAAGTTGTCGGTATAGGGCACGACCGTGCCCAGCCACTTCCGCACCAGCTCGGGATGCTTCTGCACCGCCTCGGAGAAGGAGCAGAAGATCACCCCCACCTCCTCGAGCTTGGCCCGGAAGGTCGTGGCCACCGACACGCTGTCGAAGACGGCGTCCACCGCCACCCCGGCCAGCTTCGCCCGCTCGTGCAGCGGAACGCCGAGCTTCTCGTAGGTCTCCAGCAGCTTCGGGTCCACGTCGGCCAGGCTCTTCGGCCCGTCCTTCTTCTGCTTGGGAGCGGAGTAGTAGGCGATCGCCTGGTAGTCGATGGGCGGATGATGGACGTTGGCCCACGTCGGCTCCTGCATCGTCAGCCAGTGCCGGTACGCCTTCAGGCGCCACTCCAGGAGCCACTCCGGCTCGCCCTTCTTGCCCGAGATCAGCCGGATCACGTCCTCGCTCAAGCCGACGGGGACGGTCTCCGACTCGATGTCGGTGACGAAGCCGGCGCGGTATTCGCGGGCGGCGATGTCCTGGGCGGTGATCGAATCCGAGCTCATGTCGGGAGAGTCCTCCAACCCCGAATCTATTGAATCTGTACGAAAAAGTCAAGGATCACAGCAGGAACTTTCCCCCCAACCAATCGTCTACGAGTAACGTCGTATCAACGAAGATATGGCCCTGTCCCGCCCATTCAAAATCCTGATTTTATTGATGATGCGTGGGGCCGCCCTCGCACAGGCAGCGGAGGATGCGCCCGCGCCGCCGATCGAGATTCATCGCGCCGCAGGACCGATCTCGATCGACGGCGACCTCTCCGACGAGGGGTGGAAGGGGGCCGCGCGCGTCGACACGTGGTATGAGACCAACCCCGGGGACAACACGCCGCCGAAGGTGAAGAACGTCGGCTATCTCACCTACGACGACAAGTTCTTCTACGCGGGCTTCGAGTTCCAGGACCCGCAGCCGGCCAAGATACGTGCCCCCCTCGGCGACCGCGACAACCTCTCCGGGACCACCGACTATGGCGGCGTGCTGCTGGACACTCGCAACGACGGCAAGACGGGGATCCTCTTCGTCGCCAACCCGCGGAGCATCCAGTACGACTCGGTCCTGGACGACCCGTCCGGCAATGAGGACTCCTCTCCGGACTACTACTGGGATGCCAAGGGCCGCATCACCAGCGACGGTTGGATGCTGGAGATCAGAATCCCCTTCTCCTCGCTCCGTTACGCAAGGGCCGATCCGCGCACGTGGCGGATCATGCTCTATCGCAACTACCCCCGGGATTACCGCTATCAGTTCTTCACCGTGAAGCTGCCGCGGGGGGGCAGCTGCTTCGTCTGCCGGAGCGCCTCGATCACCGGCCTGGAGGGGTTACCCTCCGGGGGCCACCTGGTGCTGGCGCCCTACGCCACCGGACGACAGGCGGGCGCGGCCACGGACGGCCCCGGCACGCCGTGGCACGACGAGAAGGTCAAGGGTGACGCCGGCCTCGACCTGAAATGGACGCCCACCGCCAGCACCGCGGTCGACGCCACCGTGAACCCCGACTTCTCCCAGATCGAGTCCGACGTCGCCCAGATCGGCGTCAACGAGCGCTTCGCCCTGTTCTATTCCGAGAAGCGGCCGTTCTTCCTCGAAGGCAGCGAGCTGTTCAGCACGCCCATCCAGGCCGTCTATACGCGGACGGTCACCGCCCCGCGCTGGGGTGTGCGGGGCACCGGGAAGTTCGGCTCGACGGCGTACACGGCGCTCCTGGCCGAGGACGACGGTGGGGGCAGCGTGATCCTGCCGGGCTCCAACAGCTCCGACCTCGCCGACCAGGAGTTTCGCTCGTTCGTGGCGATCGGCCGGCTGCGCCGGGATGTGGGCAAGTCATTTGTCAGCCTCCTCGGGACCGACCGGGAGATCCGCGGCGGCGGTCATAACCGGGTCATCGGACCGGACTTCCAATGGCGGCCGTCGACGAAGGACACCGTCACCGGCCAGGTGCTCCTCAGCGACAGCCGGACGCCCGTCCGGCCGGACCTGACGGCGGAGTGGGACGGCCGCGCGCTCCAGGGGCACGGGGCAACGGCCTGGTGGCTCCACACCACGAAGACGGTCGACTGGTACGCGCAGTACAACGACTTCGCCAACGACTTCCGCGCCGACGACGGCTTCGTACCCCAGGTCGGCTACCGCCGCACAGACCTCGAGGGCGGATATACGTTCCGGCCGAACGGCTTCCTGCGGCGACTGCGGACCTTCTACATCTTCGACCGCTCCACCGATCGCGACGGGGGACTGCTCAACCGGCGGCTGTCGGTCGGCACCGGCATGGACGGGAAGTGGAGCTCGTTCTTCCGCTTCTGGTACGCGTTCGATCGCGTGCGCGCCGGTACCGTGACGCTGCCGCGGCAGCAGCTCCTTTACATCGTGCAGGCGAGCCCCTCCCTGAGGTTCAACCAGATCGGCGTCGACGGGTTCGTGGGCGAGGAGATCGACTTCGACGGCGCCCGCACCGGCAGAGGCGCCAACGTCAACTTCAACGCCACCTTCCGCCCCACGAACCACCTCGAGCTGCGGTTCAACGAATCGCGCCGCTGGTTGAACGTGGACACCCCCTCCGGGTCGCGGGCCCGGCTGTTCACGGCCAGCGTCGACCGGCTGCGCGCGCAGTACACGTTCACGTCTCGAATCTTCCTGCGCGTCATCGGCCAATACGTCAGCACCCGCCGCGATCCCAGCCTCTATTCGAGCAGTGTCGCGCGCAAGGACGGTGCCTTCGGCGCATCGGCCCTGTTCGCCTACAAGCTCAACTGGCAGACGGTGCTGTTCGCGGGGTACGGGGACAGCCGCGAGCTGGACGATACGGCCCAGCACCTGGACCGGGTCGGCCGCCAGTTCTTCATGAAGCTGTCGTACGCCTTCCAGCGCTAGGCGCATTCGGACCCGATCGGGCGCAGGGCTCGTCTAGAATCCCGCCGTGTTCTTGTCGGGAAGCCTGTTGGTTTCTTCCCCGGAGGCCCATTAGTGAAGATGAACCCTGCCTTCGCCGCCGCGGTGCTCGGCGCGATCGCGCTCGCGGGATGCGGCTCCAGCAAGAGCCCGGCCGCCAGCAATCCTGCCCCCACGCCGACGCCGACCCCGGCTCCGGCGGCCACCCCTCAGGCCTTCTCGTGCCCGCTGGCGGCGATGCCCGACCTGCACAACACCTGCCCCAAGCTCACACCTCAGCTCAATGAGTACGTGGACAAGGCGATCGCCCAGACCGTGAGGGACCACCCGGGGCTGTTCGACCTCCACGACGACCTGTTCAACGGGAACTACCGGGTCCTGGACCGCAGCCGGTACGTCAAGGCGGTGGTGCAGGCCATCCACGCCCAGGGCGTGTGCGCGGTCGAGGAGTTCGAGGAGATCGCGGTGAAGACGAGCAACGAATTCAACGAGCAGTACAACATCTGGGTCTCGACCGGCGGCTACATCCGCAAGGGGCCGGGAGCCTACATCACCACCTGCTTCCCCGCCCAGTTTTGAGCTAGCCGCCGGAGTCGGCGGCTTCAGCGGCGACCTTCGGGCGGCTTCCTCAGCACGGCGAGCTGCTCCCGGTAGGCCGAGCGCACGGAGATGAAATCGTCGTGGGTGAGGTCGAGCTCCCCGCAGATCCTGCTGATCTCGTTCTCCTCGATCGTGGAAATCCAATCGTCCGCCGAGACGGCAAACAGGCAATCGAGGAGCGCGAGCTTCTGCTCCCGGGTCGCGATCCGATTGAACTCCCGCGTAACCAGGAAGTTCTCGGTTCCGCCGAAGAGGATGTTCTGGGTCTTCGCCATCTGAACGACGAGGATGGCTTGCTCGAGCGGCAATGCGCCTCGCTCCGCCAGGATCCGCTCCATGGTCTCGGTTTCGGAGGTGGTGATCTTCAGGTCAGCCCTCGCCACGCGGCAAAGGATGAACGCGAACCCGGCGAGGTACCGGGCGCGTTCGGGGTCCATCTGGTCGAGCGCCGCTACGATCCTGCGAACGGTCTCTGTCTCCGCGGAGGCCTCCGCACGTTTTTCCTTGCTGGCCAGTCCAAGGAACTCGATGATCGACATGAGGATTCCTCCTCCCCAACTCCCGCGGAGCGCTAACCGCCGGAGTCGGCGGCTTCGGCCTCGATGCCGGGAGGCGTGTCGTCTTCCAGGTCGTCCAGGTAGCCCGCGGGCAGGGCGACCTTCTGCCGGCCCGCCGATTTTCCGCGAGGCACGCGCACGGCGTCGGGGGGGAAGGGCTGGGCGCGGTCGACGTCCGCCAGCGCCGCGCGCAGATCGGCCAGGCGCGTCACCTGCATGAGCCGCTGCCGGAGGGGCGCACCGCCGCGGAATCCCTTCGTGTACCACGAGGTGTGCTTGCGGAAGGCGCGCATGGCCGAACCCTCGTCGCCCAGCCACTCCACGAGCAGGCGGGCGTGCTCCAGCATCACCTCGATCACGCCCCCCAGGCCGGGAGGGTCGGCCGCCTCGCGGCCGTCGAACACGTCGGCGAGGTCGCGGAAGAGCCACGGCCGGCCGAGGCAGCCCCGCCCGACGATCACGCCGTCGCACCGCGTCGTGCGCATCATGCGCAGGGCGTCCTCCGCCTCCCAGATGTCGCCGTTCCCGAGGACGGGAATGGTCTTGACGGCCTGCTTGAGCCGGGCGATCGCATCCCAGCACGCCTCGCCGTCGTAGAGCTGCGCCGCCGTCCGCGCGTGGAGCCCCACGGCCGCGCAGCCCTCCTCCTCGCCGATGCGGCCGGCATCGAGGTAGGTGAGGATCTGCTCGTCGATCCCCATGCGGAACTTGATGGTGACCGGGATGTCTCCCGCCGCCGCCACCGCCGAGCGCACGATGCTCCGGAGCAGGCGCGGCTTCACGGGGATGGCGGCCCCGCCCCCGCGGCTCGTCACCTTGCGGACGGGGCAGCCGAAGTTGAGGTCGAGGTGGTCGACGCGGCCCTCGCCGACGAGCAGGCGCACCGCCTCCCCCACGTAGAAGGGATCGACGCCGTAGAGCTGCAGGCTGCGCGTCGTCTCTTCCGCATCGAAGCTCGCCATGAGCAGCGTCTTGCGGTTTCCTTCGACGAGGGCGCGGGCGGTGATCATCTCGCTGACGTAGAGGCCCACGCCATACCGCCGGCAGAGCGTGCGGAAGGGCGGGTTGGTGACGCCGGCCATGGGCGCGAGCACCACCGGCGGCCACACCGCGATCGCGCCGACGCGCAGAGAAGCGAACTCGGCCGGTCGGGCGGCGAGGACTTCGCGGTTCAGCGCGCTGCGGTAGATCGGGTCCATTCGTGAATGCGGCGCGCTCCGCCCCGCATCGGTCTCCATCGAGCGCCGGACTTCGGAGTGAATCCGTCGCCGGCGACAGAGGAAATGCTACGCTGCGCGCGCCGAACATTCGAGGGGGGGTCGATGATTGACCCGGAGGCGGCCGTGGTCGCCGCGCTCACCCGGCTGGGGATCGAGTACGAGCGGCTCGAGTGCGACCCCGCCGCCGCGGACACCGCCGCCTTCTGCGCCCGCTACGGCATTCCTCCCGAGCGCTCCGCCAACACGATCCTCGTCGCCTCGAAGAAGGAGCCGAGGATCTACGCCGTGTGCGTCGTCCTGGCCACGACGTCCCTCGACGTCAACCACGCCGTGCGTGGCCTCCTCGGCGTCTCGCGGCTCTCCTTCGCCTCGGCCGAGGAGACGGTGGCGGTGACGGGGATGCTCGTCGGCGGGGTGACGCCCTTCGGCGTGCCCGAAGGCCTTCCGGTCTACGTGGACGAGGCGGTGATGGCGCCGGAATGGGTCATCCTCGGCGGCGGAGGCCGATCCTCGAAGATCAAGGTCGCGCCCGCGGCGCTGAAGCGGCTTCCCGCGGTGAAGGTAGTGCCGGGCCTGGCCCGACCGAAGCCCTAGCGCGAGCTGGGGGCCACCACCTCGCCGTGCAGGCAGCCCTGCACCTCCTTCACGATCGCGCAGAGCGTGAAGTTGCCGAGGGCGAGGCCGACGACACTCTTGTTGAAGGGTTGGTCGGGGTAGTTGATCAGCTCCGCTGGCTTGCCGCTCTCCAGCTCGAAGGTCCACGCGATCTGGCTGCCGTGGATCCGCGGATCCACGTCCTGGTTGTTCTTGTTTTTCGGGGTCGCGGTGACGTTGCCGGTGCAGCCGACGGGCAGGCGATTCCCGCCGTTGTTCGGCACGGCGACGTCGTCGGGGCACCGGAAGCCGAAGAAGGCCACGCGCACGCTGTCGATGAGGTCCTTGGGATCGAGCGGGAAGTTGGCGGGCGAGCAGGTCTGGCGATAGGAGACGGCGCCGCGGCGGACGAAGCCGGAGGAGAGCAGGATGTCGTAGTCCTCGCTGAACGTGTTGCTGTTCTTCACCTGCAGGTTCTGCAGGTCGAACCCCGCGCAGTAGTCCTTGGCCTGGAGGTTGGCGATGACCCCCGAGTAGTAGCGGTCGGCGTCGAGGACGCGCCACCCGCCCGCGCCGGCGGTATCGTTGAAGTTGAACAGCTCCGGATGTTGCTGGCCGAGCAGGTTGATGGCGCCGTCCACGTCGTCGAGGAAGGTCGGGCTCTGGCGCACGCACGAAGCGTCGAGGACCCCCATGCCATAGCGGCATGACGTGGCCGAAGGCGTCGGGGTGGCGCTCGGCACGGGCGTGGGGGTCGGCGCGGGAGTGGGGGTGGTGGCCGGGGGCACGGTCGGCGACGATCCGCCTCCACAACCCGCGACGGCCGCCAGCGCGACGACCGCCGCCACCCGAGTCGCCCTCCGTAACATCATCGCGCCTCCATCCCGTCCCAACGAAACGCCTAGACTAATGCCAAGAGGGCCGCGGATCAAATGCAGCAGCGCAGCGAGACGCTCAGCGTGTCGACCCGGCGGGGCCTGACCGAGATCACCGGCGGCGTGCGGGGCGTCCTCCGCGGCTCGGGCATTCGCGAGGGCCTGTGCACGATCTTCATCCGGCACACCTCGGCCAGCCTCCTCATCCAGGAGAACGCCGATCCGGCCGTACAGCGCGACCTCGAGGCGTTCCTGAGCCGCCTCGTCCCCGACGGCGATCCGCTCTTCACCCACGTGGCCGAGGGCGACGACGACATGTCCTCCCACGTGAAGGCGGCCCTCACCCGTACCTCCGAGCAGGTGCCGGTGCGGGAGGGCGAGCTGGTCCTCGGCACGTGGCAGGGCGTTTACGTCTGGGAGCATCGGGACGGCCGCCACCGCCGCGAGGTGGTGGTCCACGTCATGGGCGAGTGAGGCGCTAGCGCAGGCTGCCGGCCTGTCGCAGCGCGGAGCTGAGCGGCTGGCCGGCCTGGTCGTACCCCGCCCAGGGATCCTGCTCGAGCGAGGCCAATCGGGCGGACAGCGTCTGCACGGTGTAACCGTCCGGCCGCGTGCGCGCCAGCTCCTCCCAGGTCACGGGGACGGAGACCGGGGCGCCGGGGCGCGCCCGGGTCGAGTAGGCGGCGATCGAGGTCGCGCCGCGGACGTTGCGCAGCCAGTCGATGAAGATCTTGCCTTTGCGCGCGGCCTTCGACGCCTCGGTGAGGTACTCCTCCGGGTGCCGGCGGGCGATCGTCTCCGCGACGACATGCGAGAACTCCGCGCACTGGTCCCAGCCGGCGTCGGGGCGCAACGGGGTGACGACGTGCAGGCCCTTGCCCCCGGTCGTCTTCACGTAGGCGGCCAGGCCCAGGCCGTCGAGCAGCTCGCGGATGCGCTCGGCCGTCTTCACGACCGCGGGCCAGCCCACGGCGGCGTCGGGGTCCAGGTCGAAGACCACGCGGTCGGGCTCCTCGAGGCGCTCCACGGTGGAATTCCACGTGTGGATCTCGAGGATCCCCATCTGCGCGAGACCGATGAGGCCGGGCAGATCATCCACCACGAGGTACTCGCCCACCTTCTTCTTTTCCTGGATGCGCACGCGGCGTAGCGTATCCGGCGCCCAATAGCCGATGTGTTTCTGGTAGAAGCACGGCTTGCCCATTCCCTCCGGGCAGCGCACCAGCGTCGTGGGACGGCCTTCGAGGTGGGGCAGGATGTGGCCCGCGATCGACTCGTAATAGAGGGCGATGTCGCGCTTGGTGAGGCCCTGCCCGGGGTAGACGATGCGGTCGGGATTGGTGATGGGCACGCCGGCCACCACCACGTCCGCCTTGGCCTTCTTGGGCTCCGCCTGGGCTTGACGCCGGGCGACGGTGGCCTTGGCGGCGCCGGATTTCTTGTCGGGCGCGCGCCGCGGACGACGCGGGGTGGCCATCTCCTCCTCGGCTTCCGCCTCCGCCTGCGCCGTCGGCTCCGGGTTCTCGCGGACGACCTGCGCCGCCGGCTTGTCCTCGCGCAAGCCGCGGAACGTCGGGTGGCGCAGGTGACCCTCGCTCGTCCATTCGGTGAACGCCACCTCCGTCACCAGCTCCGGCTTCACCCAGTGTGCGTTGCGGGGCAGCCCGGTCCCGGCCGTGAACGGCGAGGTCTTCTGCTCCCGTGCCTCCAGCTTGCGCCGCAGGTCCTGGAGCACCTTCTCCGTGTACCCGGTCCCGACCTTCCCCGCGTAGACGAGACGGCCGTTGCCGTCGTAGACGCCGACGAGGAGAGCGCCCAGCCCCACCCGGGTACCCTCGGGATCGGTGAAGCCGCCGATCACGACCTCCTGCTCGAGGTGGCACTTGACCTTCAGCCAGCCGCGTGTCCGCCCGGGGGTATAGGGCATGTCCCGGCGCTTGGAGACGATCCCTTCCATTCCCATGCGGCACGCGTTCTCGAAGACCTTCTCGCCCTGGCCGACGACGTGGTCGCTGTATCGGATCTTGCCGCCGCTCACGCCGGTGACGAGCTGCTGTAGCGTCCCCTTGCGTTTCTCGAGGACGACGCCGGAGAGGTCGTAGCCGTCGAGGTAGAGGAGATCGAACACGTAGTAGACGAGCTGCCCGGCCCCGGCCCCGCTCATGAAGTTCTGGAGGGCCTGGAAGCTCGTGTTGCCGCCCGGGAGCAGGACCGCGACCTCGCCGTCGATCACCGCCCGCTCGGTGCCGAGACCCGCGATCGCGTCCGTCAGCAGGGTGAAGCGATCGGTCCAGTCCTTGCCATTGCGGCTCACGAGCCTCACCCGGCCCTTCTCGAGGCGGCTCAAGATGCGGTAGCCGTCGAACTTCATCTCGTGCAGCCACTCGTCGCCCTTGGGCGGGTCGGTGACCGCCGTCGCGAGCTGCGCCTGCGGCGAGGCGGGCAGGGGAGCCTTGCGCGCGCCGGCCAGGGACGAAGGGTCCACGCGGGCCGCCGGCCGGGCTTTCGCGGGAGGCTTCGGCCGTGGGCGCGCCGCCGTCTTCTTTGACGTCTTCTCGACCTTCACCTCGCCCACGCCCGAGTCCCAGATGCGGTCCCGGTCGGCAGCGATCTGTTCCAGCGTGCGCCCGGTCGTAACGCTCTCCGGCCGCGCTTCGGTGATGTCGTATCCCGGACGCACGAACTCGTCCTTCTCCTTGATGAGGAGCCAGGTCTTCTCGGAGTCCCTGGGATCGCGGCCCTTGATCTTCACGAGGGCGAAGCCGCCCGTGAGCTTCTCGCCGTTCAGCCGGAACTTCAGGTTACCCTTGCGCAATCCGGCGTGGGGATCCTCGATGGGCTCCCACGTCCCGCGGTCCCAGAGCAGGACGGTGCCGCCGCCGTACTGGCCCTTGGGAATGATCCCCTCGAAACCGCCGTACTCGACCGGGTGGTCCTCGGTCATCATCGCCAGGCGCTTGTCCTTCGGGTCGAGGCTCGGCCCCTTCGGCACCGCCCAGCTCTTCAGCACGCCCTCCATCTCGAGGCGGAAGTCGTAATGGAGCCGCGTGGCCGCGTGCTTCTGGATGACGAACGAGCGGCCTGGCTTCTTCTTCTCCTTGCCCCGTGGCTCCGGAGTGATCCCGAAGTCGCGCTTGCGGTGGTATTCCTTCAAGCCCATCGGCGGGCGGCCTCCGAACTCAATGTTACTAGGGCTTGGGGATCTTCAGCGTCTTCGAGATCATCAACGAGCCCGACAGGACGAAGAGCAGCGCCACCGGATGGAGGTCGAAGCCCCCGACGCCCCACACGCCTCCGAGCATCGAATCGCCGATGCGCCCGGCGCGCGCGAGGGCCATGAGGAGGACGACGAGGAGGACGCTCGTGGGGATGGGCGTCCCTTCGAAATACGTGACCTTGCCCGTCTCCGCGGACATGGCTTCCGCGGTGACGTTGTAGCGCGCGAGGCGGCTGATGCCGCAGGCCACGAAGTAGATCAGGCCGAGAGCATCCCAGAGTCCCGTCATGCCCGCGGCGAAGGCGAGGCCGGCGGGAGCGACGCCGAAGCTGATCACGTCCGCGAGCGAGTCCAGCTCGCGGCCCAGCGGCGAGGCGCGGTGGCGCCACCGCGCGATGCGCCCGTCCATCACGTCGAAGACCAGGGCGGCGGCCACGAATGCTCCCGCGGCGTAGAGCTTGCCCACTCGGGCCTCGCGTACGTGGTCCATGGCCAGGAACAAGGCCGCGGTCCCGCTGCCGCCGTTGGCGAGCGTGAACAGATCCGCGAGATGAAAATCGCGGATCATCGAGAAATGCTTCATTGCCGCGCGCTCTTCAACGCGGAGAACGCGGAGGAAACCTCCTTGTCGTTCTCCGTGCCCTCCGCGTTGAACGTTCGTTTCTAAAACGCAAAGCCCGCGTAGAAGTAAACGCGGAGATGGCCCTCGCTGTGGGCCGCGCCCAGGCTCAGCGTGTTGTTGGGCTTCAGGAAGGCCGTCCAGATCCCTCCGCCGAAGCCGGTGTGGATCTTCGTCGAGTCCTCGCCTTTGAGCCACACGCGGCCGGCGTCGGCGAGGCCGAAGATGCCGAAGCGGGCAGGAACGAGCGCGCGGAAGCGGAAGAGCGCGAGGCGCAGCTCGGCGTTCGCGTAGGCGGCGGCGTCTCCGGCGTAGCGCCCCGGCCGCAAGCCCCGCACCGACTCGAGCCCTCCGAGGAACGCCGACTCCTGGAACGGGTAGGGCCCCCACACGCGCTTGCCGCCCACGCGCAGGGCGAGGATCGGGTCGAGCACGAGGGGAGGGGAAAGATACGTCGAGGCCTCGCCGTGGACCTCGCCAAAGCCCTTGTCGACGCTCCAGACGGCCGGATAGTAGGTCCCGGCCGCCCACAGCCGCCCGCCGCGGCTGGGAGCGTTCGTGCGGTTCCGCCCGTCGAGAACGAACCGGGCGGAGGCGCCCACCTCGCCGAAGTCGCCCACGCCGTAGGGCGGGGCGATCGTGATGAGCCGGTCCGGCTGGAGCCGCGTGGACGTGAAGCGGACCACGGGCCCGACCGCGATGTTCACCGCATCGGGACCGAAGCGGAACGCCGGGGCCAGGGTGTACGCGTGCATCAGCACCTGGTGGAAGCGGTCGGTGCCCGTGTCGAGGGTCTCGTTGCCGAAGCCGTAGAAGCGGAAGAGGTCGACGTCGGAGTAGCGGGCGAGGAGGAGCCAGCGCTGCTTCGAGTGGGTGCTGATGAACTCACCCTGGTACTCGGCCCGCGCACCCCGCAGCGCGGTCGAGTATCCCGCGCGAAGGCTCTGCCGGTTCTTGTAGGGATTCTTGCGGAAGCCGTACGCGGTGTGCTGCCACTCCGCGCCGAGGAAGACACCGAGGTCCGCTCCCGCCGCCAGCCACGGGAACTTGAGGTCCATGTGGCCCCAGTCCCGGGCCGGATCGCCGTTGCGCTCCACCGGCCGCACGTACGCCTCGTCGCTGAAATGCGTGCCGGGTCCGGGGATGACGCGGTTCTCGCCGGCCGAGTCGTAGAAATGGGTGTGGCCGCCCCTCGAATCGTCGAGGACGTCGTTGCCCTCCCCGCCGATCACCCGTACGAACAGGCGCTCGGTGTCCGGCCCGCGCACCGCCCGGTCGTCGCCGCCCTTGAGGTAGACGCGCACCTCCTGGGTCTCGCGGGGGTCGTAGCGCCGGCTGAAGTAGGGCGCGACGTTCTCGGCCGCCCCGAGCGTGACCTCGACCCGCCCATCGTCGGCGCGGCGGATCTGGGCCGAGTCGGCTTCGTCGGTGCCGATGGCCTCGGAGTCCTTCGCCAGGATCTCGTAGAACTTCCGCGCCGCCCCCGGCAGCAGGTTCCGCCGTGCCTTGAGCTTCGCTGCCATCTGCCGGCCCACGATCCGGTAGTACTCGGGGGGCATGCGCTTGACCGCGGCGTCGATGACGGGATCGGTGAGGCGGGCCTGCAGCTCGGCGGCGACCTCCTGCCACACCGGCCATTCCAGCGTGGTGAGGTGCCGGCGGTCGAGGATACGTCCCTGCCACGTGAGCCCGACCATGTCCGAGTAGTGCTTCTCGAAGTTCACCAGCTTGGGCTCGGCGGGGCGGATGAGGGACAGGATGAAGCCGTCGAACTTCGCGAAGGCCTGGTCGCGGTCCTTCGGGTAGGGGACCCAGGTCGGACTGCCGGGCCGCTGCAGCCAGTCCCACTGATCGTCGTGACGGTCGAAGTCCCCGATGAACACGTCGAAGAGCCGCGCCTCCAAGAAGGCGCGGGCGTCCACCCGTTCTCCCGGATGCGCGTCGAGGTGCTCCCACAGCTCGACCGTGTTGCTGTGCTTCTCGGTGAAGCCCTCGAAGCCGGGGGTAACCGGGCTTTCGATCCGGGGGTCCTCCTCCATGAGGCCGAGCATGTGCGCGAACTCCTCGCGGTACTTGCCGAGGAGCGGGTCGTCGGGAAGCACCACGAGCCGGTGAGGCAGCGTGAGAAGGCCGGCCGCTTCGCTGAGGCCGTCCACGATCAGGGGACCGGCCGGGTTGGCGGCGCTGATCTGGTCCTGCGCGAGCTGTTCCACGAAGCTGTCCCGCAGCTCGAGCGGCAGGACCCGCGCGGCGCTCTTGTCCACCGAGCGCACCCGCCACTCGCGGCCGTCGGCGCTCTCGAACTTCAGCGACTTCGTCTGCTTGCCTCCGCCCTTCGAGACGGGCTTGAGCCCGCCGTGGAACGTGCGCAGGTCGAGCACCTCCACCTCGACGGGGGTCGTCCAGAGGCGACGGTAGGTCGGTCCGAGCAGGAACTTGTGGATGGCGCCGGCCTTGTAGCGGGGCGCGGCGACGACCTTCACGCGGGCGGGCGCAGAAGGCGCCGGCTCTGCCGCCCGTGCGGCGGCCGGGGCGGCGCCGAGGGCGACGATCGCGAGGACAAACAGCGATCCGGGGAACCGGTTGGCGATCATGGTTGCCTGAAGACCGGACGCATCGGCGTCGCGGCCCACAGTTCCATCATAGGAGTCCCCACCGAAGGTGTCTGGCCCTCGCGCACGTTGGCCGGTTTGTGCCTCCGGGCGCCCGCTTGCTATAAGAGGGCGCACCGCCCGCGGAGGTCCGATGAGCCGCCGACGCTTCCTACGATCGCTCGCCGTCGCGCCGCTGCTGCCGACGGCTTTGTCCCCGCCGCCGGCACCGCCCTCGCCGGCGCCGGCCCTGCCTTCTCCGACGCCGACGATCCCCTCGCCGTCGCCGTCACCGCCCGGGCCCGTCGCGCAGGCGCTCGGAGAGGTGGTGCGCATCCGCTACGGCGCGCAGCTGGAGGAGGCCGACCTCGCGGAGGTCCGGAAGGGGATCGAGGACAACCTGCAGGCCGCCGATCGCCTGCGCAAGGCGGTGAAGCTCGGCAACGCCGACGAGCCCGTGAACCTCTTCCGTCCGCGGGTGGCGCCGCCCCCGCCGCCGGCGATCGTGCGGCGGAGGCGCCGGTGATCGGCGACGACGTGGTCTTCGCGTCCGTGCGCGACCTGGGCCAGATGCTGCGCAGACGGAGGATCTCCTCGGTGGAGCTGACCGAAGCGTACCTGAGCCGGTTGGAGACGATCGGCCCTCGCCTGGGGGCGGTGGTGACCGTGACCCGCGACCTCGCCGTCGCCCAGGCCCGCAAGGCGGACCACGAGCTGGCCGTCCCGCGGCGCTATCGCGGCCCCCTCCACGGCATCCCGTTCGGCGCGAAGGACCTCCTGGCCACCAAGGGCATCCCGACCACGTGGGGCGCCGAGCCGTACCGGGACCAGGTGTTCGACTACGACGCGACCGTCATCGAGCGCCTGCGGGAGGCGGGAGCGGTGCTGCTGGGAAAGCTGGCCATGGTGGAGCTGGCGGGGGGCATGGGCTACAACAACCCGGACGCCAGCTTCACGGGTCCGGGTCGCTCGCCGTGGAATCCCGATCACTGGAGCGGCGGCAGCTCCAGCGGCTCCGGCGCCTCGACCGCCGCCGGCCTCGTCGCCTTCGCCATCGGCTCCGAGACGTCCGGCTCCATCATGACCCCGTCCACGAACTGCGGGCTCTCCGGCCTGCGCCCGACGTACGGCCTCGTGTCGCGGCATGGCGCGATGGCGCTCTGCTGGACGCTCGACAAGCTGGGGCCGATGTGCCGGACCGCCGACGATTGCGGCCTCGTCCTGTCGGCCATCGCCGGCAAGGATCCCGCCGACCCCACGACCGGCGCGGGCGACTTCGACTATCCCGTGCGAGGAGCGCGGGCGGGAGGGCCCCGCCGCCGCTTCCGCATCGGGGTGGTGAAGAACGCGACCGAGCGGGCCCAGCCCGAGGTGAAGGAGAACTTCCGGCGATCGCTGGACGTGCTCCGCAGCTTCGCGAAGCTCGACGAGGACGTGGAGTTCCCGGACTTCCCGTGGTCCGCCGCGGTCGGCATCATCGTGGACGCGGAGGGGGCGAGCGCATTCCGCGACCTCATCGAGAGCGGAGGCACGCGCAAGCTGCGCGCGGCGGCCGACCGCGTGGGTGGCTATCCGGCCATCATGACCCTGGCCGTGGATTACCTGGAGGCGATGCGCGCGCGCGTCCCCATGCGGGCCGCGCTCGACGCGCTGCTCTCGCGGTACGACGCCCTGGTCACGCCCACTCGCCTCGGGGTGGCGCCGCCGATCGGCTACGACTTCGACAAGCCGCCTTCCCCGTCCCCGTCACCCTCGCCTCCACCGTCGCCTTCGCCCGAACGGCCCGCGCCCCCCGCGACGATCCCCGCCGGCAACCTGGTGGGCATTCCGGCGCTTTGCGTGCCGAACGGCTTCGGCCAGCACGGCCTGCCGACATCGCTGCAGCTCATCGGCCGCGCTTTCTCGGAGGCCACCCTCATCGCCATCGCTGATCGCTATCAGCAGGCGACCGACTGGCACAAGAAGCGCCCGGCACTCGGTTGAACCGCAAGCTCTGGGCCTCCGCCGTCCCGCGCGATCCGTCGCAGCAGAAGCCGAACCACTACTTCGAGATGGCGCGCACGGCGTGGGAGAACCGCGACCAGCTTCCCTTCGCCTGGCGGATCCTGAAGAGCGGGGTCTGCGACGGCTGCGCCCTCGGCACGACGGGTCTGCGGGACTGGACGATGGACGGGATCCATCTCTGCATGGTGCGGCTGGAGCTGATGCGGCTCAACACTGCGCCCGCGCTCGATCCCGGCCGGCTCGCCGATCTCTCCCGGCTCGAGGGCCTCACGTCCCGGCAGCTCCGGGAGCTGGGCCGGCTGGGGGAGCCGATGATCCGGCGCACCGGGGAAACGGGATTCCGTGTCGTGTCCTGGGACGAGGCGCTCGCCTCGGCGGCGGAGAAGATCCGCGCGGTACGGCCGGAGCGATTCGCCGTGTACCTGACGTCGCGGGGCCTGCTCAACGAGAACTACTACGCCGCGCAGAAGGCGGCGCGGGCCATGGGCACGAGCCACGTCGACAACTCCGCCCGGCTGTGCCACGCCGCCTCCACCTCCGCGATGAAAAAGACGCTCGGCCATGGCGCCACGACCTGCTCGTACCGCGACTGGATCGGCGCCGACCTGATCGTCTTCTTCGGCTCCAACACCCCCAACAACCAGCCGGTCACGATGAAGTACCTCTACGAGGCGCGGCAGCGGGGCACGAAGGTCGCGGTCGTGAACCCCTACTTCGAGCCGGGGCTGAAGCGGTACTGGGTGCCGTCGGTGCCCGAGTCGGCCCTCTTCGGCACGCGCTTCGCGGACGAGTGGTTCCCAGTCGACACCGGCGGCGACCTCGCGTTCCTGGGGGGCGTCTTCAAGGTGCTGGCCGCCGAGGGCTGGGTCGACCGCGACTTCATCGCGCAGTCGACCACGGGCTTCGCGGAAGCCGCGGCCGCCGCGCAGGCGGCGCCCTTCGAGGAGCTCGAGCGGGAGAGCGGCACGACCCGCGCCGAGATGCGGCGCTTCGCCGAGATGTTGAACGGCGCGCGCACCGGCATCTTCGTCTGGTCGATGGGGCTCACCCAGCACGCGCACGGCGTGCCGACCATCCAGGCCCTCGTCAACGTCGGCCTGGCGCGGGGCTGGGTCGGCCGGCCGCACACCGGCCTCATGCCGATCCGCGGTCACTCCGGGGTCCAGGGCGGGGCGGAGGTCGGCTGCGCCCCCGCTCTCGACGAGTCTCAGCGCGCGCGCTTCGCCGAGGTGTGGGGGTTCGACGTGCCCGCGTGGTCGGGCCTCACCGCGGCGGAGATGGTCGACGGAGCGTGGCGAGGCGAGCTGGACGTCTTCTGGATGACAGGGGGGAACTTCCTGGAGACGCTGCCGGACCCCGCGGCGGCCGCGACCGCTCTCGGCCGGGTCGGCACGCGCATCCACCAGGACGTGGTCGTCTCCTCGATGATGCTGCTGCCGCCGAAGGACACGGTCGTGATCTTTCCCGCGACGACGCGCTACGAGTCGCCGGGCGGCGGCACCGAGACCTCGACCGAGCGGCGGATCATCTTCTCGCCCGAGGTGCCCGGCCGCCGCATCGGCCAGGCTCGCGCGGAGTGGGAAGTGTTCGGCGAGGTGGCGGCCCGCGTCCGCCCGGAGCTCGCGGAGAAGCTGCGCTTCGCCTCCTCGGCCGCCATCCGCGAGGAGATCGCCCGCGCGGTGCCCCTCTACGCCGGCATCGAGGCCCTCGCGAAGCAGGGCGATTCCGTGCAGTGGGGCGGACCGAGGCTCTTCGCCGATGGGCGCTTCGTCACTCCCGACGGCAAGGCGCACTTCTCCGTGGTGGCGGCGCATGGGCGCGCGGCGCCGGTGGGCTCGCTCCGCCTCTCGACGCGGCGGGGCAAGCAGTTCAACTCGATGGTTCAACGCGAGGTCGATCCGCTCACGGGGGCGGCGCGCGCCGACGTTCTGATCTCACGCGAGGACGCGGCGCGGCTCGGCGTCACGGACGGCGCGCCCATCCACCTCGTCTCCGCGGCCGGGCGCTACGCGGGCCGCGCCCGCATCGACGAGATCAAGCCCGGCAACGTGGAGGTGCACTGGCCGGAGGGCAACGCGCTGCTGTCGCGCGAAGAGAAGGACGCCATTTCGCGCGAGCCGGACTACAACACCTTCGTACGCGTGGAGCGCGCCTAGCCCGGAGGGATACCGACGGGCGTCACCGCGGCGCGGTCCTCTTCCGCGGTGCGGATCCGGTACACCTTCTCGACCGGAAGCACGAAGATCTTGCCGTCGCCGACCGTTCCCGTGCGCCCGCCGGCCAGGATCGCCTTAACGGTGGGCTCGACGAAATGGTCCGACACGCCGATCTCCACGCGGACCTTGTCCGACAGCTCCATCTTGACGGTGGTGCCGCGGTAGGTCTCCACCCGCTCCATCTCGCCCCCGTGGCCCTGCACGCGGCTGATGGTCAGCCCCTGCACCTGGGCGCGGAAGAGCGCCTCCAGCACGTCGGACAGCTTCTCCGGCCTCACGACCGCCACCACCAACTTCATGGCTGGCTCCTCTCGATGGCGAATCCTACCGGAGTTTCTCTTCCGAGTGCACGTCGAAACGGCGGAAGTTGCCGTATGTATGCACGACCCGCGTCCGGAACGACTTGAAGAGCAGCATGCGGCCGATGGCCCGCGTCTCGTCGCGCACCGGCAGCCACAGCGTGTCGTCCACCTTGCGGAACTCGAATGTGCCGCTCACCGCCGAGACCGATGCCCCCAGCCCGAGGAAGAACCTCATGCCGGCGGTGTTGCGCACCTCGGCCCGGACCACCTCGCGCTCGGCCTCGTCCATCCACACGCGGCCAGCCAGGTTGCGCAGCACGTCGTCGTGGGCGAGCGGTCGGGAGCCGGGGAGGGCCGTGAACTCCAGGACGATCGCCGGCCGGCCGTCCATGGCCTCCCGTCCGACGGAGCGGAAATCGTAGCGATCCAGGATCGCGGAAAGGCGCACGGCCGGGAGCTCCTGGGCCACGCGCTGCTCGTTGACGGCGTCGACCTTCTCCCTCACCTCCCGGTCGACCTTGGCCTGGCGCTCGGCGCCGAGCGCCCGACCGTCCTCGGCGACGAGGCGCCGGATGGGCCGCCCTTTCACGTAGAAGACCTCGTAGCGGCGGCTCTCGCGCTTCGTGACGCGGTCTTCCCTGTCCAGGTCCTCGCGCACGACCTCCACGTCGTAGGTGTAGCGGTTGAGGATCTCCTCCCAGCGGCGCTGCTTCTGTGCCAGCTCGCGCACGAGCGCGTTGCCGTCGGGCAGCGAGGGCGCAACGGGGACGAGCAGGGTCCCGGCGAGGAGCAGGGCCGCGGTCATCAGAACGGGAAGCGGATGAGGCCGGTCACGTAGGCCCGCCGGTTGGCCGGCTCGCGGTTGAGCGGAAAGCCGACGTCGAGGCGCAGGTAGCCCTTGCCTCCCCCCGGCCAGTCGATCCCCGCGCCCACGTCTTGCTTCCAGCCGGAACGGGGTCGGCCGCGGTCCCAGGCCGTGCCGCCGTCATAGAAGAAGACGAGGCCGGGCCAGGGGGAGCGCGGATACAACCAGTACTCGGCGGTCGTGAGGACCAGGTGATCGCCGGCGAACTGCTTGAGCGAGTACCCCCGCAGCGTCCCCATCCCGCCCAGGTAGAACCGGCGCTGGACCGGAAGCTCGCCGGAGCCCACACCCACGAGACCTCGCAGCAGCAGCGCCTGGCGGGGCGAGAAGACGCGGGCGGCGCGCGCCTGGCCGATGAAGCGCCGGAAGTCGAAGTCGCCGCCGAGCCCGGGCGATGCGACCTCGAGGCTCGTCTCGACCCGGGCCTGCTGGTCGCGCTCGAAGGGCGTGCCGTAGGGATTGCGCAGCAGGAACGACTCGCGCTCCTCCGACCAGCTGCCGAACAGGTCGCGCTTCCACGCCCAGCGGGCGACGCCCAGGATCGAGCGCATACGGCCTTCCGTCACCAGCGGGTTCGACGTGCGGTCGTGGAAGAACAGGATCTGGTCGTTGGCGGTGACGGGCAGGCTGCGGTAATCGTCGCTGCGCCAGAGCGCGCCGACCTGGAAGCGCGAGGTGGCCCGGGCGAACGCGTAGGCCTCATGGCCCCGGCGCCGGTAGTAGTCCTCGAAGATCGTGAAGTAGATCCGCGATCCCGGCAGGTCGTCTACGGTCCGTCGGCGGAACGCGTCGTCGTTGTCGGTGAGGTCATGGTACTCGTAACCGACCGTGAACTGGCGATCGGGCCCGAACGGCTTCAGCGCGCCCACCGCGTAACGCGCCTTGTGCGAGGAGAAGCCGTACGCCATGTGGCCATAGGCCTCGGCGTGATCGAAGGAGACCGGGTCGAACAGGGTCACCCGTGCGCTGGCGCCGAGGTTCAGGCCGTCGACGCGGTTGTAGAGCGAGGCGGTGGCCGGACCCCCGGGCCGGAGCTGCAGCCGGGCCGCGCGCCGGCGCAGATGCAAGGTCAGCTTCGCTCCCTCCGGGCCGGGCTCGATCGTGTACGGCGGCGTGGCCGTCGACACGAACGCACCGCCGGAGAGCTTCTCCAGCCGAGCGAGCGCGCCCGAGACGTCGCGCTCCTTGACCGGCTTTCCCGGTCGCAAGTCGAGCACCTTCAGCACCCGGGCCTCGGTGTCGCCCTCCAGCCCGTCCACCGCCACCATACCCAGCCGTCCCTCGTCCACGGTGAAGCTCAGCGTGTCCGTCGAGGGGTCGAAGGTGCCTTCGACCCGCGCGGCGGGGAAGCCGAGGATGTGGTAGCGCCGCTCGAGCTGATCGGCCAGCTCCGGAACGGGGCGGCGCAACGTCGAGCCCGGACTGACGCGGAGGATGCGCTGGATGGCCTTGAGGTCGTAGGCGGTGGCGCCGCGGACCTCGATGCTGCGAACGGTGGGATCCGCCGCGGCAAGAAGCACGGCCACGGCGCACGCTGCCAGCGACCCGATCACGTCCCTAGCCTATACGGCAAAGACCGCGAGCGGGGAGGTCTGGGCGGTGCGCCGCTAGCGTTACAGAGAGCCACAGGCTGCGAGCGGAGCGCGATTCATTCGCGCGCAGCGAGGGGGGGTCTGGGGGGTGCGCCGCTAGCACCCCCCAGCTCAATACGCGCCGATGCGGCGCAGTGCGCGGAGGGCTGCGGTGGACTCCGCGGCCAGCCGGACGCCGATCTCGTACGGACGGCCGCCGTCGTGGCCCGCCTTCTCCACCCTCACGACCACCCCGCGCAGCGCCATCGACGTTCCGCCCGCCGGCGGGATCACGAGCGTGACGTTGCTTCCCACCGGTACCGGACCCCGCAGGCTCACGAGCAGACCGCCGGCGGAGACGTTCTTGGCCCGCGCGGTGCGCCGCGTCGAGCGCGCGCGCAGCAGCAGGGGATGGCTCACCGACACCCGGAGGTGGCGCCGCCGCTCGCCGCCCACCATCGTGATGCGGTTCTTGCCGTCGGCCTTGGCGCGGTAGAGGCCTTCGTCCGCGCGGCGCAGCAGGTCTTCAGGGCTGGTGGCGTCTTCGGGGTAGGTCGCGACACCTCCGGAGATCGTCTCCTGCGGGGCGTCACGCCCGCGGAAGCGCTCCTCGATCCGCCGGCGGATGCGGTCGGCCACCACGTGCGCGCCCGCGCGCGACGTCTCGGGGAGGAGGATCACGAACTCCTCGCCCCCGTACCGGGCGGCGGTGTCGATCTCCCGCAGGCTCTCCCGGACGACCGCCGCCGTCTTCATGAGGATGCGGTCCCCTTCGAGGTGGCCGCGGGTGTCGTTGACCTTCTTGAAGTCGTCGAGGTCGAACATCGCCAGCGAGAGCTTGAGGTCGTGCCGGCGCGCGCGCAGCACCTCGCGGTTCAGGGCCTGGATGAAGTAGGCGTGGTTGAAGAGGCCGGTCAGGGCGTCGGTCACCGCGGAGCGCTCGGTCCGCTCGTAGATCGCGATCTCGATGACCTTGGGGTTGTGCAGCTCCCGGTTCACGTTTACGAAGTAATCGAGCAGGGCCACACGAAGGCCGACGTCGCGGCGGAGGGCCCTCAGCAGACGGTCGCGGTGGGCCTGGATCCGCCGCCAGTGCCGGTACGCCTCGCTCTCGGTGAAGTTGAGATGCGTGAGGATCGACAGCAGGCAGGCGTAGACGGCCTGGCCCGCTTGCCGGTAGCCCTCGAGCTCCTCGAGCAGGCGCTCCTCGTGCGGGGGATCGGACTCGAGGAGCTTGAGCAGGCTCTGCCGGACGTTGATCTCGTCTGTCGGTCTGGGCGGCAATGGACCTTCCTGGCGGGATACCGGGAGAGAGTATGATAACCACGAGGGCGTTGTCCAATCCGGAGACCCGTGCTCATCCCTGCGCTCCTGCTCCTCCCGCTCGCCGCTCGGCCCGCCCTGCCCGCCGAGGTGTACTTCGAGCAGACGACCCTCGTGCGCGGCCGCGACGGGGCCGCCGCGCCCGGCGTGCTCTCTCGCGTCTGGTACGCGGGCCGGCGGATGCGCCTGGAGCCGGGGGAGGGGGAGGGCGGCCCCGCGCTCGTGCTGCGCCTCGACCGCGGCCAGGCGTACCGCATCGACCCCGAGCACAAGCGGGCCATCGAGCTGGACCTCGAGCGCATGCGCGCCCGGGCGCAGATGGACCTCGCTCTCGCCGGTGAGCTCATGGGAGGGGCGGACGGAGCGGTGCGCACCACCGAGTTGCCGGGGGGGAAGGTGGTGGCGGGGTATTCGTGCCGGGGTTACCGTATCGCGGCCGGAGGCGTCTCGATGGACCTCTACGTCTCCAAGGCCGTGCCCCTCGGCGTCGACGCCTTTGCCGACTTCCTGGAGTGGTCGGGCGCGAGCCGATCCCTCGGCGGCCTGCTCGGCGAGATCCGGCGGCTGCCCGGCTTCCCGCTGCAAACCCGGTCACGCGTGGAGGTGATGGGGGAGTTGCAGGAGACGCTCTCCACGGTCACGAAGGTGACCCTCGGTCCCTTCGCCGCCGGCCTGTTCGAGCCACCACCCGGCTACCGCCTCGAGCCCAAGGCGCCCTTCGAGGGCCGATAGGAGTTCATCAATGGGAATATTGCTGTCGATCGTGTTCAATGCCTTCGCGCTGTGGGTCACCACATTCGTCCCCGGCATCCTGTTCCGCGGCAACCTGGTGACGTTGCTGATCGGGGGCGTGATCCTGGGCCTGTTCAACCTGATCGTGCGGCCGCTGGCCCTGCTCCTCTCCCTGCCCCTGCTGATCCTGACGCTGGGCCTGTTCTATTTCGTCCTCAACGGGATCCTGCTGTGGCTGGCCTCGCTGTTCATTCCCGGCTACGTGGTGCAGGGGCTGGTGCCGGGGATCCTGGGGGCACTCGTCATCACGATCATCAACTGGATCCTGCACCACCTCGTGAGCGGGAAGTAGCTCTCCGCAGCTAGCCTTTCCACGCAGAGGCCGCAGAGAATCACGCAGAGGCCGCAGAGGACGTACTGGGCAACAGGGAACCGCGCGGCATTGGCGACAGCCTAGTCCCGCGCCCTCTCGTTACTGTATGTTCCTGGCTTCCTGTCCGTTCTCTGCGGCCTCTGCGTGCCCTCTGCGGCCTCTGCGTGGAAGAGCCACGCTAGACGCCGGCCGCGATCGCTTCCGTGATCTCGGTGGTGCCCGCGGTGCCGCCGAGGTCACGCGTGAGCGTTCGTCCCTCCGTGAGCACCGCGCGTACCGCCTTGCGCACGCGCTCCGCGGCGTCTTTCTCCCCGAGGTGGTCGAGCATCAAGGCCCCGGAGAGGATGAGGGCGATGGGGTTGGCGAGGTTCTTCCCCGCGATGTCGGGCGCGCTCCCGTGCACCGCCTCGAACACCGCCCCGGTGGCGCCGATGTTGGCCCCGGGCGTCATGCCCAGCCCGCCCACGAAGCCGGCGCACAGGTCGGACACGATGTCGCCGTAGAGGTTCTCGAGGAGCAGCACGTCGAAACGGCCGGGATCCAGGACGAGCTGCATGCAGGTGTTGTCGACGATCATCTCGTCGTAGGCGACGTCGGCATATTCCCTGGCCACCTTGCGGCAGCAGTCCAGGAAGAGGCCGTCCGACAGCTTCATGATGTTCGCCTTGTGGACGGCGATCACCTTCTTGCGGGAATGGGCGCGCGAGTAGTCGAAGGCGAAGCGCGCGATCCGGGTCGACGCCTTCTCGGTGATGATCTTCAGCGACTCCACGACCCCGGGGACCACGACGTGCTCGAGGCCGCTGTAGAGGTCCTCGGTGTTCTCCCGCACCACCACGAGGTCCACGTTCTCGTAGCGGCTCTTGACCCCCGGCAGCGACTGCACCGGGCGGAGGTTGGCGTAGAGGTCGAGCTGTATGCGCAGCTCCACGTTCACCGAGCGGTGTCCGGTACCCACCGGCGTCTCGGTCGGACCCTTGAGCGCCACCTTGTTCCGGCGGACGGACTCCAGCACCTGGGAGGGAAGAGCCGTGCCGTGCTCGCCGATGGCCGACGCGCCCGCCTGCTGGGTCTCCCACTCGAAGGCAATCCCCGTGGCGGTCAGGACCCTCACCGCCGCCGCCATCACCTCGGGACCGATGCCGTCGCCCGGTATCAGCGTCACGGTGTAGGGCGGACGGCTCACGGGATCTCCTTCCCGGCCCGCGTCCGGCCCGTGCGATCGCGGGGGGCCTGCCGGGCCTGACGCTTCAGGATGGCCAGGACCTCCTTGTGCGTACGGGCCCGCTGCAGGATCTGCACCTCTTCGGACCGCACCTTCCCGCGCCGCACCATCGTCCCCTGGATCCAGCCCATGAGCCCATCCCAATAGTCGTCCTCGCCGGCGAGGATCACGGGGAACGGCTTCACCTTCTTCGTCTGGATGAGCGTCACCGCCTCGAACAGCTCGTCGAGCGTGCCGAAGCCGCCGGGCATGATCACGAAAGCCTGGCTGTATTTGACGAACATCACCTTCCGGACGAAGAAGTAGCGGAACGACAGCGTGCGGGTGAGGTACGGGTTGGGGCGCGGCTCGTACGGCAGCTCCACCGCCAGACCCACCGACTCGCCCCCGGCCTCGAGCGCGCCCTTGTTGGCGGCTTCCATGTCGCCCGGTCCACCCCCCGTGATCACGGCGAAGCCCGCGCGCGCCAGGGCCCGCCCCATGGCTTCGGCCCGCCGGTAATCCGGGCTGCCCGGCTCGCTCCGAGCCGAGCCGAAGATCGAGACCCCCATGATCGTCGATAGGGTCTCGAACCCCTCGACGAACTCGCCCATGATGCGGAAGATCCGCCAGGTGTCCTTGACCGCGAAGTCCAGCATGGGATCCCGGCGCGGCGGCTCCAAGCTACGCTCCTTCAGCGAGTTTCGGCGAGCCATGATAGGCCGCGCCTTCCGGGTCGGCAAACCTCAGCCCTCCTCGGCGGCGTCGCCCAGGCCGTGCTTGCGCAGGTAATAGGCCAGGTTCCGCGGATCGATGCCGAGCAGGCGGGCCGCCTCCTTGCGCACCCCGCCCGAACGGCGCTGGGCCTCCAGCAGCAGATCGCGCTCCAGCTGTGTCAGGGCCGCCCGCAGGTTCAGCTCGCCCCCGGCCGCGGAGCTCTCCGGCGCCGACGGGCCGGGCGCAGGTGCCGGCAGCAGGTCCAGGTTCTCGAGCGCATGCGCAGGATCGAGGATCATCGCCCGCTCGATCACGCTGCGCAGCTCACGCACGTTGCCGGGCCAGGGGTACGCGCGCAGGCGGGCGAGCGTCTCGGGAGGGATCGCGGGCGACGGCCGGCCGAGCCGGGCCGCGACCTCGGCCGCCGCGAGCCGGGCCAGCGCGGCGATGTCGTCCTTCCGCTCGCGCAGCGGCGGCACGTCGATCCGCACGACGTTGAGCCGGTAGAACAGGTCGGCCCGGAAGCGT
This sequence comes from Acidobacteriota bacterium, assembly GCA_003222275.1. GTDB lineage: Bacteria > Acidobacteriota > Vicinamibacteria > Fen-336 > Fen-336 > AA32. Next base: position 1,209 of record QHVJ01000015.1, on the reverse strand, counting down.
CCCTGCTTGACCTCGGCTTCCAGGTCGCTGTTGGTCGAGGCCAGGATGCGCACGTCCACGCGGGTGGGCTGCTCGTCTCCCAGCCGGTCGAACTCGCCGTCCTGGATCGCGCGCAGCAGCTTGGCCTGGCCGGCGGCGGGCATCGCACCCACCTCGTCGAGGAGCAGCGTGCCGCGGTGCGCGAGATGGAAGCGCCCGTCGCGGTCGGCGCTGGCGCCGGTGAACGACCCCTTGCGGTGGCCGAAAAACTCACTCTCCCACAGCTCGAGCGGGATGGCCGCGCAGTTGACGCGCACGAAGGCGGCGGCGGCGCGCGCGCTGAGGCGATGGAGGCGCCGGGCGAGCAGCTCCTTGCCCGTTCCCGACTCTCCGATCAGGAGCACCGTGGCGTCGGTGGGCGCGGCCGCGTCCACCATGGCCATGACCTGGCGCCACGCCGCGCTGTCGCCGACGGGCTCCGCCGCCGGCGCCACCGCGCTGCGCAGGTAGCGCACCTCGCGCCGGAGCGAGCGCGCGTCGAGGGCCCGCTGCACGGCGACCTCCAGGGCTTCCGGGTCGGCCGGCTTCAGCACGTAGTCGCTGGCGCCCGCCTTGAGGCACTCGACCGCGGAGGCGACGTTGCCGTGGCCGGTCAGGATGATGACCGGGATCTCGGGGGAGACGGCTTGCAGCCGGCGCAGGAGGTCCAGGCCGTCGGCGCCGGGCATGCGGAGGTCGGAGAGCACGAGGTCGACCGGCGCCCTGGCCACGAGCGCCACCGCCTCCGCGGCGGAGGCGGCCGGCTCGGCGTCGAAGCCCTTCGCGCGAAGCACCGCGACGAGGGAGTCCCGCACGTAGGCCTCGTCCTCGACCACGAGCAGGCGGCCGCGGGAGCCCGTCCTTTCGAGCGCGCTCACCGAGCCTCCTGCGCGGGCAGGGTCATCCGGAACAGCGCCCCCCCGCCCTCGCGCGCGGCGACGGTCAGCTCCCCCTCGTGCTGCCGCACGATGGAGTGGCAGATCGAGAGCCCGAGGCCGGTCGAGTCCTTGGTGGAGAAGAACGGCTCGAAGATGCGCTCCCGGTCCGACTCCTTCACACCCTGGCCGCGGTCGGCGATCTCGGCCACCGCGTGCGCGCCGACGCGCTCCGAGCGGATGCGCACCTCGCCCCCGCGCGGCTGCGCTTCGCAGGCGTTGAGGATCAGGTTCACCGCCACCTGGGCGAGCATGA
>QHVJ01000371.1 GCA_003222275.1 Acidobacteriota bacterium | reverse complement strand
GCCGGAGTCGTCGTCGGGCAGGGTGCCGCAATTGGCGGGCCCGGTGCAGGCCGCCCCCGGCGTGGGATCGGTCGGCACCTGGGGGTTGAGGATCCAGAAGCGGACGTATTGCACGCCCGTCGCCGCGCCGGTGAACACCGTGTTCATCCGGTTGCGGCTGCCGGAGTAGAAGACGCCGTCCACGAGCTTCGCGAACGACGCGCCGTCCGACGACACGTCGATCCGCCAGCCGCGCGTCGACGAGCTGCCCGGATCGCCGCACGTGTTGGACGGATTGACCGCCAACTGCGACACGTCGACCTTCACCGGCAGCTTGACCACCACGAACTTGTCCGTGGCGAAGCCGGTGATGAGCCCGTTGTCCGTGTCGCTGCCCCAGCCGTTGCCTTGCGACTGGTCGATCGCGCCCGTCGGGCCGCATCCGAACGGCGTGTAGTCCGGGCCGTTGAAGGCGGCGATCGAGCCGCCGCCGCTGAGGGCGGCCCAGTCGCGGCGGAGCTGCCAGTTCTTCGTGTTCGCCCCCGGGTTGATGGTCAACGTCGCGAGGACGACCGGGTCGTAGCCTGCTCCCCGCGCGCTCACCTTCGGGTAGGTGCCGGTAAAGATGTCGGCGATCGAGTAGGCGCCCGAGGCGTCGCTCGTGTCCACGTAGTCTCCCGCGCCATGGTCGTGACCGCCGAAGGCGACGATCGCGCCCTCGATCGGCCCGCCGGTGGCGTCGTCGGTGACCCTGCCGCTGAGCGACCCCTGCGGGTCGCCCGGATTCGGGGGCAACGAGAAGCTGGCGACCGGCCGCGTGTCGTCCCCGTCGTTCGTGCCCGCGAACCAGCCCATCCCGCGGTGCGCGAAGACGCTCCAGATCGCCGCCTGGTTCGCGCCGCCGTGGAGCACCATGTCCGCCTGCAGGATCGCGTTCCGCTCGTCGAGGAACGAGGGGTTGAACGGCGAGAGCTCCATGGCTCGCGTGGCGAGGGCCTCGGCCATGTCGCTGCCGAGCTCGTCGCGCAGGTCCCACAGCGTCTGCACCCAGATCTCACCGTCCGCGTGGACCTCCGGCCTGCCCGCCACCCGGCCGAAGTCGCCGTAATCGAAGCCGCCCGGGCCAGTGAGGACGCCGCCCGGGCAGCCGTTCGTCTGGCCGATCTTGCAGTCGATCGGCTCGAAGCGGATCAGGTCCTGGCCGGCGCCGACGTAATGCCCGACGCGCACGTCGGCGACTCCGGGCACGTCGGGCTGGAGGCCCTGCTTCTCGAGGAAGTCGTAGGCGTACCAGTCGCTCCAGGCCTCGCCCATCGAGCCCGCCTGCACGCTGCCCAGCGTCGAGAAGCCGTCGGCGTCGATGACGAGCCGGTTCGAGAGGCCATGGGTGTACTCGTGGTAGACGATCCCCACGTCATTGGCGCCGTCGGCGGCGATGAACGGGTCGCTCGGATCGCCGGGAAAGTGCCAGAGGAACATCTGCATCCGCGGGCGGAAGCCATCGGGCGGCGTCGCCATGTTCGCGTTGTCGATGTGGCCGCCGTCGGGCATGTTGTGGAACGTCTTCGCGCCGTCCAGGGCCTCGCCGCGGACGGGGTCGTTACCCTCGAAGTTGCCCGCCGCGCTCGTGAAGCCGATCGGCCCCGCCTTCAGGTGGTCGTGGAAGATGTTGAGGTGGATGAAGAGCTGGGTGCCGCTCTGGTTCTCGTTGTGTGCCCACGAGCCGGGCAGGTCGGGGTCCCAGGTGCAGACGAAGCTGTCGCAGCCGGCGACGGCCGGACTGAACCTCTGCAACTCCCACAGCCAGTTGTTGCGGCCGGTCGCCGGGTCCTCCCGGTTGATCTCTTCGGTCTGGTCGGCCAGGTTGTTGGCGTTCTCGTCCGCGTAGACGCGGGCGTTCGGGCCGCTCAGGATCTTCGCCGTGGGCGAGAGCCAGCCGTTGCCCGACATGTCGAACACGTCGGCCGTGCCGCCGGCGGGCGCGTCGGGGTAGTTACGGAACGCGCGGCCGCTTGCATAGTTGACGAGCGACAGCCGATAGAGCACCTCGCCCGTCTGCGCGTCGATCACCTGGCGGTACATCTGCTGGTCGCTCGGCTCGACGAACATGTCCCACCCGAGGCGGTTGCCCTTGGGGGTCGCGAACACGGTCAGCGCGGCCGTCTCGCCGGTGGAGAACTCCGTGGTTTTCCGCGCGTCGTTGCCCTTCTTCGAGGCCAGCGGCACCTCCGGGACGCCGGCGTCGCGCCGCGTCCGCGCGAGCGCCTCGTCGGCGCTGAGCAAGGGCGCAGAGGCCGCGCCTCCGAGGCTCGTCAGCGGCGAGCCGATCACGTTGATGAGCCGCCCGTCCACGGCCACGTTCGCTTTCAGGCCGTTGCCGAAGACGGGAATGCCGTTCACCACCTGCCGCCACCAGATGTGGCGCGTGCCGTCGACGGAGACGTACTCGCGCGCGAGCTGCAGCGTCGACACGTCGACCTTGAAGACGTCCGCGTGCGCCCGCACGTAGTCGAGCGCAATCCGCGCCGCCGGCCGGCCGCTGGCGCCGGTCAGGAAGCCGTCGAGGCGGGCGACGATGCGCGGCGTGCCCGTGAGGCCGTCGATCGAGGCGATCCCCTGCGGCCCGAGAGACGCGCCAAGCGCCTTGACAGCGGCGGACGGGTTGGCGGCGAGCTGGTCCCGGCGTTCGGTGACCGCCGGCCCCGAGCGGGCGTCGAGGTTCGGGCGACCCCGCCGTTCGTCGCGCGTGGGCGGCGCCGCGTCCGGCGAAGCAGCGGAGACGAGAATGAGGGCCAGAGCACCGAATGCAGAAAGCGCTCCGCGCTTGGAAAGGGGCATATCTGACCTCCTGAGGGGTGAGTGGACGTATACGCCCTTGCCGTCTAGAAAGCAACCGCCCCGGCGGCCCTCGGTGATCGGGACTCGAACCCGCGATCTCCACGTGACAGGCCCAGGGGGTAGGTCAGGCGATCAAGGACTTATAGAGACTCCTCAGTGGGGTTACGACGCGAGATGCGCCCTTCGGAACCGGGCGCGGCGGGTGCGGTGCTACAGTGCCGCAGGATGAGTGGCCACGTCTTCCCGGCGACGGAGATCGACCTCGAGGCCGGGCTGCGCCGCCTCGGCTATGAATCCTTCCGTCCCGGCCAGCGGGAGGCGATCGAGACACTGATGACGTCGGGACGAGTGCTGCTGGTGGCGCCCACCGGCGGGGGCAAGAGCCTGACGTACCAGCTTCCCGCCCTGTCGCTCGGCGGCACGACGCTGGTGATCTCGCCGCTCGTCGCCTTGATGAACGATCAGGTCCAGGCCCTGAACGCGCGCGGCGTGAGCGCGACCTTCCTCGCTTCCACCCTCGACGGGACGGAGGTCCGTCGCCGCATGGCGCGCCTGGCTCAGGGAGAGTATTCGCTCGTCTACGTGGCCCCGGAGCGGCTCGTCTTCGAGGGCTTCCGCGGTCTCGTCCGCGACATCGCGGTCCCGCTGGTGGCCGTCGACGAGGCGCACTGCATCAGCGAATGGGGCCACGACTTCCGGCCGGAATACCTGGAGATCGGCGGCCTGCTCGCCGAGCTGCCCGCCGCGCGCGTCCTCGCCTGCACCGCCACCGCAACCCCCGTCGTGCGCGACGAGATCCTCGGCCGCCTCGGCCTGCCCGCGGACACGCCGCAGCACGTCCGCGGCTTCGCCCGCCCGAACCTCCGGCTCCGGGCAGTGGAAGTGGACGACGCGCGCCAGCGTCACGCACAGGTCGATGCCGTGCTCGAGCAGGCGCTCGGCGGGCCGCGACGCGACGCCGGCGTGGCCATCGTATACGCGCCCACGCGGCGGGGCGCGGAAGAAGAAGCAGCCCGCCTCGCGCACCGGGGATGGTCGGCCGCGGTCTACCACGCCGGCCTGGGACCTCCGGCGCGGGAGAAGGCGCAGCGCGCGTTCCTCGCGGGCGCGGTCGAAGTCATGGTCGCCACCAACGCCTTCGGCATGGGCATCGACCGGCCCGACGTGCGCGCGGTCGTGCACCTGGGCCCGCCCGGGTCCGTCGAGGCCTACTACCAGGAAGTGGGGCGAGCCGGCCGCGACGGCGCCCCCGCCTGGGGCCTGATGCTCGTCTCGCCAGGCGACATGCCGCGGCGACGGCACCTCCTCGAGAGCGACGCGCTCGGCGAAGCCGTGCTCGCCCACAAGTGGGGGCTCTTCCTGGAGCTCATGCGGTGGGCGGAAGGCGGAAGCTGCCGTCACGACGCCATCCTTCGATACTTCGGAGACGAGGCGGAGACGCTCGATGGATGCGGGCACTGCGACGTCTGCGAAGCGCTGCAGGAGGACACGACGCCGGAGGAGGTCACCCTCGTCGTGCGCAAGGCGCTGAGCGCGGTCGCGCGCGTGCACCATCGCTTCGGCCTCCAGGCGGCGGTGCGCCTCCTGCGCGGGGAGGCGGACCCTCGACTGGAGCGCGCCGGCCTCGACCGCACCTCCACCTTCGGGTGCCTCCGCGAGCACTCCGAGCCCTGGCTGCTGCGGGTGCTGCGGCGCTGCGTGACCGCGGGGTGGGTGGACCTGACCGCCGGCGATCGGCCGGTCGTCGTCCTCACCGAGGCCGGGCGTGCGGTGATGAAGGCGGAGAGGCCCGCGCGGCTCCTGCTGCCGGCGCGCATGAGCGCCGCGGCGGCGGGCAAGGGGCGATCCTCCCGCGACCGGGATCGGTCGGGTCGGCGCTCCCCGGTCGAGCCGGCCCCGCTCCCCGAAGCGGACGGGGCCGCCGCCCTGTTCGCCGCGCTGCGCGACCACCGGCTCAACCTCTCCCGTGCCCAGGGAGTGCCCCCCTTCGTCGTAGCCAGCGATCGCACGCTCAGGGAGATCGCCGCCCTCCAGCCCCGCACGGTAGAGGAGCTGATGCGCGTCTACGGCATCGGCGCGACGAAGGCCGCCCGGTACGGCCGCGGTTTCCTGGAGGTCGTCGCGCGCACGATCTGACGCACCACCGACATGTCCGCTTCCGGCCCTCGATTCCGTTTCTCAGAGTAAGAGGGCTTCGAGCCCCAGGAGGTCGCAATGACGCGCTGCCATGGGCGGTGCGCTGTCACCGGTGTGCTTTCGTTCTCGTTGCTCGCGGTCGCAGGCCGGGCCGCAGGCCAGGAGGCCGACCGGTTCACGTTCTACGGCGTCGCCCGACCACGCGGGCCGGCGACGCCGAGCGAGCTGCGCATGCATCATCCGCTGCGGCTCCTCGAGCTGTGCCAGAAGGTGAAGGCGGGCTCGCTCGACCGGCTGCGGGTGGAGCCGCTCGTGGGCGGGCGCGGCATCCTCGATGCTCTTCTCGCGATGGACCTCGATGCCCTTTACGTGAAGCTGACGGGCCCCGCAACCGCCGGCACCGCACGCTCCCAAAACTCGCCTTGGCACCAGATCCTCACCGACGGCGAGACGGCTCCCTTGCCGCAGCCCGACCCGCCGGCGCCGCTCGACTTCGGGGATCTCGCGACCGGCGACACGCACACCCGCGCGCTCCGGGTCACGGCACTCGCAGACGGAATGGTCGAAGCGCGGATTCCGCCGGACAGCCCGTTCCAGGTGATGTCGATGACGGTCCAGGACGGCGTGATTCTCGAGTTGCCGATGCGGGACCGCGGTCTCCTGCGCCCGGGAGCCCATGTTAAGCGCGTCCGCGCTCCGGAGATCGCGCGCCAGCAGGCGCCCTGGCAGCTTCCGGTCCGGGCGGGCCAGGACGTGGACGTGGTCGTGGGCCTGCCGGTGGGCGCCGCCGTCCCGTCCGGCGGAAACATTTCTTCCGTCATCACCGTGGGCGATCCGCTCGGGGGAGCCTGGCGCCAAGACGTCCCCATCCTGGCCGTGCCGGCCCTGAAGGGCGACATCCGCGTCACCGTCGCGACCCCTGAGCCGCTCCTCGATCTGGTGGCCGACGCCTATTACAACCCGAACGTCCCCTATACGTTCGTCCTGCCTCTCCTGGTCTCGTACCCGAATCCCGCGGTGACCGTTCAGGGGACGGTGCAGCCCCTGTCGCTTCCCCCCGGGGTGTCCATGCCGAGCTTCTCCTTCTTTCTCGCGCCGAACCAGACCCTCGACCTGTCGTTCACGATGTCGATCGATCGCTCTGCCGCCGCCTACACGCAACAGGAGGTCCTGCGTCAGTTCTCGATTCGCGTCTCCTACCGGACGCTGGCGCCGCCCCTGGCGTCGCGCGCGGAAGACCTGAACCTCGCCTTCACCCTGTACCCCGGCAGCCAGAGCTGGAGCACGTCGGCCAAGGTGGGGGGTGTCCAGTGCGAGGAGTCGGTCTATCTGTTCGCCACCGGTGAGACGACACGGTCCGGCTGGTGCGACAACCGGAATGCCTACACGGCCAAGGTCCTGGCCGACGGCACGCTCGTGCTGCCCAAGGTCGTCTACGACATCTTCTCGATGGGCTGGTTCGACGGCCCGGTCTTCAGCTCGTCCACCGTGACCATCCCGTACTTCCAGCAGCACTACCTCTTCGTCCGCGAGCAGCCGTTCCTCGTTGGGTGGACCAAGTTCTGAGCCGGACGAAGCCCGCGGACTACTGGGGATTCTTCTTTCGAATCTCCTCGAGCCGCTTCTTGAGGTACTCGTCGTATTCCTTCTTCAGCTCGGGGTCCTTCGGCGTGCCGTAGATCTCGCTCGACTTGTACTTGCCTTCGTCGAACTTCTTGCGCGTCCACTCGTCGTGAACGTGCACCTCGTCGGCGTTGTCGACGACCTTCTGGACGAGGGCGGGAGGAATGAAGTAGACCCCCTCGGCGTCGCCGAAGACGAGATCTCCCGGCATGACCGTGGCCTTGCCGATGCGCACCGGGATGTTGATCCCGCTGATCATCACGTTGTTGATGGCGCTGGGATGCACGTCCCGGAAATACGCCGGCATGTCCATTCGTGAGATGCCTTCCAGGTCCCGGATGGCGCCGTCCACCACCAGGCCGCCGTTCTTCGTGGTCTTCATGATGTAGTAGAAGAGGTTGTCGCCGACGATCGTGCCCCCTTCCTGCTGGCCGAAGAGATCCACGACCAGCACGTCCCCCGGCTGCAGCATGTCGATCGCCGTCTGGTTGTACATGCGCGGCAGTCCCGCCGCCTTCGCCTTCGCGTTGATCACCCCATCGAGGTCCGGCCGCAGCGGCATGAACTGCACGGTGAACGCGCGTCCGACGAGTTTCGTGCCCGGGTGGAGGATCTTGAATCCGTCGGCGTATTGGTTGCGGAAGCCCTCCTTCGGCAGGACGGCGAACACCTCTTCCGACGACAGGCCGCGCGCACGCTCGATGAGCGCGTCGGGCACCTTGGGGCGGCCGTCGGCGAACCGCTCGAACGGGTTCTGCGCCGTGAGCTCGATCATCTGGTCCCGGGGGTTGGTGAACAACTGGGCCTGTGAAGGAACAGGCCTCATCAATGCCCCGAGACAGATGGCCGCCGCGAGGATGGCGGGATTCTTCATGGTCGCTCTTCCTTTCCCGCCCGCACTCGGCGGATCGCGTGCGCCACCGTACCCATGGGCGCGGTCCAGAAGCCATTGGCGGGGTCGCGCAGGTACGGGAGCAGCTTCTCCAGCAGACCCACCCGTGTCGTCTGCACACCCGGCTCGCCGATGTCGTGTCCCGCCAGCACGAGCCACGAACGGGCCTGGCGCGCCTGTTCCAGCAGCGGCCGGACCTGCTCGAAGTCCTTGCCGTCCATCTCCATTCCGAGCACCTGGGCGAGGTCGCAGCGCTCGGGGTCGTTGGGCGCCTCCCCGAGCCACCCACGGCCGGCCACGAACGTGGCCGCCACGAGCGGAACGTAGCTGCGCGTGTCGAGGCCGCGGCCCACGAAGGTCTGGCCGCAGGGGTAGGCGAACACCTCGGGCGTGACGCCCAGAAGGTCGCGCAGGCGCGCGTTCGCGTCGAGCAGTTGCGGCCGCATCCGCTCCAGCGTGTAGTCCTCGAGCGCCTTGTGCCTGGCCCACGCGAAGTTGCCGGTGCAGGGATGGTCGAGCGAATGGTTGCCGATCTCGTGTCCCGCCGCCGCGGCCTTCTTCCAGCCGGCGAGTCGCTGCTCCGCGTTCGACGGCACCAGGAAGAACGTGACCTTCACGCCATGGCGGTCGAAGATCGGCAGCCCGACGTCCACCTGGCTGGGACGGGCGTCGTCGAAGGTGAGGCTCACGGCCGCGCGGGCGCCCTCCGGCCAGGGGAACCCGCTCGCGCCGGGAGCCGTCGCGGGCGTCTGGGCGGCCGCCGCCGTGCTCCACAGCAGTGCGGCCGCAAGCACCGGCATTGACGGACCACGTTTGCCGCGGTACGACATCGCGAGAGTGTACCCTTGGCGGCGGCGCACCAGGCAATCGGGTGGTCGGACTTCTTGTGGGGAGTCTCCGGGTATTCGAACGCGCTGGCCGGTGTGTTCGGCACGGGCAAGACGGCGGGCGTGTCCGGATTCTCGGATGCGATCGGCGTTTCCGGCCTGAGCCAGGGAAACGTCAACAGCATCGGCGTCAAGGGAGACTCCAACCTGGGCACCGGCGTGTACGGCGTCGGCGGCGACGTCGGTGTGCACGGCGAATCCGGGCCGAGCCACGGAGTGTTCGGCCAGACGGGGACCGCCGGCTGGCATTCCGGCGTCATCGGGATCGCGCCCAACTCTTGGGGCGTCTCCCGGGGGTTCGAACCTCGTCGGTGTGCGTGACGTCAGCTTCTCGGTATCCGACAACGCCGGGGCAGGCGTTCTCGGCTACTCGGAGAGAAGCAACGCCGTCGCCGGCATCACCGTCTCCGGCACGGCCGGCTACTTCGAAGGCAAGGTGATCGTGCTCGGTGACTTCACCGTCGCCAAAGGAGCAAAGTCGGCCGCCGTCCCGCACCCGGACGGCTCGTACCGGCGCCTGTACTCGCTGGAGAGCCCCGAGAGCTTCTTCGAAGACTTCGGCCGCGCCCGTCTCGCGCGGGGCAAGGCGTACGTGGAGCTCGACCGCGACTTCGCGGCGCTCGTCCGCCGCACCGACTACTACGTGTTCGGATCGTGGCCCGCCGCAAGGACATCGACGGAGCGCGACTGGACAGGGTCGTGCTGCCGTCGTTGCGTTTGGAACGAGCCGGCGTGGTTCCGGAGATGGGGCGTGTCCGCACGGGCGCAAACGGCAAACGGCGAAGAAGGTCTCGCCCGAGAGCAGAGCCGCGGCCGCCATGCGCGACAACCCCCGACCGGGCGCACGCGGGCGCGCTCGTCGCTGAAACCCGTTTGACGCTGGTGGGGCCGCGATGTAGCTTGGCGTCCCTTGACTCGTCGCAAGCGCCTCATCTGGATCATCGTGGCCGGCGTGCTCGTGTTGGGCGCCGGGGCGGCTGTCTGGCGCAGCCGGAGCCAGGCCACGCCCGTCCTCACCGCCCGGGTCGCGACGCAGGACATCGTCTCCAAGGTCACCGCCAACGGCAAGATCCAGGCGGAGAACAAGGTCGAGATGTCGGCGCTCGTGCAGGGCCAGGTCGTGAACCTGGCCGTGCGCGAGGGCGACAAGGTCAAGAAGGGAGACTTCCTCCTCCAGATCGACCGTAACCGCGCCGCGGCGGAGGAGGCCGGCTCGAGCGCGGCGCTCAAGGCCAGCCTGTCCGACCGCGACTCCGCCAAGGAAAACGTGGCCCAGGCCCAGCGCGATTTCGACCGGGCCCGGCGGAACTACGAAGCTCGGATCACGTCCGAGGCCGACTTCCAGCGAGCCCAGTCGGGTCTGGAGACCGCCCGCTCCGCCTTCGAAGCCGCCCAGAACCGCGTGGACCAGATGCGCGCCGGCCTCAGCGCCAACCGCGACACCCTCTCGAAGACCACCGTGCGCGCGCCCATCGAAGGGGTTGTCACCACCCTGCGGGTGAAGGCGGGCGAAGTCACCGTCATCGGCACCATGAACAACCCCGGCACCCAGCTCCTCACCGTCTCCGACATGTCGACGGTGGAGGCGGTGCTGATGGTGGACGAGACGGACACCCCGACGGTGCAGGTCGGGCAGAAGGCGCTGCTCAACATCGACGCCTATCCCGGGCGGACCTTCGACGGCCTGGTCACGGAGGTGGGGAACTCGCCGATCCTCAAGGACGACCCGGACCTCCAGGGCCTGACGACGACCTCCGACGCCATCAACTTCAAGGTCAAGGTGAAGGTCCAGGCGCCGCCGCCCAGCATCCGGCCCGGGTTCTCGGTCACCGCCGACATCATCACCGACGTCAAGCAGAAGGTGGCCGCGGTGCCTCTAGCGGCGGTGATCGTCCGCGACTCGCCCAGGGGCGAGAAGAACGAGGCCGGGAAGCTGAAGACGGAGCAGGGGGTCTACGCGCTGCGCGACGGCAAGGCGGTGTTCGCGTCCATCAAGACCGGGATCACGGGCGAGCTGATGGTCGAGGTGGTCTCCGGGGTCCCCGCGGGCGAGGAGATCGTCACCGGTCCCTTCAAGGCGCTGCGCGAGATCAAGGACGGCGATCGTGTGAAGAAGATGTCGGAGAAGGAGAAAAAGGCCGCCGAAGGGCAGGGCGCCGGGACGTCCTGACCTCCGGCGGAAGGAGCCATGGACTTCTCCGAGCTGTTCGCCGTCTCGCTCCAGGCGCTGCGCCTGAACAAGCTGCGGTCGGGACTCACTCTCCTGGGCGTGATCATCGGCGTGATGACCGTGGTCTCCGTCCTCTCCGTCATCAGCGGCCTCAACGACTACGTCCTGAACAAGGTCGTCAACCTCAACCCCGACGTCATCGTCTTCACCAAGTACGGCATCCTCCGCAGCCGGCAGGAATTCATCATGGCCACCAAGCGCAAGCCGGTGACCATGCGCGACCTGCAGATCGTGAGCGCGGAGTGCCGGTCCTGCGCCGCCGTGGGCGCGCAGGGCCAGCTGTTCGGCAACGTGCACCTCGGCCCCCGGAAGCTCTCGAACGTGCTCATGACCGGCTACACGGCCAACGTCCTGACCATGCTCAACGTGGACCTCGAGGCGGGCCGCTTCTTCACCCCCCTGGAAGACGAGCACGCGGCGGCGGTGGCCATCATCGGCCACGACATCAAGGACCAGCTCTTCCCGAGCCTCGACCCCGTCGGCCGCACGGTGTACGTCCGCGGCTATCCGCTCCGCGTCATCGGTCTCCAGTCCAAGCTCGGCAACGTGCTGGGACAGAACCGCGACAACGTGATGTTCGTGCCCCTCTCGTTCCAGCAGAAGGTGATGACCTCGGACGACGGGATCGCGATCATGGTGCGTCCGGTCGGCGGCATGAAGGGTCTGGAGGAGACGGAGGGAGAGGTCCGGACGCTTCTGCGCTCCCTCCGGCGGACGCCGTTCGCCGCCGACGATCCGTTTGGCGTGGTCGGCGCGGAAGCCATCCAGTCGTTGTGGCGCTCGATCTCCGCGGCGGCCTTCGCGGTCATGATGCTCATCTCGGGCCTGTCCCTGGTCGTCGGAGGCATCGTGGTCGCCAACATCATGTTCGTGTCGGTGGTGGAGCGCACTCCGGAGATCGGGCTGCGCATGGCGCTGGGGGCGAGGAAGCGCGACATCAAGCGGCAGTTCCTGATGGAGTCGTCGCTGCTGGCCACGCTCGGCGGTGCGGGCGGCGTGGTGGGGGGATCGCTGGTGGCCCTCGCCGTGAGCCAGATCTTCCCCGCGCAGGTGAAGCTGGGCTTCATCCTCATCGGCCTCGTGACGGCGGCGGTCACGGGACTCCTGGCCGGCCTGGCGCCCGCGGCCGCCGCGGCCAAGCTCGCTCCGGTGGAGGCGCTGCGGTATGAGTGAGGACGCGCGATGAGGGCCTGGGTCCCGTTCGTGCGCGGCTTCGCGGGCAACGTGCGCTTTGCCGCCAGCTCCATCGTCGAGCACAAGCTGCGCTCCACCCTCACCGTCCTGGGGATCGTGGTGGGGGTGACCACGGTGATGGCCATGGTGGCCATCGTCACCGGCTTCAACAACAACATCATCGGCAACCTCCAGACCTTCGGCGCCAACCGCCTCGAGATCAAGAAGTACGAGGACCGCTTCGGCCCCGGCGGCCCGCGGAGCGACGAGGAGAGACGCCGGAAGAACCTGACCATCGAGGACGCGGTGGCGCTGCGCGAGCTGCTCCCGGACGCGGCGGTAGGGATCCTGTACGTACAAGTCGAAGCCCTCATCCATGTCAAGAACGGGAACCTCGCGGCCAACGCCCCGTACATCGTGGGGACCGACGAGTTCTATCCCACGACCACCGCACAGAGTCTGGGCC
>QHVJ01000370.1 GCA_003222275.1 Acidobacteriota bacterium | reverse complement strand
TGATCGGCAGCGACGAGCCGCCGACCGTCATCGTGGCGCTGATCGCCTCGGAAAGCAGCAAGTCGAAGGACAGCGTGTTCGCGTACTCCGGATCGAGCACGATCGTGTACGTGCCCGTCACCGGCAAGGGGTCCCAGTTCACCGTGCCGTCGGTCGCGACGAAGCCGCCGGTGACGAACGTCGAGCCATCGGGCTTGGTCACCGTCAGCGTGAGCTGGACGAATGACGCTGAGCTGCTATGCAGGCTGAGCCGCTGCCCGGCCGTCCCGCTGAAGGTCGTCCGGGCGCGCTGGCCGGGACGCGTGATGTTCGCGGTCACCGCCGAGCCCCCGACGACCAGCGGGCCCACCGACAGGTCCTGCGACAGCGTGACGGTGATGTTGCCGGAGTACGAGCCCTGTGGCTTGATCAGGAGCTGATACGTGCCGGTCACCGGCAGCGAAGCGATGTGCGTGTCGCCCCCGAAGAACCCGACGGGCTGCGACGACAGGATGCCACCCTCCGGCCGGTACACCGTCATGTCGGAGGCGAGAAGGCTCACGCTGATGTTGCTATACCCGAGCGTCACCTGCTGCCCCACTGTGCCGTCGAACACGAGCAGCGCAGCCTTGGAGGACGGGATCGACATGGTCACGCCGGACCCGCCGACGGTCACGCGGCCGGTGGACGCAACGTCGGCCACCCCGATGCCCTCCGGCGGAACGAAAAAGTCGTCCGCGCTGGCCGCGGAGGCCGCGGGGGTCGCGATCGACAGCCGCCCGGAGGTCGCGCCGTACGGCACTGTGGTCGCGATCGAGGTGCTCGTCACCGTGCCGACAAGCGCGAGCGTGCGATTGAAGCGCAGGCGGTTGTTTGTCGTCGGCGACGTGACGAAGTTGGTGCCGGATATGGTGACGGCCGTGCCGGCCAGGGCGATGGTCGGCGTGAAGCTGCTGATCGTTGGCGCGTCGCTCACCGCGAGGACGGTGAAGGGAATCGTGCTGGTGCCCGAACCCCCGGACGTGGTCACCACGATCGCCGACACAGCTCACGACGACCGTGCCCGCGGGGCCACGACCGGCACGGTAACGACGGCCGGCGTTCCGTTGAAGGTCACGGTATTGTTTCCCGGCGTGGCGCTGAAGCCAACGCCGTAGATCGTGACCTCGCTGCCCACCGTACCGGGACCCGTTGAGAAGTCGATGATCGAGACCGCGCTTGCGCCCTGGCGCGCGATGCTCAGCAGGTTGCCCACGGCGTCGTACGTGTAGACGGCAGCGAGCGATCGAGCTGGCGATCGATGAGCTACGCGCCCTGATGGCGACACGCTGAATCAGCGGCGGGCGAACATCCTCGCCGAGTTGCGTCGGCTCGATAGTGAGCTCTCACCTCACCTCGGCAGTCGCCAGCGGCGGCGACCTGCCCGTCCTCCTTGCCGCCTTGAAGGAGCGCCAGGCCTCTCGGCAGCGCTGCGAGCGTGCCCTGCTCGAGCTGGATGCCACCGCCCGGATCGGACAGCGCGAGCTGTCGCGCCTAGAGCGTGAGATCCGCCACCGCCTGGTTGAGTGGCGAACGATGCTGCGGCGCGAGCTCCCCGAGACGCGCGAGATCCTCAGGAACCTGATCGTTGGCCGGATCGTCTTCACACCCCGCGCGGAGACTCGCCTCTACGAGTTCTCCGGACGAGGGTCGTTGGGGCGGCTGCTGGCCGGGACGGCCAGTCCAGTTTCGGTGGTGACCCCGGCGGGATCTGATCGAATCTGGACGCCGGAATTTCAGGGGGTTGTGGAAACGCGCTGAGCCGCGTGGGCGGTATCTCTACCCTTCTCGTGGGCTGATCGCGCGTTGGAGGGCCCAGCCACGTGCTTCTGACTGCGGTCTCGGCAGGGTCCGCCGGCACCGTCCGCCACACAGCGCCCTGGGCGACGTCACGCCGCCAGGAATTCGAGGAGCTTCGAGGAGCTCACCCTTAACCGGGTAACTACCCCGATGCTCTCATCCTGAGTGCGACCAAGGTCGCGGAGCAGGTCACATGTGCCAGATGAGCTAATACTCTTCTATGGACTGCGCGGAGGTGCGGTGCCGACCTTGTTTCATGCCGTTCCTGTCACGCGAAAAGAAGTTAGCAATCGCGAAAACAATCGGATGCACTGAACGTTCACGAATTAATGATAGATGCGTAAGTAATGTCCTATCTTAGACACGAAAAGGCAGGGCCGAGTGGCGGAAGAAGCTCCTCAGTAACTGCGGGCGTCGGCCAAGCCGCCGCCGCTCGCGGCGCACGTGGCTTCGGATCTCGTCGACGGTGTCTGGAGCGAAGTTCGCGAGACGGCCGTACTTGAGGTAGCCCCAGAGCAGCTCCACGGGGTTGAGTTCGGGGGCGTAGGGCGGAAACCAGACGATGTCCCAGCGAGGATGCGTGGCCAGCCACGCGCGCACGAGCTGGTGCTTGTGCGGGTTGCCGCGGTCCCAGACCAGGATGACGGGCCCGCGTACGTGACGCGCGAGATGGCGGAGAAACCGCAGGCCTGCGGACCGCGGATGTTCATCCGGGGGTACAGCGCCAGCGCGAGGGTGAGCTGGCGGCGGCGGGGCGACACGACGAGCGCGCCCATGCCGGAGACCTTTTCATGCGAGCGGGCGCGCGGACACCGTCGGCGTCGCTCCGCACCGCGCCCACGTGCGTCGGAGCACCGGCATCATCAGAAAGCCGGTCTCATCGAGACAGATCAGGTGGGCGCCGCGGCGCGCGAGTTTTTTTTACTCGGGGCCAGTCCTGCTGGATCCACTCGCGTACGCGACGATCGTCGCGCTCCTTCGCGCGCGGCTGGGGCCGCTGCGGACTGAAGCCACACGCCCGCAGCAGTCGCCCGACGTGATCCGGATGGTAGACCACCTTGAACTGGTGACGGATGACGTCGACGATCCGCCGGCACGTCCACAGGCTCGTGGCGTAGCCCGCCGCTTCCGGCCCCGCCACGACCAGGCGCACCAACTGCCGTCGCTGGGTCGCCGCCAGCTTCGGCGGTCGGCCCGACGCCGGGCGTGCTCGAAGGCCGGCGCGGCCCTGCCCCCGGTGGGCTCGCTTCCATCGGCGGACGGAGCGCCGATCCACCCCCAAGCGCTCGGCCACGACATGCACGGGGACTTCACGCTGGAGGAGTTCGATGGCGCGTAACCGTCGCCGCTCGAGCTCGGCCGGGCTCCCCTGTGGGCGCATGCGCACCTCCCACAAGGGATTATAGGACATTACTTATGCAGAAGTCATTAGTGGTCGAGCTGCCATTCGAAGACCTCTCCATGCTGTGGATCAACAGCCGTAAAAGCGCGCGCGCGGCATCTATAGTACTCGTAGTGTAGGTCACCCCTTTTCTCGCCACGGCTCAGGCCTCTTGGCCACCAGCCCTTCGGGGTAACCCGTGGATACTCGACCGCATTTTCAGCAACCGGCGTACACGAGCGGACCATCGTCGCAATATCCGTCGTTGGCGCACGGAAAGACATCCAACTCGCGCTGCTTTCCACCATCGTTCGGATGCGGATGTCGACTGCCGAGCGGGGAGTGTACAGCGGGACCGGGCCCTGAGGGCCGATCGCGGGGTGCCGAAGCGCAGCCTCGTAGTTTGAAAACGTCTTTTCGTAAGACTCCGGAAAGAACCGCTCACACGCCAGGACGGTTGCGACGATTGCGACCCCTAGAGTGGCAGCGCCCATGAGGAGTTTCAGCCGTCGGGACGACGCCATCCGCGCTAGGGCAGCCAACCAGTCAGCAATGCCCCGCAGTGGTTGCTGCAGTTACCTTTTGCACATTCGCGGCCATATTTGTTGGCCTTTAGGTCCATGATGCTATCGCCCATTCCATAATCTTTGGTCGCGAGATCCCAAGCCTCCTTTGCGTAACCTAAAGCGGCCGCACCCAGCGCCGGCAATGCACCCCGTTGCGCGGCTTCGCAGTTTGCCATGCAGTGGAAGTACTTGTCCACATGCCTCATGTTCGGATCGCCGGGATACATCTTTTGCGCAGTTTGCAGTGCAAGCCAGTTCGCGAAAAAAGCCGGCGCGGCCTCACCAACAGTCAACATGCCAACAACGGTCGGAACAACTGAGACAGCAACTTGAACTGCCGCGGCACCGCCAAGGGCGACTAACGCCGCGCCGGCAACCAATTGTTTCCCTGTATAAAGGCCCAACGGATCGATGAAGTCCGCCGGCGCGTTGCTCACGTATGCGTATAGGTTCATGCCTCCGACATACCCGATTGGATCCTCAGTCATAAATCGTTGGTGTCCCGCGTGATAATAGCGCGCCCGGTAATAGTAGAGCCCGCCACCGTCGTTCTCCCGTCCGGTATATGCATACGGATTCATTGATGATGCGCCCGACGCGATACCCATCCCAAACGCCTCGTAGGCGTATGTCGTCTGGACAGTGCCCGCGCCATCCGCGAGCGCGACCGTCGACCCCAAGGCGTCAGCAAGCAGATGACCTGTCTCCGTCGAACTGCTCCTCACGAACCGCTCGTCAATACCGAGCCCAGCGAGAAGACTGGTCGTTGTCGCGCCTGCTTGCTCCTGCACGGTGTTAGGCCCATCATACAGAAAACCGGTCGTGCTCCCATTGACTGTCTTCTGTTTGCGTCGCCCTAGGCCATCGTACAGAAATGAGGCCGGCATGGGGCCTGTGATCGCCGTGAGCTGATTCCGCACGTTCCATGTGTATGTATTGCTTTCATCGGTTGTCAGATTGCCGTTCAGATCGTACGTGTGCGTCTGCCCGCCGAGCGTCAGCTGATGGTTCGCGGCGTTGTACGTCGCGCTGGCGACAGCGGCCGGCTGAAGGGTGCGTGCCCACGTGCCGCCTATGTCGATCCGCTCGCCTGAATCGTTGTACCCGTACGTCAGAGTCCCCAACGTATTGCCGGCGAGCTTGTAGGTCAGCGCCGTTAGCCGGGATGCCGCGTCGTAGCTGTATTCCGTCACGATGCCGTTCGGCAGGGTATGGCTGGTGCGCCGGCCGGCGTCGTCGTAGGCGAAACTGACGACCGATGTTCCTTGTGTGATGGTCGTCAGCCGGTCCGCATCGTCATAGGCATAACTGATGAGGGCCTGGCCCGGGACACTCATCGTCGCTCGCCGGCCAGCAGCATCGTAGGTGTAGGTCACTGTGCCGAGCGATGTCGTCTCGGTCAATAGCCTGTTGAGTCCGTCGTACGTGAGCGTGATCGTGCCGCCGATCGAATCCGCGATCTGCGTAATACGATTGCCGGCGTCGTAGGTGTAGCCGGTGGTCGAGGTGTCGGCGTAGGTGACAAGCGTCCGCCGGTCCAACGCATCGTATGTAGTCTCCGTCACCTGACTCTTGCGATCCGTAAAGAACCTGCGATTGCCGTTATTGTCGTAGACGTAGGTTTCGGCCGGCGTCAGAGGATAGAGGGGGTCCCTCCGGCTCGTCACGCGATCCATGTCGTTGTAGGCGTAAGTCGTAACGTTGGACCTCGCGTCTGTCACAGTCAGCAGGTTACCGTTCCCGTCGTAGCCGAACTGGGTGAGGCCGCCGAGGGCGTCGGTGATTTGCGTCATTAGGTTCAGCGGGCTGTACGCGAAGCCCGTCTTGCGCCCCAGCGGATCCGTCACCTGTACCAGGCGTCCGATCGCGTCGGTGACGCGTGTCGTCACCTTCCCTGTCGGATCGGTGACGCTGATAAGATCGGCGCCCTCATAACCAAACGTTGTGGTTCCTGCAGGCGAAGGTAAGGTCACGGTCACCGGTTGGTTGTTCGTGTTGTAGGTGAGCGTCGTTGGATGGTCAAACGGAGGCGGATTCTTGATCGAGGTCACGTTGCCAAAGGCGTCGTAGTCATAGGTCGTCGTGTGGTTCAGTGGGTCGGTGACCGTCTTGATCTGGTTGAAGGTCGGCTCGTAGGTGTACGTCGTCATAACGGCGTCCGGTGTATTCCACAGCCGCGTGACGGTCAGCACGTTACCCACAGCATCGTAGGTGTACTGGGTCGTGCGGCCCAGCGGATCAGTCATCCGCCTTACGAGGTTGTGCGGTTCGCCAAGATCTGTCCCTCGCACGTACGTCGTCGTCTGCGCCAATGGCGTCCCGTAGGCCCGGGTGTCCGTCGATACGTAACCCGCGGTGTTGAACGTGAGGCGGCGGACGTAGCCGCGCGGATTGGTCACGTCGGTCTGGGTGACCTTGCCGTTGCCGTCCAGCGTGTAGGCGAAGTCGTAGAACGTTCCGTCGATGAAGGTCTGGCGACTCACGCGGTTGTTGGCGTCGTAGGTGTTGGTCAGCCACGTGATACTGCGTGCGTCCTTGACAGTCAGCAGCTGGCCGACAGTCTGGCCGGGCGTGTACGTGTACTCTGTCACGCCGCCGGCGGGGTCCGTCACCTTCGTCAGGTGATTGTTCTCGCCGTACTCGTAGCTGACCGTGCGGCCGATGTTGTCCTTGATCTGCGTGATGATATCGAACGAAAGGTCTGGGTAATACGTAAACTCGACCCACCGACCGTTGGGTGAAATGATGCGCAGAATCCGGCGCGTCGGTGCCGCTCGGGTGATGGTCAGCCGATTGCCGGCGCGGTCGCGAATCGCCTGGATCATCGGCCCGGGCCCGCTCCCTGGGGTGAGAAACTCGTAGACGATGCCGTTGGTGAACGTGATGGCCCAGCCGCCATGTACCGTGCTCCACGCCAGCCGCGACTTGTAGAATCGGGTCGGCGTCGCCGTGTGCTCCATGACGGAGTCGTACAGCGTTGTGCCCGAGATCCGGTCGTACCTTATACGGCCACCGTCGGCGAGGATCAGTTCTGCCCAGGTGTAGTTCGTCAAGTCGCCGGTCAGATACATCTGGTACTCGAAGTTGCTGCTGCCGAGCTGACGGTAATTCGGATCGCCAGGACGATGGGCCCGCTTCAGCACGATGGGGATGACGTCGGGAACAACGAGGTCGGTTTTTTCGTGCGTGAAGAATCCTGTCGCGAGGTCGACAGGATCGGCGTCCTTTACGCCGCCAGGAATGGGGCCGCCGAATGTGGCCGGCAGCCCGAGGTAGAAGTAACAGGTGACGCGCTTGAGGTCGACGCCGGGGTCGGGAACGATCTGCTGCGCATCCGCGCTGACGGTGCCGTGGCCGTATTCGTACCAGCCGCCGTGCCAGGCGTCATAGCTCCACAGCGCCAGGCGCGTGCCCGCCGGCAAGCCATCGTGGTTGGGGAGAATCATCCGCACACCGACCGGGCTCGGGGTGCCGTCCGGCCGAATGACCGCGGCGCCGTGCGCCTGCGGCGTGAACACGAAGGTGCCGCCCGGCGGGGTCGGGATGGGCGCGCGGTCCGGCGGGATGCGCGTGAGCGTCAGCGAGCGCAGTGGCCCGGCGTAGGTCTGTAAGATCACGTCGGCCGGCACCCGAACCTCGAGGCCGGGGATGCGCGGGCTCGTGGCCACGATCTCGTGCGGCGTGGGCACGGGAATCTCGGTCGCGTGCTCGGTGTCGATCAGCGGCATCCACACCGTGAACGGCAGCACCGTCGTCTTGCCCAGCACCAGACGCTGCCCGTAGTCGAACGTCCCGTACGTCTTGCCCGGCCCGTTCGCCGTCGAGCCGTCCATGATCAGGATCTGGTAGTCGACGCCGACCTCGGTCAGCAGGAACCGGCCGGTGTCGTCAGTGCGTGCCGAGCGCCGGCCGATCCGCATCGTGACGTTGGCCAGGGGCTCGCCGTTGAGGCGGAGCACCTGTCCGGCCAACGCGGTCACCCCATCCGGCGCCTGGAGCGGCGGCAACGCCTGCCAGCGCGAGTACGGCTTGCCGTCACGCGTCTCGCCGCTCCACTTGTCGTCATCCGTCTCCGCCTGGGCGCCACCGTACGGCCCGACGGCTGGCGCGTGCGAATGCGGCGCGGCTGTCCCCGCCTGCGAGTCGTGGTGTTCGCCGCTGTGACCGCCCACGCCGTCGTCGGTTTGCGTTGTGAAGTGGATGCTGCTCCACACCGCCGGATGGCCGTCGTTGTCCTCCACCCCGTCGACGGTCAGCGTGTAGTCCGTGCCCGCGTTCAGCGGGCTTTGAGGGGTGCCGAAGACGAGCAACCCCTGCTCGGCGACCACGAGCGTGATCGGCTCGCTGCCGGCGGAGCCGTGGAGCGACACGGTGGTCGGCGTCACGCTCTCCAGTCGCAGCGGCTTGGAGAAGCGCAGCGCGAGGACGGCTTCGAGCGGGACGTCGCTGGCGCCGTCGGCGGGCGCCGCCCCGGCGAGTTGCGGCGCCTCGCCGGGCAACGGCAATGTCGGCGCGACCGTC
>QHVJ01000014.1 GCA_003222275.1 Acidobacteriota bacterium | reverse complement strand
ATCCCGCGAGTGAGGTCCTCCAGGCTCGGACCGCCGGAGGCGGCCTCGATCCGCGCGCGATCTTCGCGCTCGCACTGCTTGTCCAGCCGCGCCAGACGGCTGGCCAGCGACGAGAGCATGGCCGTATCGGTACCGCCCAGCGCCACGTGCTCGAGGAGCGCCTTGAAAGCGACCGCCTTGTTCCGCTCGAGTGGCTGCGTGTCGGACAACTCCGTCTCCGTGATCCCGACACAGTCGACGATCACGAAATGCGTCTTGGCCTGGGCGTCGGGAGTCACCGCGCGGAGCTCCTCGCGGTCGATGACCCGCACCCCGCGGCCCTTCATCTGCTCGAACAACACCCGGCTCTCGACCGAGCGCATGAACATCACGATCTCGATGGGCTTGATGTCGGTGCCCGTCGCGATCATGTCCACCGTGACCGCGATTCGCGGCCAGTAGCTGTTCCGGAAGTCCTGGATGAGGTCCGCCGGCTTCTTGCCGATCGTCTTGTAGGTGATCTTCTGGCAGAAGTCGTTGCCCTGGCCGAACTCCTCACGGACGACGTCCACGATGTCCTCCGCGTGGCTGTCGTCCTTCGCGAAGATCAGCGTTTTGGGCACCTGCGTGCGGCCCGGGAAGATCTCGGTGAACAGCCTTTCCTTGAAGGTCCTGACGATGAGCCGGATCTGATCCCTCGCCACCACGCTCCGGTCGAGGTCCGAGGCCTTGTAGGCCAACGGCTCGTCCGGCGCCTCCCAGCGAACGGCGCGGGTCCGCCGGTCGCGGAGTCCAAGGACCGGCATATCGCTGGCCTCGACGACCGAGCCTTCGCCCGTGATCCTGGTGCGGATCCGGTAGACCTCGAAGTCCACGTTCACGCCGTCGGCCACGGCCCTCTCGTGCGGGTACTCCATCACGAGGTTCTGGTGGAAGAAGCCGAAGGTGTGCTTGGCGGGGGTGGCGGTGAGGCCGATGAGGTAGGCGTCGAAGTACTCGAGCACCTGGCGCCACAGCGAGTAGATCGACCGGTGGCACTCGTCGATGAAGATCACGTCGAAGTATTCCGGTGGGATGGAGGCGTTGTAGACGACCGGCAGCGGCTCCTGGCTCGTGGGACCCGCAGCCTCGAACTGGGAGCTGTCTTCCAGCTCGGGCGGAAGATCCGGCTCGCCCTTGAGCATCGAATAGAGCCTCTGGATCGTCGTGATGGCCACCTTCGTGGAGGCACCGATCGTGTTGGTGGTCAGCCGCTGGACGTTATAGAGCTCGGTGAACCGGCGATTGTCGTCGGGAGTCCTGTAGTTCGCGAACTCCTTCTCCGCCTGCTCGCCGAGGTTGGACCGGTCGACGAGGAACAGCACGCGACGCGCCCCGCCGAACTTGATGAGCCGGTAGAGTGCCGTGACGGCCAGCATGGTCTTGCCGCTTCCAGTGGCCATCTGGATGAGCGCGCGCGGCCGGTCGTCGGCAAGAGACCGCTCGAGGTTGAGGAGCGCCTCGACCTTGTTGGGCCATAGGTTCGGAATGTGTATGGGCGGCATGCGCTGCAACCGCGCGCGGAGCGACGACGGCTGCGAGACAGCCTGGACCATCGTCTCCGAGACCATGTCGCCGCCCGGCCGGCTGGACAGCCAAGCCGGGAGCGTGTCGGCTTCGAGCCACTCGGCCACCGTCTCCGGACGATGAAAGCCGAAGACCGGACGGCTCCGGGGCCGAGGATCGAAGAGGTTCACGAACCGCGTCTCCGTGCCGTTGCTCAGGTAGAGGAACGGCAAAGGCCGGTGAGGTGCGGACAGTTCGGCCGGGAGACCATCGGAATACCGCTTGACCTGCGGCTCGACACCCGTGAGGGGGTAGCCTTCCTTCTTGGCTTCGAGCGCGCCGATCGACCTTCCGTCCACGAACAGCAGGTAATCGGCATAGCCGTACCCGGGCTCCATCTTGAACTCCCGGATGGCCACACCGCGGGCGACACTGAGGTTGATCTCGTCTCGACTCTGGACGGTCCA
This sequence comes from Acidobacteriota bacterium, assembly GCA_003222275.1. GTDB lineage: Bacteria > Acidobacteriota > Vicinamibacteria > Fen-336 > Fen-336 > AA32. Next base: position 16,270 of record QHVJ01000014.1, on the reverse strand, counting down.
GCCCGAGGCCGTGAGCCCGGCATCGATCTTCAGGCGGGCGTGACGCTCGGGGCCGTCGTAGGCAGGCATTCCGGTGCCGCGTGATTCTAGCGCGGCCCGGTGCTTCTACGCCTTGCTCCCGAGGTGCTCCATGACCGACAGGCGCAAGATCTCGACGAGCGCCTCGTAGTGGCTCTCGCCGTCCTCGGCCGAAGCGGCGGTGGGGTCGCCGAAGTACGCGTCCTCGCCGCCGGCCTCGGCGAACGTCTTGGCGCCCTTCTTCAGGGCGCCCATGAGCCCGTCCATGGGGGGCAGGCTGATGCGCTCGCGTTCCCGCACCATGTCGGGCGCGGCCGCCATCATCAGCGAGGTCTCGAAGGCGCCGCCGTGGTCGCCGGCCTTGAAGGCCTCCCCCAGCGTGTCCACCCACCGCTTCTTGGTGATGTCGGGGAAGCAGATGCTCACCCCCGCCTTGTTGCTTTCGTCGACGACCTTCCGGAGGCACTCGACGTGCTTCGGCTCCAGGTGGATGTTGATCAGGGCCACCGCCCGGAAGCGCCGGGTCGTGGCCGCGCACACGTCGCGCAGCAGCGCCACCGACGTCTCGGGGGAGATCGAGATCGTGCCCGCGAAGTCCGCCCCGTACTCCGCGACGGTGAACGTCACCGGCGGGAGGACGAGGGACGGCACGCCGTGCTCCTTGAGCTTGGCCGCCCCCCGCTTCGCCATCTCCACCGCGATGACGGTGTCGGTGGAGACCGGGAGGTGCGGCCCGTGCGCCTCGGTGGCCCCCACGGGCAGCAGGGCGACCGGACGCTCCTTCTTCATCGCCTCGTCGATCTCGGTCCACGTCATGTCGGGGATCACGAAATTGTCGGTCATGCTCCGCGAAGGAATGCCTTCCTTCTCTCCTTTCCGTTGATTTCTAGGGGATCAGCTTCGGGCGCCGGCGGCCTCCAGCTTCCTGCGGTCGATCTTACCCCGGTCGTTCTTCGGCAGGGAACGGGCGAACTCCACCGAGCGGGGGTACTTGAATGGCGCCAGCCGGGCTTTCACGAAATCTTGTAGCTCGCGGGCGAGGGTCTCGTCGCCGGCCCCCTCCCGGCACACGACAAATGCCTTTGGCTTGATCAGTCCGTCCCGATCCTTATACCCGATCACGGCGCATTCTGCTACCCGGGAATGCTGGAGGAGGCAATTTTCGACCTCATAGGGGCTCACGAAGATCCCGGAGACCTTCAGCATGTCGTCGGTCCGCCCCTCGTACCAGAAAAGCCCCCTCTCGTCGCGCCGCATGTGGTCACCGGTCACGACCCAGTCCCCCCGCAGGACCTCCTTGGACTTCTCGTGCGCCTGCCAGTACATGACGGCCGCGGACTCGCCCTTGACCCAGAGCGTCCCCGCCTCCCCGTCCCGGACGTCGCCGCCGTCGGGGCCCACGATCCGCGCCTGGTAGCCGGGCACCAGCCGGCCCAGGCTTCCCGGCACCACCTCTCCCGGGTAGTTGGAGATGTAGATGTGGAACATCTCCGCGGAGCCGATCCCGTCCAGGATCTCCACGCCGTAGGCCTCCATCCACCGGCGGTACAGCTCCTCGGGAAGAGCTTCGCCCGCGGAAAGGCAGAGGCGCAGGGACGAGAGATCGCGCTCGCGCCCTCCGGGGTGATTGAGCATGCCGTTGATCATGGTGGGAACGGACGTAAGGATCGTGGGCCGGAAGCGCTCGATGACGTCGAACAGCGTCCCCGGCTCGCTGCGCTCGCTGAAGAGGGCGGTGGCGGCGCCGACCGCGAACGGGAAGAGAAGGTTGGTGCCGGTGGCATAGCCGAAGAAGAGCTTGGGGACCGAGACGGTCAGGTCGTCCTCACGGATGCCCATCACCCCCTTGGCGTATCGCTCGGTATTCCAAGGCAGGTCCTGCTGCAGGTGGACGGCCGCTTTCGGCTTGCCGGTGGAGCCGCTGGTGAAGAGCCAGATCGCGGGATCGTCGCGGTGGGTGTCCGCGTTCTCGAGCCGGTCCCAGCCCTTCGCGCACGACTCGGCGAACGACACGTGCCGGCCTGGATCGACGCCCACGACGACCAGGTGCCGCAGGTGCGGAAAGGAGTCGCGCTGGGGGTCGATGCGGTCGAGGGCCGACTCGTCCACCACCGCGATCTTGGCGCGCGTGTACTGGAAGTAGTAGGCGAGGTCCTCCGCGGGCAGGGCGGGATTGACCATGGCGATGACCGCGCCGACCTTCGCGGCCGCGAACCACGCGAAGGCGAACTCCGGACAATCGGGCAGCACCAGGAGCACCCGGTCTTCGACGTCCACGCCCAGCGCACGCAGCGCATTTCCGAACCGGTTGGCCCGGGCCTGGACCTCACGGTAGGTGTAGGCCTCGTCGCGCCAGAAGAGGCACCTCTTGTCGCCGCGCCCTTCCTCGACGTTGCGGTCGAGGTAGTACCACGCCATGTTGAACCTTTCGGGGAACTCCAGGGGGGCGGTCATTCCTCGGGCTCCTCGCCGGGGGCCAGCCGACGGTAGCGCCGGTCGTGATACAGCAGGGGGCGCCCGGGCCGCACTTCCGCCGACAGCACCTCGCCCACGTAGATCGTGTGGTCGCCGGCCACGTGCGTGCCGCTGACGCGGCACTCCAGATGGGCGAGGGCGCCCGGGATGAGCGGCACACCCGTGCTGCCCGTGGCCAGCTCCAGCCCCTTGAACTTCGCCGCGCCGCCCACCGCGAAGCGCCGCGACACCTCCTCCTGTCCCTCGGCCAGGATGCTGATGCCGAAAAGGCCGGCGTGGCGGAACCCGACGTGCGCCTCCGATCGGTGATCCACGCAGACGAGGACCAGGGGGGGCTCGAGGCTCACCGAGGCGAACGCGGTCACCGTGAGGCCGAGCGACCGGCCCTGCGCATCGTGCGTCGTGACCACGGTGACGCCGGCCGCGAACTGGCCGAGGGCGCGGCGGAAGTCGGCGGGGTCGACGGGCATGGGGTTCAGGCGGCGGAGGCGAGGGCCTCCGGGGCGGCGAGCCGGCGGTAGAGGGCCAGCTGTCCGCCCATCCGCATCACGCGCAGGCCCAGGCGCGCGAGCATGAACGCCTGGAAGAGCGCGAACGTGAGGAGCTGCGTCTTGTAGCCGGTGGTCGCGTACGCGCCGTCGAGGAGCCGCCACCCCGCAATGAGCACGACGCCGAGCAGCGCCACCGCGAGGTAGTGGCCGAAGGTCCGCACGAGGTTTCGCCCGCAGAACGACACCGCCGAGAGGAAGGCCAGGAACGCGCTCGAGCGCTCCTCGACGACCACGATCGCCTTGGCGTAGCCGGAGACGAGGTTCACGAAGAGCAGCGCGAGGAGCAGGAGCGCGTGCCGGCCGAGGAGCCAGGCCATCGCGGAGGCTTCCGACACCGACTCGCGCGCCTGCCCGTCGACCCAGCGTGCGAAGGGCCCGTTGAGCTGGAAGACGAACCAGGCCGCAACGAGCGCGATCAGGGCCACGCGGAAGAACCGGCCGAAGTAGAAGCCGGCGCCGTGGAGGAGGCCCCGCACGGTCCACCTCCCCCGCTCGCCGCGCAGGGTCGAGAGAATGCCGCCCGCGAGGAACGTCTGCCCGAGGAGGTAGACGAGCCCGAGGCCAAGCACGACCGGATCCAGCCGCGCGCCGGTCGCGGCGGCGCCCGCGGTGCCGGCCGCTTCGCCGTGCGCCGCGAGGAGGTTCGCGGGCAGCGCCCCCTTCAGCAGCAGGTCGAGGTTGCGGAACACGAAGCCCACGCCGAAGATCTCCGGCCCGAAGCTCGTGGTCCAGCCCGACTGCGCGTCGGCCCACTGGCTCCACCACGGGTAGTCGAACCCGTACATCATGCTCTGCGAGGCCTGCTTCTCGTGAAGATCGCGGCGCAGCACGCCGGCCAGCGGCACGGCCAGCACCATGGCCGTGGCCACGTTCGCCACGAGCAGGAGGACCGCGAGGCCGAAGCTCCGGCGCAGCAGGCGCCATCCCTCGACGAGCGCGAAGAGCATGGCTAGCCGATCACCATCTGCGTCTCCAGCAGGTTCTGCAGCCAGAACATCCAGCGCGCGGACCACTTGAGGGCCGCCCGCCGGGACCATCCGTCCTCGTCCACCCAGTCGTTGTTGGCGGGGTCGACGTCGATGGCCAGCTTCCCCTGCGGGTCCACGATGGCCCGCGCGACCTTGGCCGATCCCCGGTACCGGAACCGCGTCCAGCGATACTGGCCGTCCCACGTCTCCGTCACGTTTCGCCCGTCCGTGAAGCTCACCAGCACGTCGACCGGCATCTTCACGCCGCCCAGCCGGCGCACCGTGACCTCGGATTCCCACACCGTCCTGGCCTCGTCCTCTTTCACGTCCTTGCGGGGCAGGTTGAGCAGGGGCATGCCGTCCGGGCCTTCGTCGTAGCCCTCCAGCGTCCGCGCCTTCTCGTTCTTCACCGCCACCGCGTAGTCGCAGAGGTCGCTCGAGAACCAGGTCTGGTCGAAGTACCAGCGGTAGTCCTTGCCGGTGACCTCGTTGACGGTGGCGATGAAGTCCTCGGTCGTGGGATGGGCGAAGCGGAAGCGCCGGGCATACGTGCGCATGATCCGCGTCATCGTCTCGTCGCCCACGAGGTTCTCGAGGGTCTGCAGGCTCAGGGCCGGCTTGCCGTAGGAGTTCAAGGTGTAGCCCTCGACCGCGCGGTACTCCCAGCCGCGACGGGCCATGACGTCGGTCTCGCCCGAACGGCGCAGGTCGGAAAGCTCACCCTCGCCCCGGCCGATCCACACGCCGGGCGCCACCACCGGCCAGCCGCCGCGGCTGCCCCGAGCGGGCGTCACGAGGCCGAAGTACCGCCGGCCCCAGCCGACGGGCCCGAGCGCGAGCTGGGCCGCCTTCTCGTCGTGATAGCTGTTGATGCCCTCGTCGAGCCACGCCTCCTCGAACTCGTTGTTGCCGACGAGCGCGTACCAGAACTGGTGGCCGCACTCGTGGATGGTCACGCCCTCCGGGCTCTGTAGCGCTCTCGGCGCCCAGATGGACGCTCCTCCGGTAAACAGCGTCGGGTACTCCATGCCGCCCGAGGCCGAGTTCCAGGGGGGGTCGATCACCGTGACCTGCGGGTAGGGATAGGGCGCGGACCACGCGCCGTAGCTGCGCAGCGCGATCCTCGTCGCCTCCACGTAGCGGTCGGCCAGATGGGAGTGCTCCGGCTGATGCAGCAGCCGGATCTCCACCGGCGGGTAGCCCGGATCGTCGAAGCGCGCCTTCTTCTCCCGGAACCGCGGGCTGGCCGTCCACGCGAAGTCGTGGACGTCCTCTTGTAGGAAACGGTAGGTCTCGGTTCCCTCGGGGTCGTCGGTCTTCTCCTGCCGCCGCCCCGTCGCCCCCACCACGAAGCCCCGCCGGGGCAGCGTGAGCTTCACGTCGTACACCCCGTAGTCGGCGAAGAACTCCGTCCAGGGGTGGAACTGGTGGGCGTTCCACGCGCCCTTCCACCAAACCGCGATCTTCGGGAACCACTGCACGATGAAGAAGTAGTCGTGCACCCAGCCCGCCCGGCCCACGTCGCCGTAGGGGATGCGCGAGGTCCACTCGATCTTGAAGCGGACGGTCGCGCCGGGCGCGACCGGGGCCGGCGCCGTGACCTCCATCACCGTGCGGTCGTCGGGGTTGCCGTCGTCGGGAGCGACGTACTTCATCGATGGCGTGAGATCGGTGTCGTTGCCGTCCACGAGCCGGATCGAGCGCACCTGGATGTAGCCGTAGCCGCGCTCGCGCTCCCTCTCGCTCGTCGAACGGGCGGACCGCCGCCCCTCGCCGCGGGCCGAGGTGGAGAGGTTGTTGCGGAACGCGTTCCAGTAGAGATGGAACGGAAACGTCGAGAGCGCGGTGCCGCTGACGTTGCGCCATTCCAGCACCTCGCTGCCCTGGATCGTGTGCTGGTCCGGGTCGAGGCGGGCGTGGATGGTGTAGTTGGCGTTGCGGGCGGACTGGGCCGGCACGGGCGGGAGCGAAGGGTCCTCGATCAGCGCGGGCAGGCGGGAAGCCGCCGGCGGGGGAGCATCGCCGCGGGTCGCGGCCCAGGGCGCCAGGAGCAGGATCAGGCCGCCGAGGGCGATCGGAAGTCGCAGGCGCATCGAAGTTGGGATCGAGGTCCGGAGGCCGAGATTCTACACGCGATATATCCCTGCCGCGCCGTGGTCAGAACCGAAGGTTCAAGCCGCCGGTGGCCTGGAAGAACTCCGGGTTGAAGCTCACCGGGGCCAGGGTGACGAGCAGCTCGCGCATCAGCTGCTGCTCGACCGGTGTCAGCGGCACGCCGGGATCGGCCGTCCAGGCCAGCGTCTGCGGCCGGAATCGGAAGTAGCGGGCGTCCACCTCCAGCGAGAGGCGGCCCGAGAGAGGCCAGGCCACGCCGGCTCCCGCGTCGAAGCCGAGCCGGCCCTCGCCCTGGCGGCCGGGCTGTGCTTCCGCCCGCACCACGAGGTGGGCCACCGGGAGGTTCGCGAGCAGCGGACCTGTGGTTTGAATGTCGGAGCGGACAGAGAAGCGCAGCGACGGCAGATAGCTGACCCCGCCCGAGACGTGCAGCTTGACGCTGCCCGACGTCCGCGCGGCCAGGTTCAGCGACACCGGCCAGAGGCGTTGAAGGTCGGCGGTCGCAGGGATATTGACGTCGGTCGAAAGGGACGGCAGGGGAGGCGGAAGCGGGAGCCGGACCCTCACGATCGCGTCGACGGACCTCACGCTCACGTCGGCGGTATCGACGCGGGCCTCCAGGCCGAGGCCACCGGCCGCATACCAGGTGATTCCGCCGCCGAGGGCCAGGCCGCCTCGGCCCTCGAGGCGGAGGTCCTGCACGGGATCGACGATCACCCCCGGGAACGTCGACCGCAGGAACGGGCCGGGATCGAAGTGGACCGTTTGCTTGTAGAAGGGGAAGACCTGGCCGGCGCGCACGGTAGCCTCGACCTCGCCCGCCGGAGCCAGGGCGGGCCACCCGGCAGCGCAGAGGACAGCGATCCAAAAGCGCATCGCAGGCATTCTAGAGGTCGTCCGCCGTCGCGTCGAAAGCCTCGTGCGGATCCCAGGGCGCGTCGGGCCGCCAGGCGGCGGGAGTGAGACGGCGGCGGTGGTCGGCGGGATCCTTCGGCCACAGCGTGCAGGTCACCACGCGGTGGCGCTGGTCCTCCTGCTCGCAGAACGGGCAGAAGACACAGGCCCGCGCCTTCGCGTCCGCCTGCGCCTGCCACTTGAGCGGCAGGTCGGGATCGGCGAGCAGGGCCCGCGCCATGCCGACCAGGTCGGCCTGGCCGGCGCGCAAGAGGCCCTCGGCCTGATCGAACGTCACGATCTTGCCCGAGGCGACGACGGGCGTCGCGAAGCCCGCTGCGCGCAGGGCCTGTCGGATTCCCGCCGCCAGGTGCGCGTTGACGCCGAAGGGATCGTTCTTGCCCCTGGGAATGCACGTGTGTCCGCTGTGGCCGGTGTAGGGATACATGGCCTCGCCGATCGGGGGCTGCTTCGCGTCCTCGAACTTCCCGCCGCGCGAGATGGAGAGGAAATCGAGGCCGGCCCGCGCCAGCTCGACGCCGATCGCCTGGGCGTCCGCGAGCGTGTTGCCGCGGATCTGCCCATCCTCGCCCCGGATGTCCTCCGAGCCGAGGTAGCGGCAGCCGACGAGGAACTCCGTGCCCGCCTCTTCCCGCACGGCGCGAATCACCTCGAGGGGAAGCCGCATCCGGTTCGGGAAGCTCCCGCCGTAATCGTCCGTTCGTCCATTGGTCACCGAAAGGAACGACGCCATCGTGTAGGCGTGCGCGAAGTGCAGCTCCACGCCCTCGAAGCCGGCCTGCTTCGCGCGCCGCGCGGCGGAGGCGAACCAGCCGGGGATCTGCCGGATCTCTTCCCGCGAAAGGTCCTCGATCGTCTGCCGGTAGCCGTAGAGGAAGTCGTGGCGGAGGCGCGGGCCCTGCACGTAGCGCTCCAGGCCGGCCTCGAACTCGGCATCGCTCACGTCGAGGACGCTCTCGGCGAGCGCGCCGCGGCGCACGGCGTCCTCCATGAAGACCCGCGTGGGCTTCCGAGTGGCGATCTTGAGGAAGTCGATGATCTGGGGGACGACGATCGAGGCGGAGACGGCGCGCATCTCCTGGCGCAAGGCCTTCAGGCCCGGAACGAACCGTTCGTGCGAGAGCCGCAGGAGAGGGCCGCTGGCCACGTCCCGGATGCCGGTGGCTTCGAGCACGATCATGCCCGCGCCGCCGAGCGCGTAGCGCAGATAGATCTCCCGCACGGACGGGGTCACGAAGCCGTCCTCGGTGCCGCGCCACGTGACCATGGCCGGGAGCCAGATGCGGTTGGGAAGAACCAGCCCGCCCTGGCCGATGGGGAACGGCTGGAACAACAGGGAACGAGCGCTCTGCGCTCTCTGCGGAATCACTCGTTCTGGTCTTCGTCGTCGGGCATCACCGCTTCCGCGCCGGGCTCCATCTCTTCTTCTATTCCGTGGTCGGCGAGGCGCTGCCGGAGGGCGTCGAAACCCTTGCGATCGGGGAGAGTCCCATCCCGGTAGGTTTCGAGGATCTCCTCCAGCCTCGCCACTCGCCGGGCGAGCTGGCCGATCTCCTCCAGGCTCAGGGCCGCTTGCCCGGACTCCGCCCTGCGGAAGGCCGACGTCTCGCCGAAGGCGCCCAGCACCTCCAGCAGGCGCGCGCTCAGGCTGTCCGCCGACTCGACGAGCTCGGTTTGCATGAGGCTGTCCTGGACGAGGGCCAGGGCATCCTCGATGTCCTCGTCCTGCCAGTCCGCCCGCAGCCGCTCCCACGCCTCGGGGTGGAGGACGAGCCCCTCCGGGCCCTCTTCTGCTTCCGCCGCGACTTCACCGCACAGCTCCACGATTCGGCCCATGAGACCCTCCAAGGTGCAGCACTCAGCGATCAGCGATCAGCGAACAACTCCTCAGGCAATTCCATCTTCAGCGCGGCTGCGTCGGGGAAGCGAAGGCCTGCGGCATCGACGGAAGGCCGGATGTCCTCGACGAAGTCCTTCATGCACTCCCCGGAGTCACGCTTCTTGATGCCGTGCTCGATGGCGTAGCGGTTGCCCGGCGTGCCCGGACGCCCGAACGACAGGAGCCCGATCCGGAGCCACTTCTCGAACAGGGCCTGCTTCACGTCGTCGTGCCGGCCCGACCGGCACAGCTCCACCACGATCTTCTCCCCGAGGTCCTGGTGGCCCGCCTCCTCCTTGACTATCTTCTGGATCACGCCGCGATAGGGGACGAAGGAGCACTCTTCGTATTCCTTGAGCTGCCAGAAGCCGCCGCGGTCGTAGAGGAACTGGGCCATCGCCAGCTCGAACCAGCTCTCGGCGAAAGGGACCGGCGTGCCCGCGAGCCGCTCGCGCACGTGCGGCTCGACTTCCTCCCGGGTGAACTCGCGGTACATCTTCGCCACCGCCTGGTAGTGCTCGGTCTCCTCCTGGATGTGCCAGACCATGAACTTCATCCACTTCTCGGGGACGAAGCGCAGGCCGTAGCCGAACATGTGGGCGGCGGCCAGCTCCCGATAGGCCTGGCTCTCCATGAGCTGCACCACCAGGCGCCGGTAGTCCGGGGTCATCTGCTCCTCGCGCAGAACGTCGGCGGTCATCGGCTCTCCTTCAGGATCTCGCGGGCGATGAGCAGCTTCTGGATCTCGCTGGTGCCCTCGTAGATCCGCAGGGAGCGGACCTCGCGGTAGAGCCGCTCCACCGTCGCTCCCCGCATCACTCCCTGGCCGCCGTGGAGCTGCACGGCGCGATCCACGACCCGCTGGGCCATCTCGGTGGCGGCGAGCTTGGCCATGGCGCCCTCGCGCGGGATGCGCTCGGCCCCCCCGTCCTTGATCCAGGCCGCGCGCCGGACGAGGAGGCGGGCCCCTTCCAGGTCCACGTGCATCTCGGCGAGCGACATCTGCACGGACTGGAACTCGGCCAGCCGGTGGCCGAACTGGCGCCGGGCCTGGACCCAGCGCAGCGCCTCGTCGAATGCGCGGGCGGCCATCCCGCACGCCGCCGCCCCCACGCTGGGCCGGAACGCGTCGAGGGTGGCGAGGGCGAGGGCGTAACCCTTGCCCTCGTTGCCGAGCAGGACCGCCGGCGTGTCCTCGAAGCGGACCTCGCCGAGCGGATGCGGAGCCATGGCCTCCAGGCGATTCACCACGATGCCCGGAGCCTCCGCGTCGACGAGGAACAGGGACAATCCGGATGGATCGTCGCCGTCGGCGCTGCGCGCGAGCACCGTGTAGAGCCCGGCGATGCCGGCGTTGGAGATGAGGGTCTTGACGCCGCGAAGACGCCACACCAGGCCGTCGGCCCGGGCCCGCGTCCGGGCCGCGGCGAGGTCGGAGCCGGCTTCGGGCTCGGTCACCGCGAACGCGGCCAGCACGTCGCCCCGCGCCACCGCCGGCAGCCATCGTTTCTTCTGGACGTCGGTGCCGACCAGGCTGAGGGCATACGAGCCGAGGCCCTGCATCGCAAAGGCGGAATCGGCCAGCGACGAGAAGTAGGCGAGCGCCTCGCGCACCGCGACCAGCGAGCGCACGTCCATCACGCCCCACGGCGGCGCCACCGCCGCCGGCAGCAGGTTCGCCTCCGCCAGCTTCAACGCCAGCTGCCGCGTGTGGCCGGCGGGATCCGATTCGTCCTGCAGGGCCGCCCGCAGGTGTTTGTCGCCGAAGGCCCGCACGCGCTCGGCCAGCTTGAGGTGCCATTCCTCGAAGAACGGGTCGTTCATTTAAGCGCGGCGCCCTTCGGGCGCCTGAACTCCGCGTCCTCGGTCGGGCTCCTCGATCATTTTTCCGCCCTCGCGGAAATGAATCCCGCTCGGGCGGAAAGGATGCCCGACCTGCGGGCGCTCCAACAGCGATTGCCTTTTGCTCATTCCGGGGCTCCGTCGAAGCGGGGCGGACGCTTCGCCATGAACGCGGCGAAGCCCTCGCGGAAATCGGGACGCTGCATCAGCTCGGCCTGCACCGCCGCTTCGTGATCGAGCGCCGCCTCCAGGCTCATGTGCATCTCGCGGTCGAGGGCGTCCTTGGTGGCGGCGAGGCCGGCGGCGGGACCGCGGGCCAGCCGGCCGGCCAGCTCGGCCGTCTCCGTCTCCAGGCGCTCCGGGCTCACCACGCGGTGATAGAGGCCGATCCGCTGCGCCTCGGCCGCCTCGACGAACTCGCCGGTCATCAGCATCTCCGTCGCCCGTCCCAGGCCCACGACGCGCGGGAGCAGGTGCGCCGCCCCCATGTCGGCGCCCGACAGTCCCACCTTGACGAAGAGGAACGCGATGCGGGCGGTGTCGGCGGCCACGCGGAAGTCGGCGGCGAGGGCGATGGCCGCTCCCGCGCCCGCCACCGTGCCGTTGAGCGACGCGATGATCGGCTGGGGCAGGGCCCGCATGGCGCGGATGAGGTCACAGGTGAGGCGGGTGAAGGCAGCGAGCCGCGTGTGATCGAACTCGAGGAGCTCGCCGATGATCTCCTTGACGTCGCCGCCCGTGCAGAACGCCCGGCCACGCCCGGTCAGGACGACCACCCGCACTTCCCGGCGGGCGGCCAGCGCGCGCAGGGTGTCGGTGAGCTCCCGGTACACCTCGAACGTCAATGCGTTCAGGGCCTCGGGGCGATCGAGGGTGATCCGCGCCACCGCGCCCGCCTCCTCGTAGCGGAACGATCGCGCGCTCACGCCTCGAGCTCCAGCGTGCGGCCGAGACGACCCAGCAGGCCGCGCAGCCGGCCGAGATCGGCGGGGGAGACCCCGGATAGAAGCGCGGCCACGTCGCGCCGGTGGCGGGGGATGGCGCGGCGCATGAGCCGGCGGCCGCGGGCGGTGAGCCGCACGCGGACCGCACGGCGATCCTCCGGCACCGGGTGCCGCTCGACCAGGCCCATGGCCACCAGCCGGCCCACGATCCCGGTGACGTTGCCCGCGGTGACGAGGAGGACGCGGGTCAGCTCCCCCGGACTCATGCCCTCGTCGCTTCGATGGAGCTGCACGAGCACGTCGAACTGGGGCAGGGTCAGGCCTTCGGGCACGCGCCGCCGCACCTGCCTCAGCACGAGGCCGTGGGCCTTGAGCAGGCGCACCCACACGGAGACGGCGAGCGCGTCGTTGCCCGAAGCCGCCCGTCGCGCTATCACAGGACCGCCACCGCTTCGATCTCGACCTTGGCTCCGTCCTCGAGCAGGGACTTCACCTCCACCAGGCTCATCGCGGGATAGTGCTTGCCCATGCGCCGGCGGTACTCGGAGCCGATGTCCTTCGACCGCGCCCGGTACTCCTCCTTGTCCGTGACGTAGAGGACCAGGCGCGCGACGCTCTCCGCGGAGCCGCCCGCCGCCCACACCACGTCGAGGATGTTGTCGAGGGCCTGGCCGAACTGGGCGACGAGGTCTTCGGACACGAGCACCGCGCCCCGGTCCCAGCCGATCTGCCCGGCCACGAAGAGAACGTCGCCGTTTCCCTTCATGCCGTGGCTGTAGCCGCGGGGCTTCGCCAGCGACTCCGGGTTGACTGCGCTCAGCTTCATGCCTAGACCACCGTCCCCCCGTCCAGGTTGATGGCCTGGCCGTTGATGCCGCGGGCGGCGTCGCCGCACAGGAAGAGGACGAGGGCCGAGACCTCCTCCGCCGTGAACAGCCGCTTCTGGGGGCTCGTTTCCTCGAGCCGCTTCCGCAGGTCGACGGGGGAGTGGCCCGTCTTCTCGGCGATGCGGGCGATCGAAACGTCGGTCATCGGCGTGTCCACGTAGCCGGGGCAGACGGCGTTGACGGTCACGCCCCTGGACGCCACCTCGAGCGCCGCGCACTTCACCAGGCCCAGCACCCCGTGTTTGCTGGCCGAGTAGGCGGCGATGTAGGGATAGCCCGTCTGGCCGGCGATGGAAGCGACGGCGACGGCGCGGCCCCAACCGCGCTCGGTCATCGGGCCCAGGGCCTCCCGCAGGCAATAGAAGGAGCCGGAGAGGTTCGTCTCCACCGCCGCGCGCCACTGCTCCTCGCTCGTCTTCACGATGGGAGCGGAAGGCGCGACCCCCGCCCCGCACACGAGGACGTCGATCGGGCCCAGGGCCGTGCGCGCCGCGCGGAACATCTCCGCCACCGCCTCCGCCCGGGCCACGTCGGCCACGACCGCCGCGGCCCGCGCGCCCAGCCCCCGCGCTTCCGCCGCCACCGCCTCGACCTCGGCGGAGGTACGAGCGGCGACCGCCACTGCCGCCCCCGCCCGGGCGAGGTCCAGGGCGACCGCCCGGCCGATGCCGCGTCCCCCGCCCGTGACCAGTGCCGTCCGGCCCGCCAGCCCCGCCATATTCTTTAAACTTAAAATACATCCCGGCTCCCCCCGCGTCAATCGCGGTGGCTATAATCGCGAGCGGAGGTCATCATGCTCAAGCCCGGCGATCCGGCTCCCGACTTCACGGTGAAGGACCACACGGGGCGCACGGTACGGCTCTCGGACTACCGGGGTAAGGAAGTCATCCTCTGGTTCTATCCCAAGGCCGACACCCCCGGCTGAACCAAGGAGGGTTGCGGGTTCCGCGACCTCAAGGACGAGTACGAGAAGAAGGGCGTCCAGATCTTCGGGATCAGCTTCGACGCCCCGGAGGCCAACGCGGCCTTCGCGAAGAAGTTCAACTACAACTTCCCGCTGCTGTGCGACACGGACCGCAAGATCGGCCTCGCCTACGGCGCCACCGACGACCCCAAGGCCAGCAGTGCGAAGCGGATCAGCTACCTGATCGGCGCCGACGGCAAGGTGAAGAAGGCCTACGGCAGCGTCAAGCCGGCCGAGCACCCCGCGGAGGTCCTGCAGGACGCCTGAGGCGCCGCGAGACGGACGCGCCGCCGGATGCCGTCACCTCACGGAGGAGCGGCAGTGCCCGCCCGGCGGTAGCTGCCCCGGCCCGTCCCCCAGAGGATGCGGGCGTTCGCCGTGTTCGGCAGCTCGTAGGCCACGGCGCCGCTGGAGATCGTCCCCACCACCACTTCCAGGTCGGGATCGGAGTCGATGTTGGCGAGGGTGGGTGCGCTGAGGCCGCCGTTCTCGCTGCTGGCCAGATCGGGGCCCGGCAGGTCGACCCGGAACAGCTCGACGCCCAGGTAGTTGAGGATGATGAGCTGTCCGACGGCGCCGGTGCCCTTCTTGGGCCAGGAGGTGAAGATCACCTCCGCGTGGCCGTCGTTGTCCAGGTCGGCGATCACCGGCTCGCTGGCGAAGCGGAAGTCGTCCCCGGGAGCGCCGCTCGTCGGGATCGTATACGGCCAGCTCCCGTGCTCGGTCTTGTCGAGCCAGAAGGCGTGGACCCTGCCGTCGTAGGACGGGTAGATGATCTCCTTGAAGCCGTCGCCGTCGAGGTCGGCGACAGCGGGGCTGGGCACGACGTCCTCGATCACGGTGTAGTCCTCGGAGCGGGGAGCGCTCCCGGGCCGGGGTGCGGGGACCACGGTCCAGTCGAATCCGCTTCCGCTCCAGCGCGTGCGGTCGAGCTTGAGGATGAACGGGATGTGGTAGAGATCGGTGTACGTGCTGCAGTCGTAGACGTTGCCGACGACGATCAGCTCGGGCACACCGTCGCCGTTGACGTCGGCGATCGACGGAGCGCTGTAGGAGAAATCGGGCCGGTTCTCGACGCCGCAGTTCGCGTAGCCCCGAAGATCCGCCGCCTGGTCGACGTTGACGCCCACCTGGCTCCACACCTTGGACCCCGCGGGGCTGAAGGCGTTGTAGATCGAGCTCGTGCCGAGCTGGCTGCCGTTCCGCGCGAAGGCGTTGATGTACGGCGAGGAGGTCGGGGCGAAGACTTCCTTGAAGCCGTCGCCGTTGAGGTCGGCGATGGCCAGGTTCTCGTTGTACATGCCCCCGCCGTCGCCCGGCTCGCCGGCGTGTCGCGCGGGCCAGCCCGCGCGCACGGTGCCGTTCGGCTCGAAGACGTTGACCTGGCCGGTGGCTCCGTCGCCGGCCCGGCCCACGATGATCTCGAGCTGGCCGTCCGTCTCCAGGTCCGTCACGGCCAGGGACCGGACCTCGTTGCCGCTGGCGAAGGGGTTCCGCGTCCACACCACGCCGCCGGATCGGTTGTAGACGGTCACCTCGTTGTTGCCGCGCCCGACGATCACCTCCGGGGTGCCGTCGCCGGTGAGATCGGCCACCGCGATGCCGGGCCAGATGCGGTTGTTGCTCGCGCCGCGCCACTTCAGGCTGCCGTTGTCGCCACGCAGAGCGACGGCGTCGTAACCGCCCCAGATCACATCCGGCTGGCCGTCGCCGTCCAGGTCCGCGACGGCGGGTGAGGAATACCAGCCCGTGTCGCACCACGGTCCGGAGAGGCAGCCGCCGTACGACCACTTCAGGACCGGAGCGCTCAGGGCGGCCCCGGCGGCAGTGGTGAACGTGAAATCCCCCGAGGTGGCGAGGTTCCCCGCCACGTCTTTCGACTTCATCCGGTAGTGGTAGAGCATGCTCGCGGCCAGGGTGCTGAGAGTCTGGGAGTGGGCAGTGACGAGACTCGAGTTCAGTGCGGTCGAGCTGCCGTAGGCGGTCGTCGGGCCGTAGTCGACCTGAGAGTCGGAGGACTCGTTGGTCGTCCACGTGATGGTGGCGCCGGTCGAGGTGATCCCCGACGCGCTCACGCCGGAGATCGTGGGGGGCGTGGTGTCCGGGGGCGGAGGAGCCGACGTGGAGATCACCGCGTTGGTGACCTGGGAGGCGGCAGAATAGAGCGGAACCTCCGCGACGAGCGGGTATGAGGGCGCGACCCGACTCGAATAGAACACGGTCCCGTTCCGGGAGTACTGGACCACGCCCGAGACCGTGGCAATGCGAAACACGTCGTTGCCCGCCTGTGTCGTCCCGGCTCGCCATGCGCCGCTCTCGTACACCTCAGCAATGCCCGTTCCGTTTGTCTGGATCGTGAAGGGCATCGAGTCGTTCGAATAAGCCGCCACGCCGCTGGTCAGGGCAAGGGTGAGGCTGTTGGTGGTGTCGGGGAGCGTGAACTCGAAGTAGCCGTCCCCCGAGGCAATCTGCTGCTGCGAAGTCGCACCCGCGTCGGCGCACCCATCGCAGCCTCCCGTCTTCTGTATGGAGTTCGCGGTGGCGGTCACGTTGACGAGGTTGGTCCACACCACACCCTGCGTGCCGCCGGAGACGGCCGACGTCGTAAACGTGGAGTCCGCCGAGACCGCCAGGTTGCCGGAGGCGTCGCCGGACTTCACCCTGAAGTGATAGAGGGTCGACGCCGAAAGGCCGGAGACGGTCTGGGAATGA
>QHVJ01000358.1 GCA_003222275.1 Acidobacteriota bacterium | reverse complement strand
AACGCGCGATAGTCCTCTTCAGTGTCGATGTCGGCCAGGGGCGGCGCGGTCACCCGGGCCGCCTGCGGCCAGTACCGTCGCACAATTTCGCGCGCGCCGACGTCGCCGCGCAGGTCGCGCAGCTCGGAGAAGAGCGACCGCGCGAAGAGCACCGGATGGGAGGCGCGGTCACCATGCACGGGAACGACCAATCGGACATCCGGCGTCCAGGCGGCGAGCAACGCTTTCACGCGCGCGGCATCGACGCCCGGCTGATCGCCCAGGGCGAGCAGCACCGCACTCACCTCGCCGCACTCCTCCAGGCCGCGGCGAATGGACGACGCCATTCCCTCGGCCCAATCGACGTTGACGACCGTGGTCAGCCGCGGATCGGCGGGCAGGCCCGCCGCCGAGCGGACCTCGTCGGCCCGGTGGCCCAGAACCACGATCACTCGCCCCACGCCGGCCTCCAGGTGCGGCGCCACCGCGGATGAGAGCACGGTGCCGGCGCGGTATGGCAGGAGCATCTTGGGGCGGCCCATCCGCTTGGAGGCACCGGCGGCCAGGATGATGGAGGCGATCTGGTCCGTCCCGGCCTTCACGCCATCACCTGCGCCAAGCCGGCGCGCGCCGATCCCGCCGCGACGAAGCCGTAGGGGGGCACGAGCCGCCGAGCGATGCGCCCGGCGGCCGCCAGAGCCGCCTCCCCCTCCGCCTTGTTCAGGAACACTCCGGCGCGCGCTCGCGGGGGCACCCGCGAAGGATAGCCGGAAGGCGCCTGGAGGGCGGCCACGACCACGTCCTCGTCCACCACGGATCCGGGCGCGCGGCCGGCGGCGGCGGCGACGCGATCGATGCGGTGGACGTGGGCTTCGGCCAGCGGCCGGCCGAGCACGTCGAGAGCAGCGACGACGAGGAGCAGCGTCGTGGAGAGAGGGACGACCGGCTCGTGCTCGGCGGGCGTCTTGAGCGATCGCCCGCGCGCGCCGTCCGCTTCGACGAGGACGAGGTCCGCGCGCCTCGCCAGGTCGTCGACGCGCTCCGGCCGCACTCCCTCCAGCTTGTCGGGGCGCACGCGCCGGCCGAGGAGCGTCACGAGGCCGCCCCGTGACAGTTCCCGTTCGAGCCCCGGCTGGGGGTCTCCGTCGGCCTCGACGAAGACGGGGCCGGTCGTGGCCTCCGGCAGGGTGCCCATGTGCGTCGTGGAGGTCACGAGGACGCGCAGGCCAGAGCGGCGCGCCTGCGCCGCGAGCCGGTAGATCAAGGTCGTCTTTCCGCCGGCCCCGGCCACCGCCACCACGTCGCCGCGTCCGATGCGGAGGGGGACGAGGAGCCCGCTCACCGCGCGTTCACGGGCGCGCCTGCTCAGGATGCGCGGAGGGTCCGCGAGATGGCTTCCAGCGCCGCCGACAGCCGGTTCGAATCGATCGGCTTGGGGACGTAGCCGGCGAAGAGGTGGGAGCGCTCGCCGAGGTCCGCCTGGGCGGCGAGCGCGAACAGCGGCACCGCCTCGGTCGCGGCGTTCTCCTTAAGCCGCTCCGCCACCTCGCCTGCCCCCAGCCGCGGCAGGATCCGGTCCAGCACCACGGCCGCGGGCACGAGCCGCATCGCCGCCTCCACCGCCTCCACCCCGTCGCTCACCTCGTGCGTGGCGTAGCCGTGGCTCTCGGCGACTCGCCTCACCTCGCGGCGGGTCCACTCGTCCCCCGCCGCCACCAGGACGAGCGGGGCACGGGTCTGGGCGGCGACACCGAACAGCGGAAGCGCGAAGGAGAACGCGGACCCCTGGCCGGGCCGGCTCTCGACCCAGAGGCGGCCGCCGTGCGCCTTCACGATCCGGTCGCAGATGTAGAGGCCGAGGCCCGATCCCTCGATCTCGGCCGTGCGCCGGCTGCGCACGCGCGAGAACGGGCGGAAGAGCCGGTCCATGTCCTTGGCGTCGATGCCCATGCCCACGTCGACCACCGTGAGGGTGGCGAACTCGGCATCGCGCTTCAGCTCGACGCGCACCGGGCCCCCCTCCGGCGAGTACTTGACGGCGTTGGAGACGAGGTTCTCGACCACCTCCGACATGCGGTCCTGGTCCGCCCAGCATGGCACCGGGTCGTCGGGCGTGTCGACCGAGACCGGATGGCGGGCGTCGTCGGGAAGGCGGGACACGACCGCCCGCACGGCCGCCCCCAGATCCACCACGCCGAATTCGAACGGGAAGTGGCCCGTCTCGAGCCGGGTCGTCTTGAGCGTCTTGTCCACCAGGTTGGCCATGTGGGTCGCGGCGCGGATGATGGCCCGCGCCTGCTCCACCCGCTCCTCGCGGGAGGCGTCGGGCTTCCACTCCAGCAGCTCCGCATGGCCGAGGACTCCGGCCAGCGGCGAGCGGAAGTCGTGGGCCACGATGTTGACGAGCTCGCTCTTCATCCGGTCGAGCTCCACCAGCTTGGCGTTGGTGCGCTCGAGCGCCTGGTACAGCTCGGCATTGCGCAGGATGATCCCGATGCCGTCCGCGAGCGTCTCGAGCGTGATGACCTGCCCGCGGTCGAAGCCACGCCGGACGTCGCTGCCCACGGTCAGCACCGCCACCACCTCCTCGCCCGAGAAGATCGGGATCGAGACCATGCTGCGCGTGGACGGGAAGAGCGGCAGGTAGTCGGGGTCCTCGGCCACGTCGGGCACGAGCACCGTCCGCTTCTCGAGGATGGCGCGCCCGGACACGCCGCCCCGCAGCGGCTCCGCTCCTCCCTCCTGCGCGCGCGGCTCCCGGCTCGCCGCGGCCACGATGACGTGGCGGTCGCCCGCGGGCTCGGGCACGCCGATGCAGACGACGGGGTAGCGGAAGGCCTCGTGGATCCTCCGCACCGAGGTCTTCATGATCGCCTCGCGGGAGAGGTTGCCCGCGATCTCGCGGATGAGCGTGTTGACGAGGGCGAGCTGCTCGCTGCGCTCCCGCTCCGCGGCGAAGGCCATCGAGTTCGCCACCGCGATCGACAGCTGGCTCGCGAAGCGCGTGAGGTACTCGAGGTCCTCGCTCGTGAAGGGCGGGGCCCCGGGCCGGCGGCTCGCGTTGAGCACGCCGAACAGGTTGGGAGTGCCGTCGCGCTCGTAGTGGACGAGCGGGACGCAGATGAGCCGCGCGATCGGATTGTCCAGGGCCACGAAGTGCGGCCGGTCCTCCGGGTCGTTGACGAGCGCCGGGACGCGGTCCCGGGCGACCTGGCCCGCAATGCCTTCACCCAGCCGGAACTCCACCTGCCCGTAGCTCTCGAGGGTCGGGTCGCGGGTCCAGGCGGCGAAGAAGCGCAGCACGTCGTCGGCCGGATCGAGCCGGAGCACGGAGGTGTGGTCGGCCTTGGTCAGCCGGCCGACCTCCTCGGTGGCCTTCGCGAACAGCGGCCGCAAGTCCTGCAGCGCCGTCGTCTGCAGGCCGAGGTCGTAGAGGGTGGCCATCTGCGCGGCGAGCCGCTCGGTCTTGGCCACGCTCTCGGCCTTCTGCAGGGCCAGGGCCAGGTGGCCGGCGAGCGTGGAGAGGAGGTTGCTCTCCTCCTCCGAGACGGTCCCTCCCGCCCCTCGCCGGACGTGGAGAACCCCCAGGGCCTGGTCCCCCGCCCTCACGGGCACCGCCAGCTCCGAGGGCCCGGAAGGCAGGGGTGTCGTGCCGCGCTGGGCCCACCGCAGCATCTCCGGGTCGGGCGCGCCCGCCGGCTCCCGCGAGCCCGCCTCGACGTCCAACCGCGCGCCCCCGGCGGCGTCGAGCACGTGGAAGGAGACGGCGTCGTAACCGAGGTCGGCCTGGATGCGCGACACCGCGAGGTTGAGCAGCGACGTGCGGCCGAGGCTCGTCGCCATCTCCCCCATCAAGGCGGAGAGCCGCTCCATGCGGTGGGCGTGGCGGCGCTGGCGATCGAAGATCTGCCGGCTCCGAATGAACGTGGCGGCGGGGCCGGCGAAGATCGTCATGAGCTGGACGTCGGCCTCGGTGAAGCCTCCGGGCTTGTTGAGCGCCACGAGCAGGCCCAGGACCGCGCCCTCCGAGACCATGGGGACGAGGACGACCGCGTCCGCTCCCATGAGCTCGACCATCTCGCGGATGAGGCGAGTGTCCGTGCGCGCGTGGTTGCTGAGGTAGGAGCGCCCGGTGCGGAAGTTCCACATGCCGCGGTGCTCGGGCTTCACTTCGTACCGGACCCGGCGGGCGACCTCGTCGGGCAGGCCGTAGACGGGCAGCGCGGCCGCGAGCGTGCGGGTGGCGGCGTCGTACTGGGCGATGAGGCAGATCGGCGCGCCGATGAGGCCGGCCAGCCGCTCGGTCACGGTGCGGTTGAACTCCTCGGGCTCCGCGATCAGTGACCAGTCGCGGCCGATCTCGTGGAGCAGCGCGAGGTCGCGGGCGCGGGCCTGGGCCTCCTCCCGGTTGCGCACGGTCTCGTCGTGGAGGGACTTCATCCGGAGGAACGCGCGGACCTTGTACAGCATCGCGGGAGTGTCGACGGGCTTGGTGAGGAAGTCGTCGGCTCCGGCGTCGTATCCCTCGCGTACGGACGCGGGGTCGCCGAGGGCGGTCAGGATGATCACCGGCAGCGAGGGGCCGATGCGCTCGCGGATCCGGAGGCAGGTCGCGAAACCGTTCATCCCGGGCAGGCGCACGTCCAGCAGGACCAGGTCGAACGGCTCGCGCACCAGCAGCTCGAGCGCCTTCTCGCCGGACTCCGCACGCTCGGCCTTGTACTCGTGGAGGGCGAGGAGGTCCACCAGGGTGCGCGCGACGTGAGGGTCGTCGTCGACGACGAGAATGCGAGGCATGGAGGGACTCCGGCCCGCAGTATACCGGCTAGGACACGGTCACACCACGCCCCCCCGGCGAAGGTCGGCGATCTGCTCCGGGGACAGTGCGAGCCATTCCGCCAGGACTTCGTCGGTGTGCTGGCCGAGCAGCGGAGGCGGCCGCCGCGATCCGCGGCCCGCCCCGTCGAGGCCGATGGCGCTGCCGAGGTAGCGGCCGCGGCCCGCCCGCGGGTGATCCACGTCGAGCAGCAGGCTCCGGGCCGCGACCTGGGGGTTCTCGAGGGCCTCCGCCACCGTGCGCACGCGGCCGCACGGGATACCCGCTTCGGTCAGCGCGCTCATCCACTCGTCGACGGTGCGCGCGTGGAGCAGCGGCGCGAGGACGGAGCGGAGCGCGTCGTAGCTCGCGACGCGGCGGGCATTGGTCTCGAAGCGCGGGTCGGCGGCGAGGTCGCTCCGGCCGAGCACGGCGCAGAACGAGCGCCACAGCGGCTCGCTGCCGACGCCCACGATCACGTGGCCGTCGGCGGCCTCGAACGTCTCGTAGGGAGCGAGGCTCGGATGGCGGTTGCCCAGTCGCGCCGGCACCTCCCCCGCGAGCAGCCATGTGGCCGCGTGGTAGGTCAACGTCGGGAGGAGGCTCTCCAGCAATGATGCCTCCACGCGCGCTCCTTCGCCCGTCGCCTGCCGCCGGAAGAGCGCGAGCAGGATGCCCTGGAAGGCGGTCATCCCCGCCAGCACGTCCACGAGCGAAGCCCCGACCTTGAAAGGGGGACCCTCGGGTGAGCCCGTGATGCTCATCAGGCCGCCTTCCCCCTGAACGACCGCGTCGTAGCCGGGACGTCCGCCCCACGGCCCGTCGGCGCCGTAACCGGAGATCGATGCGTAGATGAGCGAGGGCCGGCGCCGGTGCACTGCGTCGTAGGAGAAGCCGAGACGGTCGAGCGTGCCCGGGCGGTAGTTCTCGACGAGCACGTCCGCGCGCTCGAGGAGCCGCCACAGGAGATCTCTCCCCCGGGGGTCCTTCAAGTTCAAGGTAATTCCACGCTTGCCCCGGTTGACGGAGAGGAAGTACGTGCTCTCCCCCGCGACGAAAGGGGGACCCCAACCCCGGGTGTCGTCGCCCTTCTCCCGTTCCTCGACCTTGACGACGTCCGCCCCGGCATC
>QHVJ01000013.1 GCA_003222275.1 Acidobacteriota bacterium | reverse complement strand
TGTTCTGGATGTAGGGCCCGGTCTCGCCGGTGAAGGCCAGGGCTTCCTCCATGTCGAAGGTGATGATCTTCGTGCGCCCGAACTTGAGGAGGAAATAGCGGAGGGCGCCGATGGCGATCGCCTTCGCGGCGCCTTCCTTCTCGGACGCGTCGCGCTCGGGGTCGCGGGCGTCGATCTCCGTCTTCGCCTTGGCCACGAGGGCGTCGATGAGATCGTTGGCCTTCACGCCCAGGCCCTTGCGGCCGGAGACCTTGACCGATCCCTCGTCCCCGGCGACCGCGTAGCCGAGGGCCCGCGCGGTGGCGGGGGAGAGCACCACCTTCTCGTAGGCCAGGTGATGGCTGGCCGCCGCCGCCTCCGGCCCGGCCAGCGCCGCGACTCCGGCCTTCACGACCCGCTGTGGGTAGGACTGGCCGACGTCGATCACGTTGTACACGGCGGTCGCGTGGCCGAAGACGGGCGCGGGAGTGAATCCCGCTTCGGTCTTCGTTGAGCTGGGGGGCGCTAGCGGCGCGCCCCCCAGGACCCCCCCTCGCTCCGCGGGAGTGAATCCCGCTTCGCTCGTGGTGGACCATAGGACATGGCCGTCCGGATACACGCGCTGGTGGCGGTACCGGAAGTCGCGGTCGAGCTTTCCCAGCTTCCAGAGCTGGTAGGCGATGTCCTTCCCGGTGTACGTGACGGTGCCGTTGGATCGAACAATTATCTTGTCTTCGTCGCTTCCTTCGCTCTCCATCGTGAGGACCCAGCAGCCGGCGTTCTTACCCTCGGTCTCCAGACGAAGGGCGCCCGCCTCCTTGAGCAGCTCGAAGGCGCGCTCCCAGAAGTGCAGGCGCAGGATGTCGCTCTCCCGGGCCAGCAGGTCGTAGCGGATCGCGAGGCGCTCCATGGTGGCCAGGTGACAGTCCACGATGCGCGCAGCGATGTGAGCGGCCAGCCGGGCGGTCTCGTTGCCTCCCGCCTCGATGGCGTGGAGGGTCTCGGCCTGCAGCTTGCGTCGCGCCGGGTCCTGGGCGTAGAAGTCGCCGACCCGGGCGTACAGGTCCCAGCAGTAGTCGTCGAACTTCCCTCCGATGCGCTCGACCTCCGCCAGGCCTTTCTTCTCCATGTGCAGGAAGCCGACCACCACGTCCGCGACCTGGACCCCCGTGTCGTCGATGTAGTTCTGGATGCCGACCTCGCGCCCACGGTGCCGCAGCACCCGCATGAACGTGTCGCCGAGCGTCGCGTTGCGCACGTGGCCGATGTGGGCGGACTTGTTCGGGTTGATGCTCGTGTGCTCGACGATGACGTGCCCCGGGAGCCGGGCGGGAGCGATGGGGTCCCGCCGCGCGGCGTGCAGCTCCCGCGCGAACGACGCGCGGTCCAGGAAGAGGTTGACATACCCTCCTCCGGCCACCTCCGTCCGGCGGACACCGGGGACACGGGCGAGCTCGGTGGCCAGCTGCTCGGCGACCTCGCGCGGATTCCGGCGCAGCGTCCGGGCGAGGTCGAACGGCGCCGTGAGCGCGAGGTCTCCCAGCTCGAGGTGCTTTGGATACTGAAACGACAGCTCGCCCAGCTCGGCCCCGAAGGCCGAGCGCGCCGCGGCCCGGACGGCGTCGGCCAGTCGGGCCTGCAGGGGGAGGATCATGGCGCCAAACGAAGGATTATAGGTCGACCGGCGGTTCTGCTACGATGGATCGATGAGGTCGCTTGCCGCTGCCGTGCTGCTGCTCGCCCCCGCCGCCGCGGTGGCCGTCGGCGAGCACTTCACCGTCTCCGCCGCCTACGTAGCCCCGGCCAAACCGAAGGCGGCCGCCACCGTCGCCGTGACGTTCATCCCCGCCGATCCCGACGTGAAGATCAACCAGGAGCCGGCTCCGCGCCTGAAGCTCGATCCGGAGCAGGTCGTACTCGTCGACCGCCAGCCCCCGCCGGCTCGCCGGGGCGAAAGCGGAGGCGAGCCGAAGTACCTCGACGTCAGCCTGCCCGTGTCCTTCCCGGTCGCCGTCAGTCCCAATGCACCGAAAGGGGAGCAAGCGGTGAAGGGCAACGTGACGTACTTCTACTGCTCGAAGCGCGAGGGTTGGTGTCGCAAGGGCACCTCCGAGGTGGCCTTCATCGTCAACGTGCCCTGAGGCCGGGCCACTCCTTCCACAGGTCGGTCAGGCACTCCCAGCGGCGACCGTCGTGGCCCCGGCTCTTGAGGCGGAAGTAGACCGCGTAGCGGACGTGGGGCGACGTGTTCGCCCCCACGGCGTGCGCGAGCTGGTAGTGGCAGAGGACGACGTCGCCCACGCTTCCGGTCACCTCCACCGGGTCCGGCAGCGCGATGGGCGGCATCCCGCCGAGCAGTGACTTCGGGCCGTTGTCGCGGAAATAGGACTCGTACAGGCGATGGCTGCCGGGCCAGACCGTGAGGTTCCCGGCCCCCGGTCCGGTGACGTCGCTCAGGATCACGCCGACGAGCAGGGTGAAGCTGCGAACCTCGCCCGCGGGTACGCCGTTGGTCGGCGTGTGCAGTCCGTCGAGATGCGGGTAGGGAGCCTCGGGAGGCTCCGTCTGGGGAAATGAGAGCGCGATCTGCCCCGACCGGACCGCCTCGATGGATCCTTCTCCGAGGAGGGACTCGGCGAGGAGCCAGGCTTGTGTCGCGCGCAGCAGGTCGAGGATCACCGGCGCGCGCTGCAGCTCCGGACAGAAGGAGCGCGAACGGAAGACCGGCAGATCCGCGGGAGGGAGGCCCTGCCCGAGCGAATGGTTGATCGCTCTCAGCGCCGCCGCCAGGGGCGCGGCGGGTACGACGCCGGGCACCGCGGCGTATCCATCCCTGAGCAGGGCCTCCTGTTGGTCCGCGTTCAGCTTCACTTCAGGCGGGCTTGTGTTCCAGGGTACACCCGGCCCTCTTCCAGGCTTCGAAGCCTCCGACGAGTGCGTGCACGTCGGCGAAGCCCTGCCGCATCAGCTCCTCCGCGACGCGCACGCTCGCCTCCTCGTTGGGGCCGGCGCAATAGGGGACGAGGCCGCGGCCGCGAGGGATCTCGTGCAGGTGGTCCCGCACGCGGTCCGCTTCCACCCGGACGGCTCCGGGCAGCTTGAGGTTCGACTCGACCCACTCGTTCTCGTTCCGCGAGTCGATGAACACGATGGGCTCGTCACGGTCGATCCGCGCCTCCACCTCCTGGGCCGTGAGGCGGCTGACCTCGATCGGATGGCTGTCGTGCATGATGGCCTCCCCTCCAAAAAGAAGCGAGGTTGCAAGGAAGATACCAGCCGGCGCTGAGTCTGGGAGGAAAAGACGTAGGATGGAGGGAAGGAGAGAGGGATGGCAAAGGACAACGACGGCACCCCCAAGCCCAAGGATCCGGGCAAGAAGCTGCGCAAGATCATCAAGAACACGCGGGTGGCCATGCTGACCACCGTCGCCTCCGACGGCTCGCTGCGCAGCCGGCCCATGGTGACCCCGGACGCGGACTTCGACGGCGAGCTGTGGTTCTTCACCCGCTACAACTCGCCGAAGAGCGAGGAGGTCCAGGAGAACCAGAAGGTCAACGTGACCTATGCCTCGCCCAAGAACGATCGGTACGTGTCGGTTTCCGGGACGGCCGCCCTCGTCCGCGACCGCGACAAGGTCCGGGAGCTGTGGCGCGGCGCGCTCAAGGAGTGGTTCCCCGAGGGGAAGAAGGACCCGGGCCTCGCGCTGCTGAAGGTGACGATCGACAAGGCCGAGTACTGGGACGCGAGCGAGAACCGGATGGTGGATCTCGCGCCCGCCACGAGACCCGTGAGACCCGAGATGAGGGGGCCCGGCCGGCGTCCGGATCCCCCCGAGTCGCCGGCCCCGGGGGGTGCGCAGGGCTGAGAGCCGTCACCGCAGGAGCGAGTAGGGATTGATGGGCGTCCCGTTCCACCATTCCTTCCGCTCGTCGAGGCGCGAGATGGCGAAGTGGAGGTGGGGAGCGTTCGTCGGCGCGTTGCCGGTGGTGCCGACGTAACCGATCACCTCCCCCCGGGCCACTCTCTGCCCCTCGTGCAGCCCCGGCGCGTAGCCCTGAAGGTGCGCGTAGTAATAGCTGTAACGCTCGGTCCCATCGAACTGGTAGACGGTGGTGCCGCCCGCTCCGCCCGAGGCGAGCTTCACGATCGTCCCGTCGTCGACCGCGCGCACGGCGCTGCCGCGGGGGGCCATGATGTCGACGGCGTGGTGGCGCCGCGTGAGGCCGCGGGGATCGTCGAAGCTGTCCGTCATCGTTCGGGGGATTCCCGCCACCGGGAACTCGAGGCCTCGGCGGCGCAGCTCTTCGGGGGGCGGCTCCGCGACGGCGCCGGGGAGGCGCTTGCCCAGCTCCCACGCGGTCATGACCGTCGCCAGGCCCGCACCCGCGACGAGCCCGGAGAGCATCAGCCCGCGCATCGTCTGCAGGTCGAAGGCGCGTCGCTTCATCCGCGCAGCCGGAGGTAGTCCTCGGTCGTGTTGAGGTTGCGGAACATCACGACGGGGTCGCCGAAGATCGCCAGCTCGTCCTCGGCCATCGTTCGCACGCGCACGTCGGGCCAGAAGCTCGTCATCTTGCGCTCGCCGGCTTCCAGGCGCCGCTGCACGGGCGCGAGGCAGGTTCCCCGATAGACGGCACAGAGGGGCTCGGGCCGGCCTCCCACCACCGGAACGACGGCATCGAAACCGCCGGCGGCGGCCACCAGCGCCCGGAGCAACGGGGAAGGAACGAGCGGCGTGTCCACTCCCAGGAACAGGCCGAGGGAAACGCCGAGGTTCAGCAGGCCCGCGTGAACACCGCCGAGGGGGCCCGCTTCCGGGACCAGGTCGGCGTGGACGGGCGCGCCGTAGTTCGCGTAGCGGATCTGCATGCCGGACAGGATGCACACCTCGTTGCACGCGGCGCGCAGGCGGGCGAGCGTGTGCTCGAGGAGCGTGGTCCCCGCCCACGGCAGGAGCGCCTTGTCGCTTCCCATCCGCTGGCTGCGCCCTCCCGCGACCGCGAAGCCGGTGACCTCCACGTCGCCCATCGGGCTCAACGACGGCGCTTGAAGGACCAGGTCACGTCGAACTCGGCGGCCACCTCGCCCTCGGCCGTCCGTCCCGTCGAGTGGCCGGTGTACGCCTGCTCTTCCGGACCCGATGCGGCGCGGTCCACCGCCGCGCGCAGCCCCGCGACGTCGTCGAACGTGAAGAGCGAGCCGCCCACGATCCGCTTCGTGAAGGTGGCCCGGATGCCGCGCAGGATGAAGGCCACGGAAGCGGGAGCGGAGGCGACGACGACCGACGCCGGCGCCCCCGTCGACATCTCCGCGGCCATGGCCTGGGCGGCGAAATAGGTCGAGGCGAACGGATTCCGTGTCCGCCAGCCGCCCGGGAGCCACACGTCGCACCCCGTCTCGTCGAGGCGGCGCAGCCGCAGCCCCGCGGCCGCCGCCAGGGGGAGCCGGCCCACGAGATACGCGCGGAACATCCAGGGATTCAGCAGCCGCCGGCGCATGCGCTCGGCCTCCGGAGTCAGGCTCACGAGCGCCAGCCCTTCTTCAGCTCCACGTACGTGTAGACGACCCGCTGCACGGCGGTGACGTTCGAGAGCACGGCGATGATCCACAGCACGGCGACCATCCGGTTGGTGAGGGCGCCCACGACGAGGAGCACGATGCGCTCGGGCCGCTCGAGCAGGCCTACCGTGCAGCGCGGGATCAGGCTCTCCGCCCGCGCCCGGGCGTACGACGTCATGAAGCTGCCGAAGGCCGCCACCCACACGAGCACCATCTGCGGCGTGCGGTCGACGCGCGCGTACAGGATCAACAGGCCCATGTAGAGCAGCATGTCGGAATAACGGTCCATGGTAGAATCCAGGAAGGCGCCGAACTTCGTCTCCCGCCCGCGCAGCCGCGCCACCCGCCCGTCCAGCATGTCGAAGACGCTGGCCGCCAGGGCGACCAGGCCGCCGATCCGGAGGAAGACCGGGCTGCGGTAGTCCGCGCCTCCCCCGAACGCGAAGAAAGCGCAGGCCACGCCGTTGAGCGCGAGGCCGGTGATCGTCAAGACGTCGGGGCTGACGTGGGCGAAGCTCCGGACGAGCCGTTCCACCGGCCGGGCGAAGGCGTCGCCGATCCTCTCCGTGAGCATGAAACCGAGACTCTTATAATGCAATCGGTGGCGCTGAAGGAGAAACTCGAGACGCTTCCCACCCAGCCGGGGGTCTACCTGTTCAAGGACCGGGATGGGGGCGTGCTCTACGTGGGCAAGGCGCGGGTGCTGCGCGACCGCGTGCGGCAGTACTTCCAGGCGGCCCGTCCCGCGGATCCGTTGCGCGACGCGCTCATCGCCGAGATCGCCGACCTCGACATGGTCCTCACCGATTCGGAGATGGAGGCCCTCGCGCTCGAGAACAACTTCATCAAGCGGCACCAGCCGCGGTTCAACGTCCTCCTCCGCGACGACAAGAACCATCCCTACCTCAAGCTGACCCTCGGCGAGGAATACCCGCGGCTGTACGTGGTGCGCAAGGTGGCGGAGGACGACAACGCCTACGGCGGGCCGTACATCCCGGCCAGCCTCGGCCGGCGCACGGCCGCCCTCACCCACAAGATCTTCGGCGTGCGCTCGTGCAAGGAAGTGCTGAACGGCCGGCGCCCGCGGCCCTGCCTCCAGTTCCAGATCGGCCGGTGCATCGCGCCCTGCGTGGCGGAGGTGTGCTCGCTCGACCGCTACCGGCAGGCCTGCGAAGACGCCCGGCTGTTCCTGGAGGGACGGACCGAAGAGGTGCTGCGCCGCCTGCGGGTAGCCATGGCGGAGGCGGCGGGCACGGACCGCTTCGAGGAGGCGGCCAGCCTGCGCGACCAGATCCGGACGCTCGAGCGCCTCGACACGCCCCAGAAGGTCACCACCACCGACATCGAGGAGCGCGACGTCTTCGCCGCCCACGTGGAGTGGGGGCGGGCCGCGCTGCAAGTGTTCTCGGTGCGCGAGGGCAAGATCGTGGGCCGGGAGGGCTACCTGCTCGACCACGTCGCCGAGCCCGAGGGGCTGCTCGCCTCCGCGATCCAGCAGTTCTACGCCCAGGGCCGGTACGTCCCGCGCGAGCTGCTCGTGCCCGCGGCCCTCCCCGACCAGGGCCTGCTCGAGGAGTGGCTGACCCGGCGGAGGGGGGGTCTGGGGGGATCAGAGAGTCCCCCCCGCTCGATGAGCGAGCGCGGATTCACTCCGCGCGAGCGGATAACCCAGGTGCGCATCCGCGTCCCCCAGCGCGGGGAGAAGGTGCGCCTGCTGGAGATGGTGGCTCGCAATGCGCGTCTGGCCTACGACCTGGAGTGGCGCCATCCGCGCAAGCAGTCGCAGGAGATCCTGCGCGCGCTGCGCGACGTGCTCGACCTCGAGGTGGAGCCCCGGCGCATCGAGTGCTTCGACATCTCGAACATCCAGGGCTCCGACATCGTGGCCTCCATGGTGTGCTTCGAGGAAGGCCTGCCCAAGAAGTCGGAGTACCGCAAGTTCCGCGTGCGCGGCCTCGGGCCCTCTCCCGACGACTTCGCGGCCATGCGCGAGGTGGTGGGGCGGCGCTATCGCCGGCGGCTCGAGGAGGGCAAGGACCTGCCGGACCTGATCCTCATCGACGGAGGTCCGGGCCAGCTCTCCGCGGCGACGGCCGCGCTGGCCGATCTGGGGATCGGCCACCAGCCGGTGGCCAGCCTCGCGAAGAAGGATGAGGTGATCTTCGTTCCCGGCCGCGCGGAGCCCATCGTGCTCCCGCATTCCTCGCCGGTGCTGCAGCTCGTGCAGCGGGTGCGCGACGAGGCCCATCGCTTCGCGGTCGGCTTCCACCGGAAGGTCCGCGCCCAGCGCACGCTCCGCTCGGAGCTCGACGACATCCCCGGCGTGGGCCCGGCCAAGCGGCGCAAGCTCCTCTCGCGCTTCGGCTCGCTGCGCGGCGTGCGGGGAGCGAGCCTCGCCGACCTCGCGACCGCGGTGGGCGCCGCCATGGCCGCCCGGATCCGCCAGCACCTCGACCGGGGTTGAGCCCCCCAGCTCAATTGAGGTCTCGCAAAAAAGCCACCAGCTGCCAGCGTCGCGGCTCGCTGAGCCGTGACCACGCCGGCATTCCCCGGCGCAGGTCGCCGTTGGTGACGAACCAGTAGAGCGCGCCGGGCGACGCGTGCCGGACCTGGTCCGAGATCAGCGACGGGGCATTGCCCCATCCCTCCCCGCGCTCGCCGTGGCAGCTCGCGCAGTGCATCGCGTACAGCTTGCGTCCCGCCCCTGTCGCTTCCCGGTCGCCGTCGTAGGGACTGCGCAGCGCGGAAACCGACGCGGGCGCCCCCGCGATCCCGGGCAGGCGCTCCTTCGGCTCGCCGGCGCCGCCTCGAGCGGACCAGAGCGCCACGCACAGGGCCGCGGTGACGGAGAGCATCGTCCGCGGGCCGCTCATCGGCCGCCTCGTCCCAACGGTACTTCGCGGGCGATGCCGAATCGGAGCAGGAAGCGGTGGCTGTTGCCGTTGAGGCCGAAGGTAGGGGAGAGGCGGAGCGTCGTCCCGCCCGGCAGGCTCCAGGCCACGAACGGCGCAAGGTAGTGGGAAGTGTCGCGGAAGCCGAACGAGTCCGTGTCGCCGAGGCCCCCGTACACCTCGACGCCGCCGGAGAAGTTCTCCGCGCAGAGCGTGCAGCGCCGGGACGTGGCCGCGAGCGTGAACGGCCGCGTCGCCGCCACCGCGTAGCCGAACTCCCAGGCGCCCTGCGCGAGGTTCTTCTCCGCGATCCAGTTGTGCGCGAGGTTCCAGCCCATGACGTTGCTGGAGAGGATCAGCTTGGCTTCGAGCTCGTGCTCGTGCTCTTCCCGCGTATGGTCGAGCGGCTCGGCATGCTCGGCTTCGACGTCGTGGCCCACCACCTCCCGCATCGTCTTGTCGGCTTCGTTGACGCTCGCGTACTCGAGGTACAGGACGGGGTTGATCTTGTGCTCGAGCATCAGCGGCCGCCAGCGGTTCTCCCAGCGGAAGCCGGTGAAGGCCGAGCCCTGGCCCCGCGTGGCCTGGCCGTCCAGGTACAGCTCCATCGTCCACCACCCCTTGACGCCGTACTCCAGCTCGAGCCACGAGCCGAGGAAGCTCCCGCCGTCGCGCTGCGTCCCGAAGAGGGGATTGAGGCCTATCTCCAGGTTGCCGGGTTCC
Organism: Acidobacteriota bacterium; assembly: GCA_003222275.1. GTDB lineage: Bacteria > Acidobacteriota > Vicinamibacteria > Fen-336 > Fen-336 > AA32. The sequence goes on along the minus strand of QHVJ01000013.1, from coordinate 20,136 downwards.
TCCATGTGATGGTTGTAGGTCACGAACGACGGCCGTTCCTGGGCCGGGGCCGCCGCCGGCCACGCGCCCAGAACCGCCAGCAGACCCGCCCTGCGCTGCAACTGCCGCCATGACCGGACGACCGGCAGGACGCTCATCTATCGACACTCCATCGGTTTACCGGACGCCATCGACTCGAAATGAAAATGAAAGTGAATTTCAATTTCAACTTGGAGGCAAACGTTAAACCGGCCACCCGGACCTTGTCAAGCCCGAACGCGCGGACTTGGCAATGAACCGGAGCTACAGGCTGCGAGCGAAGCGGGATTCACTCCCCGGGGCCGCCTAAGCGGACCCGCTGATCAGCGGCGGCGAATTCACTTCGACGCCGCGGAAGACGCGAGCGGGGGGTCTGGGGGTGCGCCGCTAGCACCCCCCAGCTCAGTGCCAGAAGAACGGCGGCAGCGGCTTCTCGACCGGCCACAGCTGGCGCATCGTGTCCGCGTCGTACAGCTCGCCGTTCTTGACCACCCAGCGCACCTTCACGCTGTTGTGGATGTCGGCGAGCGGGTCGGCGTCGAGCACCACGAGGTCGGCGAGCTTGCCGGGTTCCACCGAGCCGAGGTCGGGGGCGAAGCCGACCTTCTCCGCGGCGGCGATCGTGGCCGCGCGCAGCGCCTCCAGCGGCGTCATCGCCTTGCGGGTGGCACCGCCGCCCTCGCCGGCCATCATCCACAGCTCCCAGTGGGCGCCGAGGCCCTGGAGCTGGCCGTGCGCGCCGAGCGAGACGTTCCCGCCCGCCCGCGCCACCTCGGCCGCGCCGTGGGCGACGGTGGGGAAGTGGTACTCGTCGGGCCAGATCCAGACGTGCCGCCGGCCGAGGACGTCCAGCGAGCGGTGGGGCACGAAGCGGTTGAGCTTGGGGTCGTCGTGCGGGTTCATGGTCTGCCAGAAGTACTGCTCGCCCCATGGGCCGCCGTAGGAGACGATCAGCGTCGGCGTGTAGTAGGTTCCCGATTTCGCGAGCAGCTCCACGACGTCCTTCTGCAGCTCGACCGGCAGCGAGTGCTCGAAAGACGTGAAGCCGTCGAGCGCCATCGTGAGGTCGGTGTTGAGCTCGCCCGCGCCCTCTGCGGTCAGCAGCATGTGCTGGTCGCGGGAGGCCTCCGCGAACCAGATCCGCTGGGAGCGCTTCGGCTGCTGGTAGACCTTGATCATCCGCGCGCCGTAGGCCTTCATCCGCCGGACCTGGCGGCGGGCGTCGGCGAGGCTGTTCACCTCCGCCCAGATGTCGGCCTGCTGGCCCCCGTAGAGCACGTCGCCCGACGAGTACACGCGGGGGCCGAGCATGAGGCCGGCCTCGACCATCTCGCCCTGGGCGAAGACGTCCAGCGACGGCGCGGACGGGTCGTACACGGTGGTGACGCCGTAGGCCAGGTTGGCGGCGTACTCCCACTTCGTGTCCGGGAAGATCTCGAAGCCGGAGTAGTGCAGGTGGGCGTGGGTGTCGATGAGCCCCGGGATCACCGTCTTGCCTCGGGCGTCCCACGATTTCGCTCCCGCCGGCACCGTGACCTGTCCCGCCGGCCCGACGGCGGCGATGCGGTTGCCGGTGACCACCACGTCGGCGTCGTCGAGCACGGCGTCGCCCTTCATCGTGACGACGCGGGCGTTCTTCAGGACGAACGACCCTTGCGGTTGGGCGCGGGGCAGCGTGAGCCGGATCTCGATCGCTTCCGCGGGAGGAAGCTTCAGCTCGTCGTCATCCTTCTTCTCCCCCTCCTTCTTGCCTTTGTCCTTCGCGTCCGCCGCGGCTCTCTCCTTCTCTTCCGCCTTGCGCCTCTCCTCCTGGGCGAAGCGGACGGCGGCGTCCAGCCCGAGCCGGTAGAAGGTCGGACCGAGGCTCCAGGTGATCGTCTTGCCGCCGTCGGCCCACCCCGCATAAGCGCCCGCCGCGTCGGACACGCGCCAGACGGGCACCGCCCCCTCCTTCAGCGACACCTCGGCCGGCTCCTTGGTGGCGATGTCGGGCATCGCGGCGACGTAGACGTTGTCACGCGAGGTGAAGACGATCCACCGCGCGTCGGGAGAGGGGACGAGGTCGTCGACGGGCGGGAGCCGCAGGTGGCGCCGCTTGTCCGTCCCGTCGAGCCGCACCGAGACAAGGTCGTTCTTCGGATCGTCGGTGGGCTTCTTCACCTCGATGGGGTCGCGGAAGAAGAGCCGCGTCCCGTCGGGGCTCCAGTAGGCCTGGGGATGGAAGCGCATTGCGTTTGCGAGCTTGACCGCGGTCACCACGTGCAGGTCGCCGCCGCCGGCATCCATCCATCCCAGCTCGAAGTAATCCTCGTCCTCCGGCTGCCGGCCGCGGAACTCCAGCCCCGATCCCCGGATGACGGAGAGACGATCGCCCTGCGGCGACCACGCGGGGTTGGCGTAATGGCCGGGCGCGCGGCTGAGCCGCTGCGGCGGACCGCCGAGCGGCGCCTTCCACACGTGCCCGCCCTCGGCGTCGCTCCACGTCACGTATGCGATCCACTTGCCGTCGGGCGAGAAGCTCGGAGCGTATTCGCGCGACGGGAGCCCGGCGCCGTCCGCGGTGAGCCGCCGCGGTGAGCCCGCCGGGCGGCCGCTCGCCAGCTCCTGCAGCCATACCCGCCCAAAGGCGTCGAAGGCGATCCATTTCCCGTCGGACGATTGGCTCGCCCAGCGCAGGATGCGCGCCCGCACCGGCCCGCTGTCGACCTTCTCCTGCCACGCCACCCGCGGCGCCAGCCACTGTTTCACCTTCGCCGTGAACGGGATCTCGGCGGCCTGCCCGCTCGCAACGTCGAGGCGGCGCAGCTTGCCGTGGCTCGAGAAGACGATGGCCGCGCCGTCGGGCGTGAAGGCGTAGGCGGGCCAGAGGTCCATTTGGGCGAAGCCTTCCTGCTCGTCGCGGGTCAGCCCTGTGGCGATGACCTTCTCGGCTCCGGAAGCAAGGTCGCGGCTCACCAGGACGGCGTCGGTGTCTCGGCGCGAGATGAAGGTCAGCGTACGGCCGTCGGGAGACAGCGCCGGCCGCGCCGCGCCGCCGTAACCGCCGGTGAGGGGCAGGCTCTCGCCGGTGGCGCGGTCGTAGCGCAGGATCCGCCACAAGCCCTGCGACAGATCGGGCGTGTAGCTGAAGCGCGGCTGGCGGGCCGAGAAATAGAGATACCGGCCCTCCTTCGAGAAGACGGGCCCCGATGAGTTGTTCATCTCGTCGGAGGAGACGAGCTTGATCCCTCCGCCGCCCTCGCGGTGGTAGAGCCATAGCTCGACGGGGGGGATGCCCGCCCGCTTGGCGTCCTCCTTCCGGGCGACGACGTAGGCTCCGTCGGGTGTCCACGCCGGGCTGCGGACGTAGGCGTCCTTCTCGGAGGTAAGGGGCCGGGGATGGCCGCCGTCGGCGTCCATCAGCCACACGTTCTCGATGCCGCCGCGGTCCGAGGAGAAGGCGATCGTGGTCCCATCGGGCGAGAAGCGGGGCTGCGCGTCCCAGGCGGGTCCTGAGGTGAGCGCGTGGGCTTCGTTCGCTCGCGCGGGAGTGAATCCCGCGCTCGCTATTTGAGCTGGGGGGTGATACGCACCCCCCAGACCCCCCTCGATGGATAGCGTGTAGATGTCGCCGAGGAGATCGAAAGCCAGTGCCTTGCCGTCGGGCGAGACGTCGACCGAGATCCACGTCCCTTCGCGCGCCTCGAACTCCACGACGCGGGCGTCGGGCCGCGGCGCGTTGATGTCGGCCGCGGGGTCCTTCTTCGCGGGAGAAGCGGCCGGCTTCGCGGCCCGCGGCGCGGCGGAGACGAGCCCGGCGCCCACGAGGACGACGACCGGCAGGATGGATCTCGTCATGTCTTTGAGCTGGGGGGCGCTAGCGGCGCGCCCCCCAGACCCCCCTCGCTCCGCGGGAATGAATCCCGCTACGCTCGCGGCTGTGACTGCAGGCGGTTCGAGCGGCGCGATTGCCGCGCGCCCGTTAGCTTTTGCTAAAGAACTTCTTCAAGCGCGTGCCGCCTTCGGGCGGTCCTTCGCCGTCGAGCGCGGCCAGCTCCGCCAGGGCCTCCTGATGGCCCGGCTGCGCCTGCACCGCTTTGCGGTACATGGCCTGGGCGCGGCTCTTGAGCTGGCTCGCGCGATAGAGATTGCCCAGGGCCACGAACGCGTCGGCCTGGTCGGGGCTCTCCTGGACGACGCGCTGGAGCAGCTCCTCGGCGCGGCGTCCCCAGTTCGGGTTCTTCATGTACGCGCGGGCGAGCAGCACCTGGGCCTTGACCTTCGAGCTGCGCTCCAGCCGCGAAATGGCCGGCTCGAGGAGCTGAATGGCGTCCCAATACTTCTCTTCCTTGAACGCCTTCTCGGCCTGGCGGACCGACTCCATGGCGAGGGCCCCCTCTGTAATCCGGCTGGCCTCGGTGCGGACGGGCGGGCCCGACTCGGAGGCCGGCGGAGGGGTCGGCTCGGGCCGGCGCCGCGGCGCCCGCGCATCGAGGTCGGCCTCGTAGCGCCCGCGCTTCTGCGGATCGCGCAGCGTCTCGTAGGCCTGGCTCAGGCGGTGGAAGGCAGCCTCGCGCTTGCCCTGGAGGTCGTCCAGGCCCGGGTCGCGGTTCGAATCGGGATGCAAGGGGCGCGCGAGCCGGAAGTAGGCCTCCTTCACCTGGGCCTCGGTCGCCGTGCGCGGCACGCCGAGGAACTCGAAGTGGTTTTTCGCGGCCATGGCTTCGTGGGCGTTGACGATGAGCTGGCGGCGAGCCTCGAGGAGCTGGCGGCCCTGGATCGCGTCCGCCTCTTTCTTCACGGGCGCCGGGGCGGGGGGCGCCGGTGCCGGAGCCGTGGGCCTGGTAGCCGCGGCGGGTGGCGGTGCCGCCGTCGTGGGCTTGGGAGCCGCGGCGGCTTGAGGGGGCGCGGTGGGGACGGGGGGTCGCGCCGGAGCCGGACCGGCCGCGGCCGCCGCCGCGCGGGCCGCGCGAGCGCCGCTGCCGGGCGCCTCGCGCGCGCCCGCCGTGCGGTACTCGACGGCCCCGGTGCACAGCAGCACGAAGAGGCTCCGCTCGGTGTCCTCGGGCGGCAGCGGAATGATGGTGAAGACCTCGCGCGCCGTGAGCGTCCCGTCGATGCGGGACATCACGAAGCCCTCCTTCGGCGTGAGGGCGATGTTCTGGATCCGCAGTTGCGGGTCGTCGGACGTGACGAGGACGCGGTCCAGGTCGCCCAGCACGTGGCTGACCACGCCCGGATCCTGGACCCGCCTCGCGGTCTCCAGGATCATCTCCAGCGTGGAGAGCTTGGACGCGGCGCCGTCGCTCTCGTCGGTGGCAGTGTCCTCGAAGGCGTAGCTGCCGTCGCCGCGCTCCGCGACGTTGAAGAGGATCTCGCGCACGTGGAGGCTGACGGCGTTCGACAGGCGCTCCGTGTCCATGAGGCCCTGCTCGGCGAGGACGGCCCCGAGCCGCTTGCGGTCCTTGAGGACGATCCTCGTCGCCTGGTTCAGCTCGGGCTGCTCGAGCAAGCCGTAACGCACGAGCACGTCACCCAGGTGCTCGCCGAGGACGTCGCTCGTGCCGTGCAGGATGTGCCCGCTGTGGATGAGCAGGCTGCGCCGTTCCTTGCCGTGCGCGAAATGGAGATGGCCGGACTTGCGGCCGAGGTAGATCTCCCGCATCAGCTTGAAGAGCGCCGTCGGGTCGGCCGACGGCTGGCTCGGCGCGGCCGGCTCGGGCGCCACCATGGGCGCCGCGCGCAGGCTCAGGTCGATCGTGGGCTCCCGGGTGGTGCCCGCCGCTTCCGCGGGCGGCGTCGCGACGGCCGCGGAGGCGGCGCTCGCGCCGGCGGTCATCAGGTACTCACGCAGGGCGAAAGCGAAGTCGGCGGCGCTCTGGTACCGCTCCTCGACCTTCTTCGCCATCGCCTTCTGGAGGATCGGCAGCAGCGCCTCGTTCTCGGCGCCCTCCGGCAGCGTGTAGGACGGCTCGTCGTGGGCGATCTTGTAGAGCGTCTTCATCAGGCTGTCGGCCTGGAACGGCTTGCGCCCGACGATCAGCTCGAAGAGCACCGACCCCACGCTGAACACGTCGCTGCGGCCGTCGACCTTGGCCCCCTCGACCTGCTCGGGCGACATGTAGTTGGCCGTTCCGAGGACGATGCCGGTGGCGGTGACCGAGGCGGCGGTGAAGCGGGCGACGCCGAAGTCCATGATCTTCACCGTGCCGTCCTCACAGATGAAGATGTTGGCGGGCTTGACGTCGCGGTGGACGATGCCGGTCTGGTGGGCGTGGGCCAGCCCGTCCAGCACCTGCAGGATGATCGACACCTTGCGGTCGAGGGGGAGAGGGATCCCCAGGCGCAGAGCCTGGAGGAGGTCCTGCCCCTTGAGCAGCTCCATGGCGATGTACGGCGAGCGGTCGGTGTGGTACCCCAGGTCGAAGACGAGCACCACGTTGGGGTGCATGAGCTTGGCCACCGCCCGCGCCTCCCGCTCGAAGCGGTGCTTCTGCTCGGGATCGGCGGCGAACTGCCGGAGCATGACCTTGAGCGCGACGTCCCGGTCGAGGAGCGAGTCGTGGGCGTGATACACCACCCCCATGGCTCCCTTGCCCAGGGGACGCACGACGTCGTACTTGCCGATGCGCTCCGGGGCTTCGGCGCTCGGGGAGCGGTCCGGCGGCGGTGCGGGATTTTCGCTCAAGGGATCGGCTCGGGAGGGCCCAGGGCATTAAAAACGTTTGCCTCGGGGGTGTCAAGGAGCGGCGTTACACCTGGTCCTTCAGCATTTCCCGGGCGGCGTTGGCCCCCGGGCCCCCGGTCACCCCGCCCCCCGGATGAGCCCCCGCGCCACAGAGATAGAGGCCGGCCACGGGAGTGCGGTAGCGTCCCCAGCCCAGGAGTGGCCGGGCCACGAAGAGCTGATCCAGGGCCGGCTCGCCGTGGCCGGGATGGCCCCCCGTGAGGCCGTAGGTCCGTTCGAGGTCGAGGGGCGTCAACACCTGGCGGTGGAGGACCAGGCGGCCGATCCCCGGCGCGTACTCCTCGAGAAGGCGAAGGACGGCGTCACCGACCTCCTCGCGCCGCGAGGGCCAGTCGCCCTCCCTGAGCCGGTAGGGTGTGTACTGGACGTACACCGACATCACGTGCGATCCCTCGGGAGCGAGGGAGGGATCGACCAGCGTCGGGATGGTGACGTCCAGCCACGGCCGGCGCGAGATGCCCCCGTACTTGGCGTCGTCGAAGGCGCGCTCGAGATCGTCGACCTCGGCGCCGATGTGGATCCGCCCCGCCAGGAGGCCCACGGCGTCCTCGCCCCGCACGGCGGTGAAGGCCGGCAGGCCGGAAAGGGCCAGGTTCACCTTCGAGGCCATTCCCTCCTGCCGGTAGTTGCGCAGGCGGAGAAGGTCCTCGGGGTCCAGGACCGCGGGGTCGAGCAGGCGGAGGAACGTATGCTTCGGATCGGCCGCGGAGGCCACCGCACGGGCCGGGATCTCTTCTCCGCCCGCGAGCACGACGCCCGTCACCCGTCCATCCTTCGTCGTGATGCGTTCCACGTCGGCGCCGGTGCGGATCTCCGCCCCGAAGCCGCGGGCGGCGTCGGCCAGCGCCCGCGTGAGGGCGCCGAGCCCGGCTTTCACGTGCACGGCCGTTCCCGCGCCGTTGCCTCCGCTCGCGGCCGCCTGCCGGAGCAGGTTGGCCGTCGTGCCCGCCGACCACGGGCCCGCGAACGTTCCCGCGATGCCGCGCCCGCAGACGAGCGCGCGGAGCGTCTCGGTCTCGAACCACTCCGCGGCGAAGTCCGCCACCGCCATCGGACCCCAGCGCAGGAGCCGCTGCGCGTCCTCGCGGCCGAGGCCGCGGAAGCCGAGCCCCAGTCCCGCCATCGACACGAGCTCCCTCCGCGCGGGGCGGTCGATGTCGGGAGGGGTCATCGCGAGGAGCCGCGAGAGAAAGGCGGAGACCGCGGAGAGCGAGCGATGGAATCGCGGGTACCTCTCGGCGTCCTTCGGCGAGGTCCGGGCGATGTCGGCGGCCGATCGTTCGGCGTTGCCCCACAGCCGCACGCTGCGTCCGTCGGGCAGGGGAGCGAGGACGCGCGGCTCGGGCTCGACGATCTTCAGGCCCCGCGCCGCGAGGCCCAGCTCTTCCGCCACGGAGGCACGCAGCGGGCCGGCGAGATGGGCGACGGTGGAGGCGCGGAAGCCCCGGTGGAACTCCTCGGTGACGGCGGCGCCCCCGACGACGTCGCGCCGCTCGAGCACGAGCGGCTTGAGCCCGCTCTTGGCCAGCAGGGCGGCCGTCACCAGGCCGTTGTGCCCGGCCCCGACGATCACCACGTCGCGGCTCACCGCGCCTTCCCGCGTTTCCAGTCCTTCAGGATCTCCAGCGCGGCCAGCCGCCCGGGCGCGCCCATGATCCCGCCTCCGGGGTGGGTCGCCGAGCCGCACATATAGAGGTTGCGCACCGGCGTGCGGTAGCGCGCCCAGCCGGGCACCGGCCGCAGGAAGAAGAGCTGCTCGAGGCTCAGCTCCCCCTGGAAGATGTTCCCTTCGGTGAGGCCCCACTCGCGCTCCAGGTCGAGCGGCGTGAGCACCTGCCGGTGGAGAATGATCTTCTTCAGGTTCGGCGCGTACTCGGCCACGGTGTCGACCACCGTGTTTCCGAACGCCTCGCGCTGCTCGTCCCATGTGCCTTCCCGCAGCTTGTAGGGGGCATACTGGACGAAGCAGGACAGGACGTGCTTGCCGGGCGGTGCGACCGATGGGTCGGTGAGAGAGGGGATCACCATGTCGATGTACGGGCGGCGGGAGAACCGGCCGTATTTCGCGTCGTCGTAGGCCCGCTCCATGTACTCCACACCCGGCGAGATCGAGATCGCGCCCCGAAGGTGCGCTCCCGGGCCGGGCAGGCACGTGAAGTCGGGAAGCGCGTCGAGCGCGAGGTTCACCTTCCCCGACGAGCCGCGCAGCTTGTAGCGTCCCACCTCGCCGAGGAACGCGGCGTCGAGCACCCCGGGCTCGATCATCCTCAGGAACGTCCGGTGGGGGTCGACGCTGGAGGCCACTATCTTGGCCTCCACCTCGGCCCCGCCCTTCATCACCACGCCCGCCGCCCGGCCCTCCTTCACGTTGATCCGCTCGATGGGAGCATCGGTGACGATCTCGACGCCCGCCTCCCTCGCCGCGGCGGCGATGGCGAGGCTGATCGCGCCGGTGCCGCCGCGCGAGAAGCCCCAGGAGCGGAAGGCGCCGTCGATCTCCCCCATGTAGTGGTGGAGGAGGACGTAGGCCGTGCCCGGGGAGCGGACGCCGAGGAACGTGCCGATGATCCCGCTCGCCGACATCGTCGCCTTGAGCACGTCGGTCTCGAACCACTGGTCGAGCAGGTCGGCGGCGCTCATGGTCATGAGCTGGAGCAGGCGGTGGCGCGAGGCCGGAGCGAGCGACTGGAAGCGGCGCAGCAGGCCGAGGAGCTGGCGCAGGCCGCGCGGATCCAGCGAGAGCGGATCGGGCGGGACCATGGCGAGGATGGGCTTGACGAAGCGCGCCATGTCCACCATCGCCTTCGCATACTCGTCGTACGCCTCGGCGTCCACGGGAGAGTGCCGGTAGATCTCACGCCGGGTGCGGGCGTGATCGCTCATCCGCCACAGGTGGTCCCCGTTCGGCATCGGCGTGAACGTGCCGTCCAGGGGCAGGATCTCCAGGCCATGGCGGGGCAGGTCCAGCTCGCGGATGATCTCGGGCCGCAGCAGCGACACCACGTAGGAGCACACCGAGAAGCGGAAGCCGGGGAAGACCTCCTCGGTCACGGCCGCGCCCCCCAGCACCGGCCGGCGCTCGAGGACGAGGACCTTCTTCCCCGCGCGCGCCAGGTAGGCCGCGGTCACGAGGCCGTTGTGGCCCCCGCCGATGATCACCGCGTCGTAGGGCGCTTTCATGAAGGAGGGGCGATTCTAGCCTCTTAACGCGGAGGTCGCAGAGGAAAACGGAGAGGTCGCGGAGAATTCAACTTGAACTCTGCGTCCTCTTCGTTCCCCTCCGCGTCCTCCGCGTTGAAAGGCCTACGGGCGGGACAGCAGCAGGAGCACGGGGTCGTGGTCCGAGGCGCGGGGGCTGGCGTCGGGCGAGGCGCCGGGGCCGGCGTCGCCGAAGTCGACGTTGACGTGCTGAGGCTTGAGCTGCACGACGCGCGGCGCCAGGGCGGCGTCCACGAGGATGTGGTCGACGATCTGGCAACGCCCCTGCGAAGCGTACGTGTAGGTCCGCTCGCCGGCGGCCAGCGTCATGTGCTGAACGAGGCGGCCGCCGGCGGTCAGGTGCTGCAACGGCACGCTGTCCTCGAACGCGTTGAGGTTGCCGAGGGCGACGACGGGCACGTCCGGCTCGGCGGCCTTCAGCTCGTCGACGAGGGCGCGGACGGCGTCGGCCTGCGCGATGCGGACCTGCTCGTCGGCCGACGGATCACCCGTCGGCGCCTGGAAATGGTTGACGATCACGGTCAGCCGCTCGTGGTTGTCCAGGGCCTCCAGCCGCACGACGAGGGGTGGACGGGTGAACATCGCGCCCGGACGGGCTTCCGACGAGCGGAGCCACAGCCGCTGCGAGTTGTAGAGCAGTCCCACGTCGAGTCCCTGGGGATCGGGCCCTTCGACGAGCACGCTGCGGTAGCTCGCGGGAAGCAGGGCCGGCTGGGCGGAGAGGTCCTGGAGGACTTCCACCTTCTCGGCTTCCTGCACCCCGATGACGTCGGGCAGGCCGAGATAGCGAGCGATGGAGGCGGCCCGGCGGGCGAGGCCGGCCGCGTAACGGTCGGCGGTGGGGACCTCGTCGTCCTTTCCGGGGTCGTCGACCGCGTCGAACAGTCCCTGGAGGTCGTAGGTCGCTACGCTGAGGGTCGACGAAGACAGCGCCACCGCATCCGGGGGTCTCAGGCCGGAGCGCTCCACCGTCAGCGACCGCGTCGGAGGCACGTCGAGCTCGTATTGGCCGGAGACCTCGGTGAGAACTCCCGCGACGTCGCTGACCCGGTCGCCCTGGCTGAGCATCAGCCAGCTCGCCGGGGCGGCGAGCCCGAGCTTCCGCCCGTCGGCGTCGCTCCGGTAGAGCCGCGCCACCCCGCTCGAGTCCGGCATCACATAAGCGATTCCGAGGTGATCGGTGGCCGCGACCACCCTCGACGGCGGCAGCGAAACGAGCATGCCTTCGTACGCTTCGAAGTAGGCCGCGGCCGCGGCGGCGTCGGCCGGAGGCGAGAGGCGCACCGCCTCGAGGCTTCCCGCATACGGGCCGTTGTCGGAGACGCTCTCCATCTGGAGCGCGGTGAGGTCGCGGTCGTTGGTCACGCGGCCGGTGACGGTCACCCGATTGCCCACCGTGACCGCGCCGGGGCGGCTCGCGGTGCTCACGAAGATGCCGTCACTCGTGGTGGCGTCGTCGTCGCAGCCCGGCTCCTGCATGAAGAACCCGCCCCGGCTCGCCTGGAAATCGGCCGTCACCACCCCGCTCGCCGAGACACGCGAGCCGAGCATGGTCGGGATGAAGCCCGATCCCTGGATGGCGCAGATGCGCACGGCCTGGGCGAGCGCGGGCAGCGGGGCGAGGACCAGGGCGCCCGCTACGAAGAGGGACCGGCTCGCCCGGAGCATGAAAGGCAAGTGTACACTCAACGAGAGGTCCGACGTTCCGCAGGCCGCGCGCGTCTTCATCGAAAAGGAGAGAACATGATCCGTCGCTTGCTCCGTGCGGGTCGCGTCCTGACCCTCGTCGGCGCCGCCGCCCTGGCTGGGTTGCCGCTCAACGCGTCGTCCCCGGCCGCCGCCGCGAAGCCAGCCGCTCCGCCCGCCGCTTCCGCGAAGCCGGGCACCGTGTCCGCCGCCGATCTCGTCGACATCAACACCGCCTCCCTCGAGCAGTTGATGGCCCTTCCCGGGATCGCCGACGTCTACGCCAAGAAGATCGTGGCGGGACGGCCCTACAAGACCAAGTACGAGCTGGTCACCCGCAAGATCATTCCCCGGGCGACCTACTCGAAGGTCCGCGAGCTGGTCATCGCCAAGCAGAAATAGCCCGCGCCGCGCGCGGGGTTCAAGGGGGCGCGCCGCTAGCGCCCAACTCAGCCACAGGCTGCGCGCGGAGCGGGATTCATTTCCGCGAAGCGCGCGGGGGGTTCAGGGGGGCGCGCCGCAGCGCCCCCCTGCTCAATATGGAAGCCTTGCTGGTCAAGTACGGCTACGTCTTGCTCTTCGGCGGCGTGATCGTCGAGGGCGAGGCTTTTCTCCTCACCGCCGCGTTCCTCGCCCATCGGGGCATCCTTCACCTGCCGACGGTGGTGGCGGTGGCGATCGCCGCCACCATGTTCGGCGACCAGGTCTACTATCAGGCGGCGCGCGCCCGCGGGCGGGCGTGGCTGGAGCGCCGCAAGGGCGTGCGGGCGCGCTACACGCGCATCATCGACATGACCGCCCGCCGCGGTCCGTGGCTGCTCCTGGTCAGCCGCTACACCTTCGGCTTTCGTATCGTGATCCCCGCGGCCTGCGGCGCCGCCGGGATGCCGGTGGGCCTGTTCACCTTCGTGGACTTCGTGGCGGTGGGCGTATGGGCGCTGCTGACCGGCGCCCTCGGGTACTACGGCGGGGCCGCGGTAGCCCGCTATCTTCACGACTTCAAGCAGATCGTCGTGTGGCTCGCCGTCGCCCTGGTGCTGTGCGTGGCCGCGGTCATCTCCTTCCGGCGCATGACCCGCGAGGCCCGCTTGAAGGAGCTGGGCATGGCCGACGTGCACGCGGTCATGCCGTTCGTGATGTCGCTGCTCGCGGTGGTCAACATCGCCTCCGCCCTGTGGCCCCATGCCCCGGCCACCCAGGCCATGAGCCGGCACCTCCCGCTCGAAGTCAGCCACGGCTCGCGCGCGGTGATGCTCTTCGGCGGCCTCGCCCTCCTGCAGGTGTCGCGGAACCTGGCCCGGCGCAAGCAGGCGGCCTGGTGGGTGGCGGTGCTGGCGCTCGCGCTGTCCTTCGTGTCGCACCTGGGTCCGGAGCTGGACGTGCTGCCCGCGGTCGTCTCCGGGTTGTTGCTGGCCTACCTGCTGGCATTCCGGCGGCGTTTTCACACGCTTCCCGACCCGGCGTCGCTGCGGCGCGCCCTGGTCATGGTGCCCATCCTCGGGGGCGTGGTGGTGGCGTACGGGTGGCTCGGCCTCACCGAGTTCGGGCTGCACTTCGTGTGGCCGCCGGGGACGACGCCGCTGATGGAAGCGGTGCGGGACGGGATCCTCATCCAGGCGCCCCTCGTCCAGCCCGCCGACCGCGAGGCCGCACGCTTCCTGAACTCGCTCGCCGCCGCCGGCTGGCTCGCGCGCCTCTACCTGCTCGTCCTCCTGCTGCGGCCGGTGGTGGTGCGGGGACGCCAGGAGGCGCCGCCGGAGATCGTGGCCGATCTGCGCCGGAGCTACGGGCGCCGCTCGCTCTCGGCGTTCGCCGCTCGCGCCGACAAGCACCACCTTCTCGTCGCCGGAGAGCGGGGGCTGGTGGCCTTCGCCGTGCGCCACTCCGCGGCCATCGCCTGCGGCGATCCGCTGGCGCCCCCGGACGCGCTCGAGGAGAGCATCCGTGATTTCCTCCAGCGCTGCCGGCGCAACGGGTGGACGCCCGCCGTCTACGGCGTGCCGGAAGAGCACCTGCCGTTCTACGAGAAGGCCGGGCTCAAGCTCCTGCCCATCGCGCAGGAGGCGTTGATCTCGCTACGCGAGGGTGCCGCCGCGGCGGCCTGGCCCGAAGCGCTCGCGGGCCGGCTCGGCGAAACCCGCGCCGCCGGCCTGAGCGTGCGCCGATACGACCGCGCGCAGTCTCCCGAGCCCCTCCTCGACGAGCAGCTGGAGGAAGTATCGGAGGCGTGGCTGAAGGAGCGGCGGCTCGGCGAGCTCCGCTTCAGCCTCGGGTCCTTCTCGCTCGAGGAGCTCGACGTCAATCCGGCCTTCGTGTGCGAGTCGGCGGGACGCGTGGAGGCGTTCTGCTCGTGGCTTGACTACGCAGCCGGGCGGGCCGTCGTCCTCGACCTGCTCCGCAAGCGGCCCGGCGCCCCGGACGGCTGCCGCGAGCTGCTGCTGGCCGAGAGCCTCGCCGCCCACGCCGCCGCCGGACGGGAGGAGGCGAGCTTCGGGATCATCTCCGTCGCGCGGCCCGTCGCCGTGGACGCGCCGGCGAAGGGCACCCGCCGGCTGGCGCGATGGCTCGACCGGCTGGGCGCGACCTATGGCTACAACGACCTCTTCGCCCTCAAGGACGCGTTCGGACCGCGATGGGAGTCGCGCCACCTCGCGTTCCCGGGCGACCGCAGCTTGCCCCGCGTCGTGCTCGCCCTGGCGGACGTGCACACGACCCGCGGCCTGCGCCAGCTGCTACGTCGCTAACGTCCGCTTCTTTTTAACGCGGAGGGCGCGGAGGGGCACGGAGAGGCCGCGGAGAACATTGATCATACGTTCCACGTCCTCGAGCCTATCTTGCCGTTCTCCGCGATCTCCGCGTTGAAAAGCCGTTCTGGCGCTAGCTATCGCCGGGAACGCGTGGCGCGATGCTCCGCGCGGTTCTCGGCTTTCTTGGCCGCGCGGGACTCGCCCAGCTCTTCGAGGACACCCAGGATCAGGAGCGGCCACACCGTGGTCGCGTCGGCGTACACCTCGGCGAAGCGGCCGCCCTCGTCGGGGGGCACGAACTTGCCCCACGACACGCCTTCCGAATAGGTGCAGCCCGAGAGCCCGCCCCAGTGCGTCGGCTCCGGACAGATCCGCACGCCGTAGTGGTACCGGGGCGCCTTCAGCTCGAGCCCGAGGCGGTGGTTGATGATGTCGATGTACGGCCCCACCTCCTGGGCCCAGTTCCGCGGCACTCCGCCCCCGATCGTGAAGATCCCCAGCCTCTCGGCCCCGAGGCTGAAGCGGGCGAAGCGGTTGAGGTCGAGGAAAGGGTTGTACTGCGGAAGCGCGGCGAAGAGCGATTCCGGATCCCGGGTTCCCTCGCGCTGCGCCTTCCGCATCGCCCACGTCGAGAGGTCGAGCCCGAGCTCGGAGTCGGTGAATGCGGGCACGTAGACGGGCACGCCCTTCTCGTACGCGCTGCGCAAGACCCCCGTCCCCTGGTCGTCTTCCGCGAGCAGGCGGCCGAGCGTGCGGCAGATGATCTCGCTCGACAGCTCGCCGCTGAGGGTGTCGAGGGCGCGCGAGGTGAACTCCTCCACGTAGTTCAGGTTCGCTTCCATCTCCAGCGTGTCGTAGACGCGGTTGTAGCCCTTCTCGAACAGCTCTTCGTCCGACATGCGGGGGTCGTGGCGGTAGTGGACCATCCCCACCGCCTCCGAGAGCCCGTGGGCCATCAGCGCGCCGGTGGACACCACCGCATGGACCATGCCGGTGTCGATCATCTTGCAGATGACCTTGCCCATCTTGGCGATCGTCATCGCCCCCGAGAGCGTCAGGACGACCTTGCATCCGGGGTCCTTGACCATGGCCACCGTGACGTCGAGGGCCTCGCCGAGGCTCCGGCCGCTGAAGGCAGTGCGCGACATGCCGCGCAGGAGGGAGGCGAACGAGGTCGTCTCGTCGAGGTCGAGGCTCTCGAGGGGGACCAGGCCGTCCCGCCGTCCATCGTGGAACTCGCGATGCTTGACCATGCGCACCCCCCGTGAGGATCCTACCATCGCCGCCGCAGCACGCACCGAGCAACGAGCAGCGTTGCCAGTACCCCCCCGTGCTCGATTAAGATCTTCCGTGCGTCTCGACGAGCTGCGCCGCCGCCTCGACGAGCTCTACCTCCATTACGATCACCGCTTCGTCGATCCCGACCCCCTGCAGCTCGTGCGCGCCCAGGATGCGGACGAGGACCGAGAGGTGGTGGGCGTGATCGCGTCGGCCCTCGCCTACGGCAACGTGCTCCAGATCAAGCGCAGCATCACCGCCGTCCTGGCCGTGCTGGGGGACCGGCCGGCCCGCGCGGTGCGCCGCCTCGATCCCCGCGCGGCGGCGAAGAGCCTGCAGCGCTTCCGCCACCGCTTCAACGACGGGCGCGACGTCGCCTGCCTTCTCTTTTTCGTGCGCCAGATGCTCGAGCGGGAGGGCTCGGTGGAGGGGTTCTTCGCGCGCGGCCTCGAGGCCGGAGCCGCCGACGTGGGTCCGGGCCTGGTGTCCTTCTCCGGCCGCGCGCTCGCCCTCGATCACGGCGGGCTCTACGGGCGCCGAGGCTTGCCCGCCGGCGCGGGCGTGCGCTTCTTCTTCCCGTCCCCGAGCGACGGCAGCGCCTGCAAGCGCCTCAACCTGTACCTGCGCTGGATGGCGCGCCGCGACGGCGTGGACCTCGGGATCTGGCGCGCCGTCGATCCCTCCGGCCTGGTGATCCCGCTCGACGCCCACATCTACGCGATCGCGCGCCGGGTGCGGCTCACACGCTACCGCTCTCCGGGCTGGCCCATGGCCGTCGACATCACGCGGCGGCTGCGGCTCCTGGATCCGGCCGATCCGGTGAAGTACGACTTTGCCTTCCACCGAATGGGGCTCTTCAAGAAGACCGAGCAGATCCGCAGCCTGATCTGCTATTCCACGGGCGCCAGCAAGACGACGGAATAGCCCACGGCGGGGCGGGAGGCCGGGTTGGCGTACGAGTGGCGCTGGTCGCCGCGGAACGTCATCACGTCGCCGGGGGCGAGCCGCCACTGCTCGCCGCCCACGGCGAGGACGATCTCGCCCGTCTCACACGTCAGGTACTCCCGGGTGCCGGGCATGTGGGGAACGCCGGTCATCCGCCCTCGCGGGGGCAGCTCCATGCGGTCGATGAGGACGCCGGGGATGCGGTCGGGGAGCAGCTTGCGGAGCAGGACGTCGCCCTGCTTGCGGGTGGGCAGGGAGTCGCGCCGGTAGAGCCGGCCCGAGGCGCGAGGGGTGGACGTCAGCTCTTCGATGGGCACCTGGAGGGCGAGGGCGGCCCGGTGCAGGACGGACAGGGTCGGGTTGGCCTCGCCGGACTCCAGGTGGCTCCAGGTCGCCCGCGGCAAGCCCGCCAGCTTCGCGATCTGCTCCTGCGTGAGGCCGCGGGACTCCCGGAGCTGGCGGAGGTTGGCCGCCAGCCGGCCGGCCAGTTCGCTCATGACCACAGATTAGCTCTCTGCCAATCCGTTGGCAAAGATGTTGGCATCTTGGAGGGGCGGGCGTAGGTTGGAGGCGGAGGTCGACCGCCATGCGGATCCAGGGAGCAGCGGCGCTGGTCACGGGGGGGAGCCGGGGGCTGGGGGCCGCCCTCGGCGGCGCCCTGGCCCGGGAGGGAGCGCGGGTCGCGTTCGTCGCCAGAGGAGCCGCGGAGCTGGAGGCGGTCGCCCAGCGCATCCGGGCCGCGGGAGGAGAGGCGCACACCCTGGCCGGCGACGTCGGGGACCCCCGCGCCGCGTCGTCACTGGCCGGCGCCGCGGCCGCGCTCGTGGGACCGATCGACCTTCTCGTCCACGGCGCGAGCACCCTGGGGCCGGTGCCCTTGCGGCTGCTCCTCGACACCGAAGCGGCGGAGCTGGAGCGCGCCCTCGCGGTGAACCTCGTGGGGCCGTTCCGGCTGACCCGGGCCGTGGCCGGGGGCATGGTGCTGCGCGGCCGGGGGCTCGTCGTCCACATCACCTCGGACGCGTCGGTCGTGGCCTATCCGCGTTGGGGCGCCTACGGCGTCTCGAAGGCCGCGTTCGATCAACTGGCCCGCGTGTGGGCGGCCGAGCTGGACGGCACCGGCGTGCGCTTCTTGAGCGTCGACCCCGGAGAGATGGACACGCGCATGCACGCCGAGGCCGTGCCCGAAGCCGATCCCGCGACGCTGGCGGATCCCGCGGCCGTGGCCGAGCGCATCGTGGCGCTCATCCGCGGATCGGAGACGTTCACCAGCGGCGCCCGCCTCGACGCGTCCGCGATGGTGGCGGCGCCATGATCGCCGCCACGTGGCCCGTCGCACGCAGCGGGCGCCTCCTTCATCTCGACCCGCGCGCCGGACGCTTCCGCGACACGAGCCTGGCCGAGCTGCCCGCGTTGCTGCGTTCCGGCGACCTGTTGGTGGTCAACGACGCCGCGACCCTGCCCGCTTCGCTCACGGCCGTGGCGCCGCGGGGCGCGCGAGTGGAGGTTCGGCTCCTCGGCGAGACGGAGCCGGGCCGCTGGAGGGCCGTCCTCTTCGGCGAGGGAGATTGGCGCACGCGCACCGAGGAGAGGCCGGCGCCGCCCGTCCTCGGTCCGGGGGACACGCTCGAGCTCGATCGGCTGCGGGCGACCGTCGTCTCCGTCTGGTACCCGTCGCCCCGCCTCGTGGACCTGCGCTTCGAAGCCGAGGGGGACGCGTTGTGGTCGGCGCTGTACCGCCTCGGCCGGCCGATCCAGTACGCGCACCTCGAAGCCGGCCTCGCGCTGTCGGACGTCCAGACCGTGTACGCGTCGCGGCCGTGGGCGGCGGAGCTGCCTTCGGCGGGGCGCCCCCTGAGCTGGGAGCTGCTGCTCGACTTGAAGCGACGGGGGATCGCCCTGAGCGCCCTCACCCATGCGGCCGGCCTCTCGTCGACCGGCGATCCCGCCCTCGACCACGCGCTGCCCCTGCCGGAGCGCTACGAGATCCCCGAACCGACCGTGACCGCGGTGATGGGCGCTCGGGCTTCGGGCGGGCGGGTGGTGGCCGTGGGAACGTCGGTCGTGCGCGCGCTCGAGGGCTGCGCGGTCCGGCACGGCGGGAAGCTGGCGTCCGGCCGGGGAACCACCGACCTCGTCGTCGGGCCGGGCTTCGTGCCCCAGGTCGTCGATGGCCTGCTGACCGGGTTCCACGAGCCCGGCTCCAGCCACCTTGGTTTGCTTCGCGCCTTCGTCCCCCCGTCTCTTCTGGACGCGGCGTACTCCCACGCCGAGGCCGAGGGGTATCGCGCCCATGAGTTCGGTGACTCGAGCCTGATCCTCGCCGCCTGAGCTTCGGACCTGTTCCGACCATCAGGCCCCGCACAATCCACCAGGCCGGTGTGGAGTATTGGCAAGCCACCGTGCCCTGAGGTGCTGATGCGTCATTTCACTGCCCTGGCCCTGATCGTCGGGCTGGTCGCCTGCGGGGGCGGCAGCTCGGCCCCCACCGAGCCCGGCCCCGCGCCCGCGCCCACGCCGACGCCCGTTCCCACGCCCACACCGAACCCTTACGCGGCGGCGTGCGGCGTGCCGTTGCCGTCCTTCGACGACTCCTACGGCTTCGGCGTCAAGGTTCAGCTCGAGCCCACCGTCAACAAGAAGGTCCTCAACGCCAACCCGCTGGTGAAGAACCCGGCCTACTGCACGGCCGCGGGCATGCCGAACCGCAGCATCTGCAACACGCGACCGGAAGACGTGCCCCAGCGGGCGCCGTGCGACCACTATCTTTCGGGCATCTCCGACACGGGACTACCGGGCCCCAACTGGTTCGAGGACGTGGACGACAATGGCAAGCTCGTGAAATGCGGCGAGGCGGGAACGCACTGCAGACTGAAGCCGGAGAACCAGTACCTCCTGGACGTCTTGGCCCCCGGTACGTACGTAGCGTGCGGAGGCAAAGGCTCACCCGGCACTTGCGGCGGCTGCGTCCTCACGGACGACAGCTGGGGCGTCATCCACAAGAACCCCTCCGGCTTGTGCGCGCCCGGGTAGGACCGGCCGCCTAGTCTAGCGCCGGTCGGGCGGCGGCTGCGATGCCTTCGTGTAGGGGTTGGGCCAGCTCCGCCGGAGCGGCAACGACCCACCCGGCGCCGGCGCGGTTGACGCCGAGTCTCCGGATGCTGCCCCCTGCGGCTCCGCCCGATGCATGCGCACCTTGGTCACGACCGAAGAGCCGGCTTCGGTCGAGAGCGACAGGATCGCCTGATCGCCGGGCCGCACCGTGGACAGCGCCGGCACGGCCTCGCCCGTCGCCCGTGCGACGCGCTGGCGACCGCTCGCGTCGAGGAACGTCAAGGTCGCCCGGGCCGGGTTGCTGCCCAGGATCGTGGCCTGAATGAACGTCCGGGCCGCCTCGGTCCCGGCTGCCGCCGAGAGCGCCGGAGCGACCAGAATAAAGACGGCGGAGAGGGAGCGCTGAATAGTCGTCATGAGACGAAACAGTAGCAAGGCGCGTGCCACGCGTTAGAATCGCCG
>QHVJ01000288.1 GCA_003222275.1 Acidobacteriota bacterium | reverse complement strand
CATTCTCGAGGAACCAGCCAATGAAGCTGATCCAGATCCCGTTGATGAAGTTGCCGCCGAGGATCTGCCAGACGCCGAACAGGACGAAGAGATAGCCGACGACCCGACCGACGGTCCCGGCGACCCGCAGGGCTCGATGTGCGTCATGGGTCACGGCCCACACGATCGCCTTGAAGACGCGCCCGCCATCGAGGGGGAACCCGGGGATGAGATTGAAGAGTCCCAGCATGGCGTTGATGTACGCGAGGTACCTCAGCAGCGCGAGGGCCGGCGCCACGCCGACTGCAGCAGACTCAAAGACCCAGAAGAGCGCGGCGAGCAACAGGCTCGCCGCCGGACCTGCGGCAGCGATCAGGAATTCCCTCGTTGCACTCGTCGTTCCTCCTCCCAACTGGGATACACCCCCGAAGATGAAGAGCGTGATGCTCCGCACCGAGGTCCCGAACCGCCGCGCCACCAGCGAGTGACTCAGCTCGTGTAGAAGAACGCTGACGAAGAACATGGCAGCCGTCGCCGCGCCCATCACCCAGTACTCCCACGCGGGCCAGCCCTTGAACTCCGCCGGGTAGTAGCCGGCGGCCAGCGTCCACGTCACCAGCGCGAAGATGAGGAACCATGACGAATCGAGGCGGATCGGGATGCCCGCGATCCGACCGAGTGGAATCACGCGACCTGTCATGCGTATCCCCCTCCCCGGTTGCTGTCATGCCGACGACGTGAATGTCCACGCTGTCGATTCTGCGCGTCGGACCTCTGGCTCGCCAGGCGGCTCGGCCGCCGTGTGGGCCTCGACCTCTCAGGTGCTCGACCTGTCTGAGCTCGCGACTCAGCGCGCCGACCGTCTTTTCGCCCGTTAGAATCTGCTGGACCGTGTCCCGCTTGAATGCGGTGCTGAAGACCCGCCTGCCGTCTACCTTCCGTCTACGCTCGCCTATGGGCCTCCCGTCGCATCTTACGTCCCCAGGGTGAGGGATAACGACCGTGACGGCGACGTAAGCGCGCAGATCACACTACAAGACAGGAGGGCGGAGTGAGCGATGAACTTCCATACGGGCGGCCTCTATCGAAGAGGGTCAAGCCACCGGCGGAATGTAAGGTCAGCGCACCTCCCCGGCACGCAGACCGGCCGTGCAGAGCCTTCAACAGCCAGTTGACGCCGACTCTCTTTCAGCGGATCCTCGGGCGCATTGAGCGACGCGCGTGGCATCCGACCTGAACGAGGAGTCGGAGGCCGAGGACGCCGGCGAAAGCTGCGAGGAGGGCGGTCATGATACCTGGGCATTGCGGGATCTCGCGACGAGCGGTGTTGAAGATGATGGCTGCCGCTGGTGCCTCCACGGCGACCGTGAGCCAGTGGCCGCGAAGAGCGTCGTCCGCCTCCCGGCTGGTGGTCGGCGCGGCATACGTCGGGCCGAAGGATGACTATGGCTGGAACCAGGGGCACGCCCAGGGCGTCACCGCCGTCAAGAAAATCGACGGAGTCAAGGTGGTCGAAGAGGAGAACGTTCCCGAGACCGTCCAGGTTCAGAAGACCATGGAGAGCATGATCAGCCTGGACGGCGCGAGCCTGATCTTTGCGACCTCGTTCGGCTACTGGGAGCACATGCTGAAGGTGGCCGCGAAGTACCCCAAGGTCCAGTTCCTGCATGGCGGGCCGACCGTCTGGAAGGAGGGGATGCCGACCAACGCCGGAAGCTATAACGGCTTCATCGACGAGGCGCAGTACATCGCGGGCATCGTCGCAGGCTACACGTCGAAGACCGGCAAATTCGGCTTCGTGGGCGCCAAACCGTATCCCGCCTCGCTGCGCAACATCAACTCCTTTACGCTCGGCGCACGGACCGTGAACCCCAAGGCTATGACGCAGGTAATCTTCACCGGCGACTGGGTGCTACCCGTCAAGGAGGCGGAGGCCGTCAACAGCCTGGCCGACCAGGGAATTGACGTCGTCACATGCCACGTCGACAGTCCGAAGGTCGTGATCGAAACGGCTGAGAAGCGGGGCATCTTTTCGTCCGGCTACCACGTCAACCAGTCCACGCTCGCTCCGAAAGGGTACCTGACCGGTGCCGAGTGGAACTGGGAGAAGGTATATACCGACTACGTCAACTGGCTGCGAGACGGCAAGTCATGGCCTCACATGCGCAGGGGCGGACTGCGTGCAGGCATCGTTCGCAACGCGCCGTACGGACCCGCCGTCAGCGAGAAGGCTCGCAAGCAGGCCGACGACGCCAAGGCGAAGTTCACGGACGGTAGCTTCGTGATCTACAAAGGGCCCATGAAGGACAACACCGGCAAGACAGTGATCCCCGCTGGCAAGTCGTACGACGCCACGGACATCTGGCTTGAGTCGATGGACTGGCTGGTGGACGGCGTGAGGGGGTCGACCCGAAGCTGATGCGCCTGCTCGGTGGCAGTCCGCGAGGGGCCGCCGAGGCGTTGACCATCCCCGCGGGGGCTCTGGCAGTGTCCCTCATCCTTTTCGGGATCTTCGTGGCACTGGCCGGAGCCAACCCGCTCGGGGTGTACGAGACGATCTACAGCGGCGCCTTCGGAAGCTGGTTCTCCTGGCAGAACACGCTGCAACGGGCGACGCCGCTGATGCTCACCGCGCTCTGTACCGCCCTGCCGGCTCGGCTCGGGCTCGTCGTGATCGGCGCCGAGGGCGCCCTGATCATCGGAGCGCTCGCCACCGTAGCGATCGCGTCTGTCCTTCCTGGCGCTTCGCACTGGACGGTCATCACCGCGATGATGCTCGCTGGTATGTCGGCGGGCGGGCTCTGGGTCGGTCTCGCCGGCGGCCTGCGCTATTACCGGGGCGTCAACGAGACGATCAGCAGTCTTCTTCTCAACTATATCGCCATCGCCCTGATGAACCACCTCGTGGGCGGCCCAATGCGCGATCCGCTCGTCCTCCACCGACCGTCGAGCTGGCACGTGGGCGAGCGCAACATGATCGGTCTGATCCCAGGCATGGACGTCCACTGGGGCCTTGTCTTCGGCGTCGTCGGGTGCATCGTCACGTACGTGCTGATGCAGCACACGGTATTCGGGTTCGCAGCCAGGATCGTCGGTGGCAACGTGCGCGCCGCCCGCATGGCCGGCGTGCCAGTCGGCAGGCTGACGCTGGTCACGTGCTTGATCGCGGGGGCTGCAGCCGGTCTCGCCGGGACGACGGAGATCGCCGCCGTTCACGGCCGGGCCAGCACATCGCTCGTGGTCGGCTACGGTTACACCGGGATCCTCGTGGCCTTTCTCGCCAGGCAGAATCCTCTCGCAGTGATCCCGGTGGCTATCCTGCTCGGCGGCATCGACGCCGCCGGGGGCCTGCTGCAGCGGTGGCACGATTTGCCGGACGCGACGGTGCACGTGATGCGCGGCATCATCTTCCTGGTCATTCTCGCCAGCGAACCGGTGTATGGGCGGCTCCGCGTTTTCCAGCAGTCGGTCGTAGCGCCATCCAACGGGGCCGTGCCCCGCGAGGCCGCCTGAGGTGGAGGCGCTCGGGTGGTGGGGAGTCCCTCTCGCGGTTCTGGGCGGCGCCATCCGTGGCAGCACCCCGTTTCTCTTCGTCAGTCTCGGTGAGTGCCTGACCGAGAAGAGCGGCCGGATCAACCTCGGCCTCGAGGGTACGCTCGTGATGGGCGCAATGAGCGGCTACGGCGTTTCGTACCTGACCGGATCGCCGTGGCTCGGGGTGCTGGTGGCGGGGACGTGCGGCATGGTCCTTGGAGCCGTGCATGCCTCGATCTGCGCACGACCGCGCGTCAACGACATTGCGGTGGGCATCGCTCTGATGCTGTTCGGCCTCGGCCTCGCGTTCTACCTCGGCAAGCCGTTCATCCAGCCGAACGCCCCGCGCCTACCGGCAATACCGTTCGGATGGTGGAGTGAGAGCCCTCAGGTGCGCGCCGCGCTCGAGGTCAATGTGCTGTTCCTCATCGGCGCGGTGCTGGCCCCCGGACTGCTCTGGGCCCTCTACAACACGCGGTGGGGTCTCGCAATCCGCGCCGTCGGCGACAACGCCGACGCCGCCAGGACGATGGGTTATGCGGTGGACCGGGTGCGCTTGCTCGGCACGGTCGCGGGCGGCTTCCTCGCTGGGATCGGCGGATCGTTTCTCTCACTCTACTATCCGGGAAGCTGGAACGAGGCGATCTCGAGCGGCCAGGGTCTCATGGCGGTGGCGCTGGTGATCTTCGCGCGCTGGGACCCGCTGCTGTGCCTGTTCGCCGCACTGCTGTTCGGCGGCGCCGGCGCCCTCGGTCCAGCGCTGCAATCCGTGGGGATCACCTCGGGCTACTACCTGTTTAACGCCGCGCCCTACGTGCTAACCTTGCTGCTCATGATCGCGACCTCGTCGACGCAGCGGACGCTCAAAGGCGCGCCGAGCGAGTTGAGCGTGACGAAGTGATCGGGCGATGAAAGGGGAATCCCCATGACCGGATTAGGCGGGCTGAACAAGGCTCCTGATGGGGTGGTCATCGGGCTGGTGCAGCTACAGCTTCCCGTAGTGGCCACGCGGGCGGAGCTCGCGACGCAGGCGAACAGGATCTGCGCCATGGTCACCAAGGCGCGGAAAGGGATGCCGACTATGGACCTCGTCGTCTTCCCCGAATACTCGCTGCACGGCCTGTCGATGGACACTCGCCCCGAGATCATGTCCCGGCTCGACGGGCCCGAGGTCGCGGCCTTCAAAACGGCCTGCGCGGAGCAAAAGATCTGGGGGTGCTTCTCCCTCATGGAGTACAACCCGGGCGGAAACCCCTACAACAGCGGCGTCATCATCGACGACCGTGGTGCACTCCGGCTCTACTACCGGAAGATGCATCCTTGGACCCCGGTCGAGCCGTGGGAACCGGGTAACCTCGGAATCCCGGTCTGCGACGGCCCGAACGGCAGCAAGATCGCGCTGATCATCTGTCACGACGGGATGTTCCCGGAGATGGCCCGGGAGTCCGCATACAAGGGGGCCAACATCATGCTGCGGACCGCCGGCTACACGGCGCCCATCCGCCACTCCTGGCACGTGACCAACCAAGCCAACGCGTTCTGCAACTTGATGTACACCGCGAATGTCTGCATGTGCGGTAGCGACGGGCTGTTCAACTCGATGGGCGAAGGAATGATCGTCAACTTCGACGGAGCCCCGCTCGTCACGGGCAGCGGCGTGCCCGACGAGATCATCACGGCCGAGGTGCGGCCCAAGCTGGCAGAGGAGGCGCGTCGCATCTGGGGCGTCGAGAACAACATCTATCAGTTCGGCCACCGCGGCTTCGTGGCCGTGAAGGGTGGGGCGCAGGACTGCCCGTATACGTACATGCAGGATCTGGTGGCTGGCAAGTACCGGCTGCCGTGGGAGGACGAAGTGCAGGTGACGGACGGCACGAGCTGTGGTTTCCCCGAACCGAGCCGCACCTATCACGGCTAGCGTGATGTCGGGAGCGAATTATCCCGGCGTTCCTCGGAGCTGTCCAAGCGGGACACTCTAAGCCGAGAATCGCGATGAGCAGAACCCGGGGCCGTACCGATGGCGGCGGAGGGCAGCCTGACCGAGCAAGCGCCGACCGGTTGCCGCCCGCCGCCCCGCCGCCTCGTGAACCCGCGCCGCCGCGTTTCGAGGTGGCTCGGCCCCGTCTCGAGAGCGCCCCACATTTCGGCGTCGCCTCGCCACCTCCCCAGGTCGCCCCACCGCGCCTCACGGTCGCCGGAATGACGAAGCGATTCGGCTCGCTGGTCGCTCTCGACGACGTCTCCTTGACCCTCGAGCCCGGCTCGTTTCACGCGCTGCTCGGCGAGAACGGCGCCGGGAAGAGTACCCTCGTCAAGTGCGTGATGGGCTACTACGCGTCCGATAAGGGCGCCGTGATCGTCGATGACGTCGAGCGCATCATCCGAAGCCCTCGCGACGCGCATGCTCACCGGATCGGGATGGTGTACCAGCATTTCACGCTCGTGCCGAGCATGTCGGTGGCCGAGAACTTCGCGCTGGCGCGCGCGGACCTTTCGCTCGTCGTCGACTGGCCTACCGAGCATCGCCGGTTGCACGAGTTCTTGAAGGACATGCCGTTCAAGGTCGATCTCGAGGCGCCGGTCAGCGCGCTGGCGGCCGGCCAGAAGCAAAAGATCGAGATCCTCAAGCAGCTCTATCTCGCCTCCCGCATCCTGATCCTCGACGAGCCGACGTCGGTGCTCACGCCGGGTGAGGCCGACGAGATCCTCGGCCTCCTGCACGAGATGGCGCGAGGGGGTCGGCTGTCCGTCCTCATGATCACGCACAAGCTCCGAGAAGTGGTCGCCTTCGCCGACGAGGTCACCGTGCTTCGACGCGGGCGGGTGGTCGGACGGGGACGGATGGAGAAGCTCACCGCGCAGAATCTCGCGGCGATGATGATCGGCGGAAGCGAGCTGCCGCCGCCGGCGCAGCGCATCGCCCACACCACGGGCCAGGTACGGCTCCGCCTCGACCACCTGTGCGTCGACGACGACAAGGGACACCAGGCCGTCGTGAACGTCTCGCTCTCCGTCCACGCCGGGGAGATCGTGGGGATCGCCGGCGTTTCCGGGAACGGCCAGGCCGAGATGGTCGAGGTCCTCGCCGGACAGCGCGAGGCTTCCGCGGGCACCATCACCGTTCACGGCGAGCCGTATCGGGCGACTCGGATGGAGATGCGGCGCCACAAGGTCTTCTGCCTCCCCGAGGAGCCCCTTCGCAACGCCTGTGTGTCCCGGATGAGCGTCGCCGAGAACCTCGCCTTCCGCGTCTTTGACGAGACGCGCTTCACGATCGCCCGCTGGGGCCTGAACCGGGCGGCCATGCGGCAGGCCGCCAGCGAGCTGATCGGCCGGTATCACATCAAGGCATCCTCGACCGACGCTCCGGTCAGCAGCCTCTCCGGGGGCAACGTGCAGCGCTTGGTGCTGGCGCGCGAGCTATCCGGCGACGTTGAAGTGCTGATCGCTGCCAACCCCTGTTTCGGTCTCGACATCGCGGCCATCGCGGAGATCCGCTCGCAGATGATGCGGGCCCGCAACCGCGGCGCGGCGATTCTCCTCGTCAGCGAGGATCTCGACGAGCTGTTCGAGCTGGCCGACCGCATGGTCGTCATGTTCAATGGCGAGCTCGTGTATGAGACGCCCATCGCCGACGCCGACCTCGCGATCGTGGGTCGCCACATGGCCGGACACTGAACCCTCTCCCGCCCCGCGCGCCGCGCGATCGGCGCATCCTTTCATAGACGGCCAAAGGGGCCAGCCGCGTTGCTCGGCCGACCCCTTTGGTTTTCGCTGCTTCCGTGGTTGCGGGGGCCCGCTTTGCACAGTACTACACGGTCCCCACCACCTACTGGGTCGAACTGGCAAGCGACGCTACTACCAGTAGGAAGTCGCAGCGTGCCGGGGACGTCACGGACTGAAGGCCGTGATCGAGAAACGCCTACTCCAGCCCGCGACAGCGGAGCCATCGCCGGTCTCCACGTCCACAGCCGAGCGGCCGGCACACGGAGCCGGGCGTGATCATGGGTCGGGTATCAGCATCAAGGCCGAGGCGGCCTGGGCCGCTGCCGCATCGGCCCGAAGGCTCTCGCCGTGTCGCGCTG
>QHVJ01000287.1 GCA_003222275.1 Acidobacteriota bacterium | reverse complement strand
TCTGGGCTCCGACCGGCTGCGATCGGCGGTCGTCCTCCCCTTCGTCATGACTGGCCTCCTCGCGACCGGGTGCGCCCAATCCAGGGTTGCCACCAGGACGGACAAGTGGGAGCGCGTCCCGTCCAGTGCTCGCGTCGTGCTGATGACTCCCGACATCGAGTTGGCCGAGCTCACTGCTGGTGGTGTGCTCGAACCGAATGCAGAGTGGACGGAATTGGCAAAAATCCACGTCGTGGATGCGCTCCAGGGCGAGATCGGCGCCAGGAACGCGAGACTCGTATCCTACCAGCCACCCGCGAACGACTCGGCGCGGGCGTACCAGCACAACCAGCTCATCAAACTGCACGCAGTGGTGGGTAGCTCGGTCCTGCTCCATCACTACGGAGCTCTGAAGCTCCCCAACAAGGACGGAAAGTTCGACTGGACGCTCGGCGATGGTTCGAAGGTGCTTCGCGAAGCTGCGGAGGCCGATTACGCGCTGTTCATCTTCGTTCGCGACAGTTACGCGAGCGCGGTGGTCGGCGTGGCAATACTGAGCGTCGGCAGAGTGATCATTCCGGGCGGCGTACACACTGCCTTCGCGTCCCTGGTCGACTTGAAGACCGGTGACCTCGTGTGGTTCAACCGGCTTGTGGACACGCAGGCGGACCTGCGCGACGTGGACCCCGCACGCATCGCAATCAAGAAGTTGGTGGCCGACTTACCTCTGTGAAGCTCGCCACGCAGGTTCTGAGTCTGATATTGGCCCTCAGCCTGCTCGCAGGCTGCGCCACGCCACGCGGCGCGCCAGGGGCCCTCACCGACCTCAAGCCCGGTGAGCGCCCGGCGCTCGCTACCGACGAAGCTGGGCTGTGGATGGCCATGGACCGCGTCGAGGCGAACCTCAAGACGTCAGGGCATGTCGTCACGGATCCTGCCTTGAACAGCTACGTCCAGGGCATCGTCTGCCGCCTCGCCGGTCCGCATTGCGCCAGCATCCGTGTCTACATCGTGCAGACGCCCCATCTCAATGCATCCATGGCCCCTAACGGGATGATGCAGGTCTGGACCGGCCTCATCCTCCATGCCGACAACGAGGCCCAGCTGGCGTATGTGCTCGGGCACGAGATCGGCCACTACGTACGGCGGCACTCGGTTCAGCTATTTCGTGACGTTCGTCTGAAATCAAACGCCACGCTGTTCCTCAACGTTCTCGCTGGAGCCGCTGGCGTCGGGTTCGTCGGACCACTCATCCAGCTCGCGGCTCTGTCGAGCGTCTTTGCCTTCTCTCGCGACAACGAACGGGAGGCCGATGAGGTTGGGTTCGAGCTGATGGTGCTGGCCGGCTATGACCCGCACGAGGCGGCGAAGATCTGGGAGGCACTTCTCGCGCAGCGGGCGGCCACGAAGGACTCGCAGCCCTCCATCTTCTTCGCGACGCATCCGCCCACGGGGGAGCGGGTGGCGACGCTGAAGGCGCTGGCCGAGAAGACCCGAACCGCGCCCGGTGAACTCGACCTGGGCCGCGAGCGCTTCCTTGCCGCGACGGGCCCATTCCGGGCGACGATGCTCCGCGACGAACTCCGCCTCCGTCGGTCGGCGGCGACCCAGTTACTCCTCGACCGTTTGGCCGCCAGCGGGTCCGCGCCCGGTGAGATCCAGTTCTTCCAGGGCGAGCTCTATCGGCTTCGCGGCGAAAGCGGCGACGATGTGAAGGCGATCGCCGCCTATGAGAAAGCCGCCGCGGCCGGCGACGTCCCTCCGGAAGCGCACCGCAGCCTTGGCCTCGTGCTGATGAAAGCGCGTGCGAACGCCCGCGCCCGCGCGGCATTCTTCAGGTACCTCGAGCTTCGGCCCGACGCCCAGGACGGTGCGATGATCCGCGATTACCTCAAACGACTGGAGTGACCGCATGAGGACGCTTCCGCTGCTGCTGCTCGTTCCCGTCCTCGTGATCGCCTGCGCACCCGTAAAGCTCATCGAGAACACGAGGGTGTCGATCGGCGACACGTATAGCGTCGACCCGCAGCTGCGGTGGGCATCAGTCCCAGCGCGACCCGGGCTGGATCTCTGGACGGTGGACGGTGCCGCTCTGGATTCGGTCATGTTCATTAAGGGCGTGGCTGACGGCGAGGCAGTCTTCCGGGGGCCGATCCGTAGCGGGGCGCCAGACGACGACAAGAGACCGAAGTTCCGGACGGAGATGACGCCCAGCGACATCGCAGAGCTCTTTGTTGACAGCTACGCTCTGTTCCGCAACCAGAAGTTGGAGACGGCGGGACTTCGGCCGGAGAAGTTCGGGACGGAGGACGGCTTCCGTTTCGAGATGACGTGGGTCACGCCGGCCGGTCTCGAGATGCAGGCTCTCGTCGCAGGCGCCATCATCAAGAAACGCCTGCACGCGGTGGTCTACTCGGGCGCCCGCGCTCATTACTTTCCGAAGTACCGGGACGCCGTCGAGAAACTGCTGACCTCGATCAAGCTCCAGTAAGAAGGGCCGGCGCCTCATTCAGGTGGCACGCCGCCTCGTGTCCGGCGCCGACCGTGCGCAGCAGCGGGCGCTCGACCCGGCAGCGATCGAACACCAGCGGGCAGCGCGGGTGGAACCGGCAGCCGCTGGGCACCGCGAGCGGGCTCGCCACCTCGCCCTTCGGCACGATGCGCTCACGGCGCAGCTTGGGATCCGCCACCGGCGCCGCCGACAGGAGCACCTGCGTGTACGGATGCCTCGGCGCGCGGTACAGGGCGTCGCGCGGACCGATCTCGACGATCTCGCCGAGGTACATCACGGCCACGCGATCGGACATGTGCAGGACGACGTGCAGGTCGTGGGAGATGAACAGGTAGGTCAGGCCGAAGCGACGGCGCAGGTCCATCAGGAGGTTCAGCACCTGGGCCTGCACGGAGACGTCGAGCGCGGAGACCGGCTCGTCGGCCACGATCAGGCTCGGCCGTAACGCCAGCGCGGCGGCGATGCCGATCCGCTGGCGCTGGCCTCCAGACAGCTCGTGGGGATAACGCTCGGCGAAGGCGGGATCGAGCCCCACCACGTCCAGCAGCTCGCTTACCTGGCGCCGCCGCTCCGTGGCACCGGCGCGCTCGTAGATGGCGAGCGGCTCCGCGATGATGCTGCCCACGCGCATGCGCGGATTCAGCGAGGCGAACGGGTCCTGAAAGACGATCTGCATCCGCTGCCGCGTGGCCCACAGCCGTGGCGGCGACAGCGCCATCAGATCGTGGCCCTCGAAGCGGATGCGCCCGGCCGACGGCTCGATGAGGCGCAGGATCAGGCGCCCCGTGGTGGTCTTGCCGCAGCCGGACTCGCCGACGAGCCCGAGCACCTCGCCGGGCTCGATGGCGAAGCTCACGCCGTCGACGGCGTGGATGACGCGCCGGCGGCCGCGCAGCCACGCGCCACCGACGCTGAAGCGCTTCTCGAGTCCCTGCACCTCGACGAGCGGCGCCATCACACGACAGCCACCGGACACGCCACGAAGTGTCCGGGCCGCCGCTCCGCGAGCGCGGGCTCGTGGCGGCGACAGCTCTCGATCGCGAGCGGGCAACGCGGCGCGAACGGGCAGCCGGCGTCGGCGCCACGGAGATCGGGCGGCGCTCCCTCGATGGAGGAGAGCGGCTGGCCGAATCGGCTGGGGTGCGGCAGGCAGCGGAGCAGGCCGCGCGTGTAGGGGTGCAACGGCTCCTCGAAGATCCTGGCCACCGGCGCCATCTCGACGATCCGGCCGGCGTAGATGATGGCGACGCGGTGGCAGAGCTCGGCCACCACGCCGAGGTCGTGCGTGATCAGCAGCACCGCCATGCCCCGCTCGGCCTGCAGCCGGCGCAGGAGGTCGAGGATCTGCGCCTGGATCGTCACGTCGAGCGCGGTGGTGGGCTCGTCGGCGATCAGCAGCTGCGGCCCCGGCGCGAGCGCCAGGGCGATCATGGCGCGCTGGCGCAGACCTCCCGAGAGCTGGTGCGGATAGTCGCGCGCGCGCTCGCCCGGCGAGGGCACCTGCACCTGATCCAGCATCTCGACCGCGCGGTCCCACGCCGCGCGGCGGCGGCCGCCCTCGTGCGCGAGCACGGCGGCGGCGATCTGGTCGCCGATGGTGAACACCGGGTTGAGCGACGTCATCGGCTCCTGGAAGACCATGGCGATGCGCGCGCCGCGCACGCGGCGCATCGCCTCGGCGTCCTTGTCGAGCAGGTCTTCGCCCTCGAGGCGGATGCGCCCGGCGACGATCTGCCCGGGCGGGGGCACGAGCCGCATGATCGACAGCGACGTGACGCTCTTGCCGCAGCCGGACTCGCCGACGAGCCCCAGCACCTCGCCGCGCTCGATGGCGAAGCTCACGCCGTCGACCGCGCGTACCGTTCCCGCGCCGGTGGCGAATTGCGTGCGGAGACCCTCGACGGACAGCAGCGCCACTCAGACCTTCAGCCGCGGGTCCAGGGTGTCGCGCAGCCAGTCGCCGAGCAGGTTCACGGCCAGCACGGTGAGCATGATGGCGAGGCCGGGAAACGTGGCCAGCCACCACGCCGTCGCCACGTAGTTGCGTCCGTCCGCGAGCATCCAGCCCCAGGTGGGCGTGGGCGGCTGGACGCCGAGCCCGAGGAACGACAGCGCCGATTCGTAGATGATCATGAAGGCCAGCTCGAGGGTGGCCACCACGATGATCGGCGTGAGCGCGTTCGGCAGCACGTGACGGAGCAGCAACCGCAGCGGGCGGTTGCCGCGGGCGCGGGCGCCGGCGACGAACTCGCGCTCCCGGATCGAGAGGACGTCCGCACGAACGATGCGCGCGAACTGAACCCAGCGGGTCGCGCCCATCACGAGGATCACGTTGAGCAGACTCGGCCCCAGCGCGAACACGACACCCATGGCGAGCAGGATGTAGGGGATAGCGAGGAACACGTCCACGATCCGCATGATGAGCGCATCGGCGCGCCCCCCGAAGAAGCCGGCGAGCAGACCGAGCGTCACGCCGATCAGCGCCGACAGCGTCACCGCGGTGAGGCCGACGCCGAGCGAGATGCGGCCGCCGTGCAGGATGCGGCTGAGGATGTCGCGGCCGAGGTGATCGGTGCCCAGCGGGTGCTCACGCAGGCCACGCGCCTGCCACATCGGCGGCCGCAGGCGCTTGGTGAGCATCTGCCGGGCCGGATCCCACGGAGCGAGCTGCGGCGCGAACACCGCGGATCCGCCGATCAACAGCAGAGCGCCGAGGCCGAACGCGGCGCGGAAGCTGACGCGCCGGCGCGGGCGCGCGACGACCGGAAGCATGGTGGCGGTGACGCTCACCGCGCGCTCCGCACGTAGACGATCCGCGGGTCGAGGTACGTGTAGACGAGGTCGATGACGAGGTTGATGACGACGAAGAGCGTGGCCAGCACGGCCACGATGGCCTGCACGAGCGGGTAGTCGCGGCTGAAGATGGCGTCGACGGCGAGGCGGCCGACGCCGGGCCAGGCGAAGATCGTCTCGGTGATGACGGCGCCGCCGAGGAGAATCCCGAACTCGAGCCCGATGATGGTGACCAGTGGGATCGCCGCGTTCTTGAGCGCGTACTTGTAGGTCACCACGAACGTGCGGATGCCGGCGGCCCGCGCGGTGCGCACGTAGTCCTGCGCCAGCACCTCCAGCATTCCCGAGCGCGCCATGCGGGCGATGCGCGCCATGGAGAACGCGCCGAGCGCGGTGGCCGGCAGCACGATGGAGGTCCAGCCGTCGCGGCCGGCGGCCGGAAACCAGCCGAGGCCCACCGCGAACACCATGATCAGCAGCAGCCCGAGCCAGTAGACGGGCATCGCCTGTCCGAGCAGCACGCCCACCGAGCAGAGGGCGTCGAGGAGGGAGTTGCGCTTCAGCGCGGACAGGATGCCGGCCGGGACGGCGACCACGAGCGCCAGGCCGAGACCCGCCGCCGTGAGCTGCAGCGTGGCGGGCAGCGTCTGGAAGATCAGCGCGAGCGCCGGCACCTGGTGCTTGAACGAGAGCCCGAAGTCGCCGCGGACGGCCCGGGCCAGGAACCGGCCGTACTGCACCCACAGCGGGTCGTCGAGACCGAGCAGCGCGCGCAGCTGCCGCACGTCTTCCTCGCGCGCCTCGAGCGGCAGGAGCAGCCGCGTGGGATCGCCGGTGAGGTGCAGCAGCCCGAAGACGATCACCGACACGCCGAGCAGGACGCCCAGGCTCTGCAACAGCCGCCGTCCGACATAGCCGACCATCGGTCAGGGCAATCGCGGATTCGAGCGCGGGCTTCGCCCGCGCAATCCTGCTCTGGGGGGAGGCAGGGCGAGAGCGAGCCGCGAGGCTCGCTCCGCCCGTCGGAAGGGGGGCGAAGCCCCCCTCCGAGTAATTAAAATCCGATCTCGGTCAGCCGTATCGACTCGTCGCCGCGCGGCGTCCACTTGAGGCGCTTGTTGACGCCGTAGATGTCCATCTGCTGGTAGCCGAAGATGTACGGCGCCTCGTCGCGGATCACGCGCAGGAGCTGGCTGTAGAGCTGCTT
>QHVJ01000012.1 GCA_003222275.1 Acidobacteriota bacterium | reverse complement strand
CTCGGCCGAAGCCAGGTCGCTCGAGCCGTCGCTACCGCCGGCGACCAACACCTTGCCGTTCAGGAGCGTGGTGGCGGAGGCTCCGGCCCGGGCCGTCGAAAGCGCCGGGCCGGCCGAAGCCTGGCCGATGGCGGGATCGAAGATGTCGGTCGAGGAAAGAGCCGTGGATCCATCGGACCCGCCGGCAATGAGCACGCGACCATCGGCGAGGAGGGCGGCGGCGTGGGTCTTGCGGGGTGCGGACAGCTCGCCCGCGGGGGCGAAGGCGCCCGCGACGGGGTCGAAGATCTCGAGCGTGGAGCTGACGCCCAGAGTGCTCTCGCCGCCGGCAATGAGCACTCGTCCATCCGGCAAGAGCGAGGCGGTGTGGCCTGAGCGCGCCTCGCCCATATCGTCCGCGGCGGACCAGGAGTCGGCGTCCGGATCGTAGAGCTCGGCGGCGCTCGTCGCGTCTCCTTCGGAGGAAAGGCCCCCCGTGATCAGCACGCGGCCGTCGCTGAGCACGACCGCGGCCGCGCCGGTGCGCGCCACGCTCATGGGCGCGGCGGGCGAAAACACCTGGGCGTCGCCGTTATACAACTCAGCCGTGGCGGAGGCACCATCGGCGTCCCCCCCTGCCACCAGCACGCGGCCATCGGCGAGCACGGCGGCGGCGGCGCCGGTGCGAGTCGAGGACATTCGGCCGGTGGGAGCCCAGGTGCCGGCGGGCACTTGGGGTGCATCCGCAGTAGAGATCAGCCCCGGGAAGAGGACGAGAGCGGCCAGCCAAGCCGCACAGCGAGAGGTGCGCGGGATCATTTGCAGCCTCCGTACCGCGGACCTGCGGTTGATCGCTGCGGGCCGCTACCGGAGCGGTCCCGGCGATGGCCCGAAGGCAAGCCCTCCACCTCGCCGAGGGGTCGTCCTGATATCAGAACCTAGGTGGCGGCGCGGGAGGCGCAATTGGGGCCGTGCGGAAACTGTGCTCGGGGAAATGCGGAATGTCCGTGCAGGGAGACCCGGCGGAGATTCACCAGGCCGTCGTCTTGATCTCCTCGAGGTCCTCCTGTGTGCAAGTAGACGACGACTGAAACCACGAGCGGGAAATCTCTGAAAGTGACTTGCGGGATGTCGTCAGGGGGCGTCGCTAAGGCCTGGGGATCAAATGCGCCTTGTCGTCAGCGCCGTGACGAGCGATGGCCCCCTCGCGCGGGCGAAGCCGCCGCCTCGCGCTCCAACAGGCGGCGCTTGCGCTCGACGCCCCAGCGGTAGCCGGAGATGCCGCCGCCACGCGCCACCACGCGGTGGCACGGGATGACCACCGCCACCGGATTCGTCGCGCACGCACGCGCCACGGCGCGGGCTGCGGTCGGCTGGCCGATGCGGCGGGCGATCTCGCCGTAGGATCTCGTCTGCCCGCGCGGGATCGCCTTCAGCTCTTCCCACACCCGGCGCTGGAAGGCGGTGGCGCGGAGGTCCACCGGCAGCGCCGCGGCCGGTGTGCGGCCCTCCACGCGCTGCAGGATGCGCGCGACCCACGTCTTCAAGCCGGCGTCGTCCCTCCGCAGCTCCGCGGCGGGATACTCCTCGCGCAGCGCGGTCTCGAGCGTTGCGTCCGCATCGCCCAGACAAACGGCCGAGATGCCGCGGTCGGTCGCGCCCACCAGCAGCCGTCCCAGCGGCGAGGCGACGATCGTGTAGGCGATGCACATTCCCCGTCCCCCCTTGCGGTAGGCCCCCGGCGTCATTCCCAGCCGCGCCGACGTGCCTTCATACGCCCTGCTGCTCGATCCGTAACCCGCGTCGTAGACCGCTGCCGTCACGTCTGCCCCCTTCCTCAGATGCGCCCGGAAGAACCCGAGCCGCACCGCGTCCGCGTACTGGCGCGGCGTGATTCCCATGAGCTGCTTGAACGTGCGCTGGAGATGGTGCGGGCTCACGCCCAGTTCGGCCCCGAGGTCGGCGAGACGCAGGCGGCCGTCCTCGTGGGCAGCCAGCCGCCGGCACGCGTCCTCCACCCACGCCGCCTGCGCTTGCGCAGGCGAAGGACCCTTCGGACGGCACCGGCGGCAGGCCCGGAAGCCCGCGCCCTCCGCCGCCTCCGGCCGGGGGAAGAACACCACGTTTTGCCGGCGCGGCCGGCGGGCCGGGCACGAGGGCCGGCAGTAGATCCCCGTGGATCGCACGGCGAAGACCATCGCTCCGTCGAAGCCGGCGTCCCGGGCCATCACGGCCCGCCATTTCCGGTCGTCCGCTCGCTCGGGAGTGGATCCCTCGGTCGCTGAACCCACGGCTCACCTCCGCCCTAGAGATTACGCACACGCGGACCCGGAATCCATCCGGATCTTGCGGTGGAATCCCCGTCCGGGACGGACGCTAGAAGCTGACCTTCGCCCCCAGCTGGAACTGTCGCTGCTGGTACGCGCCGGTGCCCGGGAACGGCGATGGGAGGGGGCTCAGGAGGTTTCCCGCCGCATCGACGACCACGACCCGGTTCACGGTGGCCACGTTCCGCGTGTTGAACAGGTTCTTCGCCTCCGCGAACAGCTCGGCCCGCACTCGGCCCATCGGCACGAACCGCGAGTAGCGGCCGTCCACGTTGAAGACCCGGCCCAGCCGGCCCGTGTTGCGGTCGATGCCGAGCGGCCGATCGTTCGAGAGGCCGTCCTTGTTCAGGTCCTGGTTCGCCCGGATGTTGAAGGGCAGGCCGCTGTTGGCCTGCACGATGAGGCCGAGCTGGTTGTTGTTGAGAAGGGCGGCGCCGAAGCCGTCGCCTTGGACCTTCGGCGCGATGACCGTGCTGAGGATGAAGGTGTGGGTCTGGTTGAACGGTGACACGCCCTGGTCACGGTCCAGGTTCGACGGGTCCGAGAGCCGGTCGTCGCCGCTGCCCACGACGTAGGTGCCGGTGAGCGGCGAATCGTCCTCTCCCTTGGCCAGCGTGTACGAGGCCTGCATCTGGATACCGTGGCTCATCCGCTTGTTGAGCATCACGGTGAGCGCGTTGTAGGTGGCACGGGCGATCGACTGGAACGTGTCGGTCTGGTTGAACCCCGGGTTCACGCGGGTCTGGGCGTTGACCGCCGTCGAATAGACGGGACGGCCGTCGGCGAGCGTGGTGCCGGTGGGGATCAGGTTGGTGTTGACGAGCACCGGCAGATTGCGTCCCAGCGAGTTGACGTAGCCGACGCTGATCGCGAGGTCGCTCGTGAGCGCCCGCTCGAGCTGCACGTTGGTGAGGATCGTGTACTGCGTCGAGAAGTCACCGGCGATGGCCACGATGCTCTGGGTGGGCAGCGCGAAGCCCGGGGGCAGGTTGGAGAGGTTGCCGGGGAAAACGGGCGCGCCCGCGCTGGTCGGGCTGAGCGTGGTGGTGAAGGACTTGGGGTCGCCGTTCCTGAGGATGGCATCTTCGTAGAAGTTCAGCAGCGGCGGCTCGTACATGATCCCGGAAGACGCGCGCAGGACCGTCTTCGCCTCCTTGTCGAGCGTCCACGAGAAGCCCGCCCTCGGGGCGAAGTTGTTCTTGTCCTTCTTGAAGCTCTGCGCGAGGGGGTTGGGCCCGTAAGGCCGCGAGTCGGGGACGCGGAAGAGGTCGTAGCGCACGCCGTAGAGCAGCTTGAAGGAGGGGCGGATGCGGAAGTCGTCCTGGACGAAGAACCCGAAGAAGCCGGAGTCGTAGGAGACCGTGGGGTCGCCCAGGTCCTGCTGGAAGCTCAGATAGCTGAGCCGGTTCGTCCCGTTCTTGGCTGCCAGGTAGGAGGCGATGTCGCGGAACGTGTAGATCTGCCGCAGCGTGTTGATGCGGTCGTCGTTGATGAACTGCAGGTTGGCGCCCGCCTTGAAACTGTGGCGCCCGCGGAGCCAGGTGAAGTTATCGACCACCTGCCAGATCTTCTGGTTGAAATCGAAGCCGAGGCTCTGCGTGCCGTCCAGCGGCGAACCGAAGTTCGCGACGCCGTTCACGATGATGGCCGGACCGGTACCGGCACCGTCGCTGGCCGTCCGGAACTGGTGCCGCCGCGCGAACTGCAGCCGCAGCTCGTTGAGCCGGTCGGAGCCGAGGGAAGAGACGAGCTGCACCGCCACCGAGTCCATGCGGTCGTTGAAGTCGGTCGCCCGCTCGCGGGTGTTGAGGTCGCCGCCGATGTTGAACGGCGAATGGTTCTTGAAGAAGAAATAGCGCCCGGTGAGCTTGTTCGTCGGGCTCAGGTCGTAGTCCGTCTTGGCGATGAAGAAGCTGACGTTCTGCTGGGTGGGGATGATGGCGTCCGCCACCGCGGCGGGCGAGAGGCCCAGGGCCGGCGCGCTGTTGACCGTGACGGGCGCGATGACCTTGGTGGCGTCGCGCAGGTCCTGGTTTACGTATTCATAACCCAGGTAGTAGTGCCACTTGTCCCGCACGAGGGGGCCGCCCAGCGTGGCGGTGAGGTCGTCCAGGTTGTTGTCCGGCTTCCGGGCGGTGGGAGCGAGGAAAAACGGCCGCTGCGTGAGGCCGACGCGCCGGTAGCGGTAGCCCACGGAGCCCTGCAGGGAGTTGGTCCCCGAAGGCGTCACCGCGTTGTAGACCATCCCCGTCGTCTGCCCGAACTCGGGAGCGAAGCCGCTGGTGATGACCTGGACCTCACGCACGACCACTTCCGAGACGGGCAACAAGCGCAGGCCCGCCCGGTCCTTCTGGGTGTTGGTGTTCCCGTCGAGCTGGAAGTTCGTGTGCATCTGCGTCCCGTTGGCGTTGATGCGGGGGACACCGAACTCCGTGTTCTCGTAGCCCGTGACGTTGGCCTGCAGGAATGCGAAGTTGTACGGGTTGCGCGAGACGAGGGGCAGGTTTTTCACCTCGGTCGCGGTGATGACGCGACCGAGCGCGATCTTGCCCGGATCGGCGACGGGGGCCTCACCGCTGACCGACACCACCTCCTGCACGCCGCCGACCTCGAGCGCGAAGTTCAGGACCGCGGTCTGGCCCGCGCTGAGGCCGACGCCCGTCCGCTCCATCGCCTTGAAGCCGGATAGCTCCACCCGGACGCGGTACGTGCCGAGCGGTAGGAGCACCGCGCGATAGAAGCCGGACGGGTCGGTCGGGACCACGCGTTGCATGCCCGTGTCGGCGTTGGCCACGGTGACCGTGGCCCCCGGCAGGACCGCGCCGGTGGTGTCCGTGACGAGGCCTTCGATGCTGCCGTTGACCGCCTGGGATTGGGCCCACGCGGCAGGAACGGTGAGAAGGATCAATAGGACGAGAGCGGCGAGGCCGCGCACGATCTTGGTCATGACGTCCTCCGGGGGCCGGGAAACGGGAACTCGACTCGGCCCGGCAGTATCGCGCCCGCCTCCGACACCGTCAAGCGAGCGAGGCGTCAAATGGTGTGGGCCACGACGGTGGCACGCCGCTTGCAAAGTCCTCTGCCGGCTACCCCGCGGCTGGCGCTCGCCGGCGATCCGAGGAGATTGAATGGCCTTGTCCCTGAAGACCGATCACCTCGCGCGCTACAAGGACATCGTGCTCCTGCTCGTGAAGTATGGACGCTCGGACCTCGTGAAGCACGCCGGCCTGTCCGATGCCGTGAGCGAGGGCGAGGCCTCGACGCCGGTGGGGCAGCAGGCGCTTCCTGAGCAGCTCGCGGCCGACCTCGAGCGGCTCGGGCCGACCTACGTCAAGCTCGGCCAGCTGCTCTCGACGCGCGCCGATCTGCTGCCGCCGGCCTTCCTCGAAGCGCTCACTCGCCTTCAGGACAAGGTCGAGCCATTTCCCTTCGCGGACGTCGAGGCGATCGTCACCGCCGAGCTGGGGGTCAAGATCTCGAAGGCGTTCGTGGAGTTCGAGAAGACGCCGGTGGCGGCGGCCTCGCTGGGCCAGGTCCATCGGGCCGTGCTGCGCACGGGCCGGCCGGTCGCGGTAAAGGTCCAGCGGCCGGGGATCCAGGAGCGGATCCTGAAGGACCTGGAGGTGCTGGAGGAGATCGCCGAGGCCGCCGACGAGCACACCGAAGCGGGGCGGAAGTTCGGCTTCACCGGGATGCTGCAGGAGTTTCGCAAGACCCTCCTGCGCGAGCTGGATTACCGGCAGGAATCCCGCAACCTCGAGACGCTGGCCCAGAACCTGGCCGAGTTCGACCGCATCGTGGTCCCCGCTCCCGTCGAGGACTACACGACCTCGCGCGTGCTCACCACGGAGTACGTGAGGGGGCAGAAGGTCACGTCACTGCATCCAGTGGTGCAGCTCGACCTCGACGGCGAGGTGCTGGCCGAGCAGCTCTTCCGCGCGTACCTGAAGCAGATCCTGGTGGACGGCTTCGTACACGCCGACCCCCATCCGGGCAACGTCTTCCTCACCGAGGACAATCGCATCGCGCTGCTGGACCTGGGCATGGTCGCGCGCGTGACCCCGAGCATGCAGGAGAAGCTGCTCCAGGTGCTCATCGCGATCAGCGAGGGACGCGGCGACGAGGCGGCCGCCACGGGGCTGAAGATCGGCCGGCCGATGGCCGGCTTCGACGAGCTCGAGTATCGGCGGCAGGTGGCCGACCTGGTCGGCCAGAGCCAGGGCGCCCGCATGGATCAGATCCAGGTCGGCAGGGTCGTCCTGGCCTTCTCGCGGTTGTGCGGCCAGAGCGGGATCCGTGTCCCGCCCGAGCTGACCCTGCTCGGCAAGACCCTCCTCAACCTCGACCTCGTGGGCCGCACGCTCGATCCCCACTTCGATCCCAACGCCGCCATCCGCCGCTACGCGGGCGAGATCACGCGGCAGCGGATGCTGAAAGCCCTGTCGCCCGGCCATTTCCTGGAGACCGCGCTCGAGCTGAAGGACTTCGTCCAGCACCTTCCCGGCCGGATCAACAAGATCATGGACCTCGCGGCCAGCAACTCGCTGCAGGTCGGCGTCGACGCGATCGACGAGCAGGTCCTCGTCGAAGGTTTCCAGAAGATCGCCAACCGCATCACGGTGGGCTTGATCCTCGCCGCCCTCATCGTGGGCGCGGCGATGTTGATGAGGGTCGAGACGGCCTTCCGTATCCTCGGCTATCCCGGCCTCGCCATGCTGTGCTTCCTCGCCGCCGCCGGCGGCGGGCTGACGCTGGTGTGGAACATCGTGCGGTCGGATCTCCACCGGGAAGAGAAGCCGAAGAAACGGGCGTAGAGGTCTGAACTGCACCGGGCATCAGATCGCGGACCCAGAAGAACGCGTTCTCCACCTTGTCCTCACTCGCCCGGGACGATTTGAGCGAGTAGCGGTCAGCCGTTTCTTCTCAGCTGGATCGTCACCATGACCGGAATGACGTGGCATTCGTCCCTCGTCACGCGAACGCCGTTCATCGTGACGATCTCGTACCCGGCCTTGGTCGCCCGTATCGCATAGACCCCCGCCCGCTCGGTGGGTCCCGAATAGGTACAGTCTGGTCCGGAGCCGAACGGCCGGAGGTCCTCGCTGAAGGACCCGTCGATGGCCACGACCTTCGCATCGCATATTCTCTGTCCTGACGAGGCGTCGACCACCGTCACGACGAGGGCGTCGACCGCGATCGCGGTGCACACGCGGGGCTCCGTCGGCGTGTCACAACCGGCGAGGCCGAGTGAGGCCGCGGCGGCAAGAAGCGACAACGCCGCCGTGAGCCGCATGCGCATCAGTGCGGTTCGAGGGGAGGCGGTGGCGGGGGAGCCGCCGTCTCAGCAGTCACGCGGGCCATCGTACCCCTTCCTGCCGCCTCGAGCTGCGGACCGAGTTATCCTGGCGCGGCATGCACACCCAGAGCCGCGCACTACTCCGTCGCGCCGCGGCGCTCATCACCTTGTCCATGGCGCCGGCCGCCGGCGCCCGCGCGGACGATCCGATCCAGGTCAACCCGAACCGGCCGACCTTCGCCACCCCGGCCCTGACGACTCAATTCGGCGTGATGGAGCTGGAGTCCGGCGTTGAACACAGTGATGGCCGCGACGGCGAAGACCGATACTGGAGCCCCTTCCTGCTGAAGCTCGGCCTGCGGAAGCGCCTCGAGCTGCGCATCGGAGGCAACGGCCTCGTGCGACAGGCGCCGGCGGACACGCCGGCGGTCATCGGCTTCGGCGACACGACCGTGGGCGCGCAGTGGTGTTATCTGCGTCACGGGCTCTTCGGTGCCGACGAGGCCGTTCAGTTCACATGGAAGCTGCCGACCGCGAGCGCCGCGAAGGGCCTGGGAAGCGGCGAGCCGGATGGGACGTTCATGATTCTCTTCAGCAGGGACCTCGGCCGCTTCCACGCGGACGCGAACGCGCTCGTGACATGGCTCGGCCGGCCCGGCACGGCGGGGAGCGATCGGCAGCCCGCGGCTACGCTCTCCGTGAGCCGTACGCTCAACGATCGATGGTCCGTGACCGGCGAGGTGTATTCGATCGGGGCTACGCCCCAGAATCCGCTCATCGTCTCGAATCTCTGGGCGGTGGGGTACAAACGTACGGCCCGCCTCGTCCTGGATGGCGGCGTCGATGTCGGAGTGAGCCACGGGGCCCCGAAGCTGTCGCTGTTCGCGGGGTTCACGGTCGGCGTCTGCCGATTTCGCCACGGCGCCCATGGTTGAGTTCGCGGAGGGCGTACGCAGTTTGGCCAATTCGAGGGCCCGTGCGGGACAGACAATCCAACCTCCTCATAATCAATGTAGTATCGTCTTGCTCGCAGGTATTATCGTGTTATCTTGTCAAGATAGGAGGCGAGATCGAGACAGGGGCGCGGATGGCGAGTGCCGACCAGCTCATTTGCGCGGCCATTTCCGAGAGGCGGCTCGTCACGTTCATCTTGGACGGATTTCGGCGAATTGCGGAGCCTCACGATTACGGAATAATCGATGGCGTCGCCCGGCTCTTCTTTTACCAAGTCGGCGGCGAGAGCCGGTCCGGACGGCCCGTGGGGTGGCGGTGGGGGGTGTTATCGAGGATCTCTGGTCTACGGATCCTTAGCGACACCTTTCCTGGCTCACGCGCGGTCCCATCTGGCCGCCACATTCACTGGGACACGTTGATGGCAACGGTCTCGACGCGTCCCACGTCCCGGGGCTAGTGTCGGGCGCGCGAAGCGGAGCGCGCCGCATCCGTCAAAACGACGGGCCGCGGAGCCAGAGCAGATCGTCCACCTGCATCGGCTCGCGGGTCACGAAGCCCTCGCCGTAGTCGACCCCGATCCGCTGGCCCGCCCGCCGGGCCGCCGTCTCGACCGCGTGCTGGAAGCGGTCGAACGGCAGGGCGACCTTCTCTTCGGAGCCAGGGACGAACTGGCTGGCGAACGCGCGGATCGCCTTCATCTTCGCCTCCCACTTCGCGGTGATGTCGACGACGAAGCTGGGGACGATCTCGACCGGCTCGGTCACCGGCAGCGTGTAGGCGAGCTTGAAGGGACGGAAGGCCGCGCCCAGATCGGGGCGGTAACTGCGCAGCCCGGCGAGAAACGACGCCTCGTAGACGATGCGGCTGGCGGCGGCATGATCGGGATGGCGCTGCTCCCAGTGCTGCAGCAACACGACCCGCGGCCGCAGCCGGCGTAGCGCGGCCACCACGAGGTCCTTCTGCTCCAAAGTCGGCGCCAGGCGGGCATCGGGCAAGCCGAGCGACTCCCGATGAGCCACGCCCAGGATGCGGGCCGCTTCCACCGCTTCCTTCTCTCGTGTCTCCTGCGCGCCGCGGCTTCCCATCTCGCCGCGAGTCAGATCGACGATCGCGACCCGCCGGCCGCGGGCCGCCTCCACCGCGAGCGTTCCGCCCATGACCAGCTCCGCGTCGTCCGGGTGCGCGCACATCCCGACGACGTCGAGATCAGCCACGCCCGTTCGCATTCTGACCGAGCGTGCGCTCGTAGAGCCGCTCGTACTGGGTGACGATGCGGTCGGCGTTGAAGAGCGACGCGGCCCGGGCTCGTGCGGCCTGGCCCAGGCAGCGGCGGTGCTCGTCGTCCTTCAGGATCTCGATCGTTCGCGCGGCCATGCCCTCGATGTCGCCCACGGGAAGAAGGAATCCCGTCTCCGCGTGCTTCACGACCTCGGGCAACCCTCCGGCATCCGAGCCCACGACCGGCACTCCGGCGGCCATCGCCTCCAAAGCGGACAGGCCGAACGACTCCAGCTCCGAAGGAAGCAGGAACACGTCCGCGAGAGACATGATCTCCTCGATCCGGTCGTGGCGGCCGAGGAACTTCACGCGGTCGTGGACTCCCAGCCGTCGCGCGAGGGCGTGGGCGGAAGCGCGCTCGGGCCCCTCGCCGACCATGAGCAACACCGCCGGCACCTCGCGCACCACGCGCCCGAGGATGCGCACGACGTCGAGCACCCGCTTCACGGGCCGGAAGTTCGAGACGTGGAGGAGGACCTTCTCGCCGCCGGGAGCGAAGGCGGCCCGCTCGCGCGGCGTCGCGCGCCGCTCATAGAGTGAGAAATCGACGAAGTTGTGGATCACGTCGATCCGACGGTCGACGTCGAACTCGTCGACCGTCATCTTCTTGAGGAAATCGGAGACCGCACTCACGCCGTCCGACCGCAGGATGCCGAACCGCGTGATCTCGAAGAACGAGCGGTCCTGACCGACGAGGGTGATGTCGGTGCCGTGGAGCGTCGTGACCAGCTTCGGCGCGTCCTTGCCGAGCATC
Source organism: Acidobacteriota bacterium (assembly GCA_003222275.1). Taxonomy (GTDB): domain Bacteria; phylum Acidobacteriota; class Vicinamibacteria; order Fen-336; family Fen-336; genus AA32. The sequence continues at coordinate 8,585 of QHVJ01000012.1, read as the reverse complement.
TGCTGCGCGAGGAACCCGGCGATGGCGTGCGGGATCGCATAGTGGACGTGCAGCACGTCGAGGCGGTTCTCGCGGCTCACCTCCGCCATCTTGGCCGCCAGCGCGAGCTCGTGCGGCGGGTACTCGAACAGGCTGTAGCTGGTGACGTCCACCTCGTGGAAGTAGATGTTCCCGGTGAGCTCGTCGAGGCGGAAGGGCAGGCGGTAGGACACGAAGTGGACGGAATGGCCGCGGCGCGCGAGCTGCTTGCCCAGCTCGGTCGCCACCGCCCCCGAGCCGCCGACGGTCGGATAGCAGGTGATCCCGATGTTCACGCCGCGCCCCTCACAGGTACACCACCTGGTGCCCGCGGGCCCAGGGGTCCATTCTCTCCCCGATCAGGCTGACGATCCCCTCGCCATGGCGAGCGATCACGCTCACCAGCCCCAGCCCGCGCTCCTGGAACGAGCCGCCGGGCAGGAGCGCGTCCCGCGTTCGCCGCAGCCGATCGGCCCGCACCTGGTCGCGCTTCTTGAGCGCGCGCGTGGCCTTCTCCTGCAGTCCCTCGATCTGATGGAGGATGCGGCCCCGCGCGGAGTCGGCGGCGCCGCGCAGCGTGGGGTCGAGCGCCCCCAGCGCGGTCTCGACTCCCGCCATCTCGCGCTCGAGCGCATCCCGCACCCGGGCAAAGGCCGTTTCGATCTCCGGATACGACTCCCGGACCCAGCGGCCGAGGATCGCCTGTGGATCTTCCTGCAGGTCGGGAAGCGTCAGGCCCTCGGCCTCGAGGGCGCGGGCCTGAGACGGCTCCACGAGGGTCAGGCTCGGGCGCGGCATCAGCGCCGGACGCGGGATCCCGAAATGAGCGTACGAGGGAACGATCTGCGCGTGATACGCGACCTCCGCCGGTCCGCCGACGTACGCCGCCGTGGGGAGCATGAGGTCCTGGGCCAGCGGACGGAGCAGCACCCCGGGACTCCACTCGGCGGCCTGCGTCTGCAGGTGGCGCAAGGCCTCTTCGAGCCGGAAGCGGCGGCCCGTGCCCCGCACCTCGATCTGGCTGTCCTCGAACGCGAGCGCCCTCCGCTGGCCATCCGCGTGCAGGAACAGATTCAAGAAGCCCGGCCGCACCGGCACCTGCTGGTGATACCCGGCCGCGAGCAGCTCCTGGCCGCGCTGGTCCGCGAGGCGCGACGTGGGCGAGCCCTCCTGCAGCTCGCGTGTCATCACCGGAAGCATCAGGCTCTTGAGGGCGGGGTCGGAGGGATCGAGGACGACGAGATCGGGAAGGAGCGAGGAGAGGAAACGGGCGAAGGCACCGGAGAGCGTGGCCCCGGGCCGGTAACACTCCGCCAGACGGGCGAGCAGCCCGTCGCGGTTCAATCCGGCCGGCAGCGCTCGTCCCAGATCCTCCACGAGCGCGGTGATGGTGGAGTCGAGGACGATACGCGCCGCGGGCTCGCCCGCCGGCTCGCGCTCCGGCGCGTACCGGATGTTCACGATCTGCCCCGCGTCGTCGAGGACGGATACGGACCTCACCTCGGCGAAGTCGTGGTCGTCGGATGCGACCCAGAAGACGGGCACGACCGGCCGCCCGGAGCGCTCGGCCAGCAGGCGGGCGACCTTCATCGCCGCCACCGCTTTGTAGAGGACGTAAAGCGGACCGCCGAAAAGCACCGCCTGCTGGCCGGTGACCAGCGCCGCGGTCTCGGGCTGTCCGAGCCGCCGCGCCTGGGCGGCGGCCCCCTCGGCCCCGAGCGCTTCCTGCTGGCGGGCCAGCGTCTCCGCGAGAGCCGCCCGGGGGTGGGCAAAGGAAGAAGTGGCCTGCGCGGCGGCCGCGGCCGCCTCCAGATCCCACCGCGCCCCCTCGTAGAAGGGGCGAACCGAAGGCGTTCCGGCGACGTAGTCCCTGAACAGGCGGCTGGGGGGGTGCTGGAACGCCCCGTAGTCGAGGATGGCCCCGGGGCGCTCCGCCATGGCCTGGTCATTATATAGGCGCATCACAGGGCCCATACGCCCGCGAGAGCCGATCCGTTCCCTCTCTTCCCCTCGCAAGCCATTCACGCTTCTGGACTTGAAAGGCTCGTGCGTTGACACCTTTTCACCGGGATGCTACAGTCGGATTTCCGAGTCAGGCTGCCAGGACCTCGACCTGGGCTCCTAACCTGAGCGGAACTCACTGGGATATGGACGACAACGGACGATTGTCCGACCAGATGCCCCAGACGATCGGCCGCTACCAGGTCCTCGACAGCATCGGGTACGGCGCCATGGGGGCGGTCTACAAGGCCTTCGACCCCCTCATCAAGCGCACGCTGGCCATCAAGACGATCCGTCTCGACATCCCCCGCCAAAGCCCTCAGTACCGTTCCTTCATCGACCGGTTCTATCACGAGGCCCGGATCTCGGGTACGTTGTCGCATCCGAACATCGTCACCCTTTTCGACATCGGGGAGGAAGGCGGGCTGCCGTACCTGGCCATGGAGTTCGTCGAGGGCGAGACGATCTCTTCGATCGTCGAGCGAGGCGAGCGCTTCCCTCCCGAGAAGGTGATCGCGCTCGTCAGCCAGATCGCCTCCGCGGTGGACTACGCCCACAGCAAGGGCGTCATCCATCGCGACATCAAGCCGTCGAACCTGATCCTCTACGAGGGCGAGCGGGTGAAGGTCACCGATTTCGGCATCGCGAAGCTCGTCGACGCCGAGATGACGCAGTCGGGGACGCTGCTCGGCACCCCTTCCTACATGTCGCCCGAGCAGGCGATGGGAGACAAGCTCGACGGACGGAGCGACATCTTCTCGCTCGGCGTCTGCGCTTTCGAGATGCTCTCGGGGGAGCAGCCGTTCCCGGGCACCAACGTCACCTCGATCCTCTACAAGCTCGTCCACGTCGATCCCATCGAGCCCGCCAACCTGGAGATGAACGGCCTCGTTCCGCAGAAGTGGCACGAGGTGTTCAGCCGCGTCCTGGCCAAGAAGCCCGACGATCGCTACCAGACGGCCAACGACTTCGTGCAGGACCTGGAGTACTGCCTCGGCTCGTGGTTCGGCGCCGCGATGGACGACGAGACACTGAGCGAGGGTGGAGGGGCCGTCGTGCGCGCCGCGGCCGCCCTCAGCCGGGCGCGTCCGACGGGCGGCCTCCGACCGCCCGTCCCGATACCGCCCCCCGCCGTCGCCGCCGCCGAGGAGGTCACCGCTTCGCTGCCGGGGCTCGAGGACTCGCCCGCCGACGCGCTCAGCGCCCTCGTCGACGGCTCCGGCGCCGAGAGCGAGATGCCGCCGACGATCCAGATGAAGCCCGGCCCGCCTCCGCCCTTCGCCAGCGAGAAGACGGTATCCCCCGCGAAGACGGTGACTCCGGTCGAAGCGACGGTCCTGATGAAAGGCGCGCCGCCGCCGCCCGTCGCCGCCCGCGCCCGACCCAAGCCCCCCGCTGTCGCCGCGCCGGCCCGCCCGAAAGCCGACGAGGAAGCCCCGGTGACCGTGGTGCTGGCTTCGCCGGAGACGGTCCGCGCCAAGGCGCCGGAGGTCACGCTCCGGACGTCGGCGCCGCCACCAGAGGGTCCATCGACGGCGACGGCGCCCCTGTCCGTCGAGGTGGATCCCACCGCCGCGGCGCCCACGGTCGTTTCTCCGGCGCCCGGAGCCCGCAGAACCGGAACGACGCTTCTCGTCGTCGGCGGTGTGGCCCTGGTATTGCTGCTCGGCCTGGGCCTGGGCGGTCTCGCTCTCGTCAAGCGTCGCACCGAGACGGTGGCGCCGCTGCCCCCCACGCTGCCTCCGACGACCGTGGCGGCGGCGGTCCCGACGGCCGCCCCCACCGTGGCGCCTCCTCCCGCCGTCCCGGGTGCCCTGCGCGTGGAGAGCCAGCCCGCGGGCGCTACCGTGACCGTAGACAACCAGCCCCGGGGCGTCACGCCGCTGGAGGTGCCGGACCTGGCGCTCGGCCACCACGAGGTGAAGGTGGAGCTCAAGGGCTACACGCCGGCGACCCAGGCCGTCGAGCTGGTGACGGAGACACCCCGCGCGGAGCTGAAGCTGACGCTCGCCCGCGTGGCCCCGGCGCCGGGGGTCGCCGACATCCTCTCCACCCCTCTGGGGGCAACGGTGAAGGTCGACGGCGCGGTCGTGGGCCGCACGCCTCTCATCGACTTCAAGCTCAAGCCGGGCCCGCATCGTGTCGAGATGAGCAAGGACGGCTACGAGACGTGGTCTCAGACCGCGGCCGCGGGCGGCCGGAAGCTGTTCCTGGACGCCGACCTGAGGCAGGTCGCCCGCGCCACGCCCCCGCCGACGGCGGCGCCCGAAGCCGTGGACGTGAACAAGGTGTATGCCGAGAACGAAGTGGACGCGCCGCCGAAGAAGCTCTCGGGCATGTCGGCCTCGTATCCCAGCGGACGCGCGCCGCGGCTCAAGGCGGGCGACTCGGTCTCGGTGACGTTGAACTACGTCGTCAACGAGACGGGGCAGATCGCCGACCTGAAGGTCACGGAATCGGGCGGCAAGATCGTAGACGAAGAGGTGCTCTCGGCGCTGAAGGACTGGAGATACGCGCCGGGAAGCAAGCGGGGGACGAACGTGAAGGTCCGTCTCGTGCGGAAGTTCACGTTCAAGGGCGGTTAGGCATCGCGAAGATGGCGAAGCTCATCGTCAACCCGACGTCCTCGTCACGCCGGGAGATCCACCTGAGCCGGACCCTCGTCTCGATCGGCCGCGATCCGTCGAACGACCTCGTGCTGCCGGACGCGATGGTGTCCCGCCGGCACGCGGTGATCGAGTACCGCGGCAGCCAGTACTACCTGCGCGACTGCAACTCGTCCAACGGCTCGCTCGTCAACGGCGATCGCGTCAGCGAGCGCAACCTCCGCGACGGGGACCTGGTGGCGATCGGCACCGCTCGCCTGCTCTTCCGCGACGACCTCCACGAGGAGGAGGCGGGGGCCAAGGTCGTCCAGCACCCGTCGTCCCCTCGCCTGGTCTGTCCTGCGTGCCAGGCCGAGTACCGGAAGGGTGACCTGTTCTGCCGCCAGTGCGGCGGCGCCCTCGCGCCCAGCTCGCCGCCGAAGGTGATCTGCACCGCTTGCGGCACCGCCGTGATCCTACCCGCCCGTTTCTGCAACGCTTGCGGGACCGCGCTGCCGAGGACCGTGCCTTCCGAGGAGCCGCCGCGGGACACGCCTCCGGCCCGGGGTGACGACGAGCCGGGGCCGGCGCCGCCGCCGTCCGGGACCACGCCGGAACCTTCGCTGGAGGCCGAGCCCGAGAACCCTTCCGGCCGGCCCTCGGCCGAGAAGGCCCTGGCGCTGGACCCCGCGCGGCCGCTGTCCTCGCCCCGGGGGGACATGCCCCGCTCGGCTACGGCTCCGGCGCTGGCGCCGGCGATCATTCCCCTCCCGCCCCCGATGCGCCTCTCGCGTCCCGCGCTGGTGGAAAGGATGCACGAGGAGGATCCGGGCGAGCGGTCGTCGCCCCCCGCGCCGCTGGCCAGCTTTTCCCGCCGGCTCGGAGGCGGAGCGCTGGACCTCCTCGCGGTGGGGGTCGGACTTACGGTGCTCGTCGCTCCCGTGATCCTGTACTGGCGCTCGCGCAACCTCGGTCCGACGCCCGCCGACGTTCCGTTCGTGCCCATCGTGTTGTCGCTCGCGCTGGCGCCGGTGGCGTTGGCGTTGGGCGCTTTCTATTTCGTGTATTACTGGGGAGTGAGGGCCGCGACCCCGGGCAAGCGGCTGGTCGGCATCGAGATCGAGGGCGAGGACGGTGCGAGCCCGATCGGCATCTCGCGGGCCGCTACCCGGCTCGTCGGTTACGTCCTGTCCGGCGTGCTCCTCGGAATGGGATTCTTCATCGTCGCTTTTGGTGTCACCGCGCTTCACGACCGGATCGCCGGCACGCGGGTCGTGCGGCGAGGGAGGGCCTGAACCTGGAACCCACGGGCGTCGAACCCATCGCCGGCGAAGCCGGCCTCACGATCACCCCGCCGCGGGAGGAGACGCGTTCCCAGATCTGGCGCGCGCTGTGGGAGCTCGTCCACGACCTCTCGGTGGCCGTTCTCTTCTGCTTCTTCCTCATCACCTTCGTGGCCCAGGCGTTCCGTGTCCAGGGCACGAGCATGCTGCCGCTCCTCGACGACAGCGAGCGCATCATCGTGAACAAGTTCATCTACCGCTTCCATAGCATCGAGCGCGGCGACGTGGTCGTTTTCTGGTACCCGAAGGACCCGTCGGTCTCGTTCATCAAGCGCGTGGTCGCGGTGCCCGGGGACACGGTGGAGCTGCGCCGGGGCGCGCTCTACGTCAACAACCAGCGCGTCGACGAGCCGTACCTGCTCGCGCAGTTCAACGACGGGGAGAGCCACTCGCCGGTGGACGTGCCGAAGGGCTATTACTACGTCCTCGGCGACCACCGCAACAGCAGCAACGACAGCCGCACCTGGGGCGAGGTGCCGGAGAAGTACATCTACGGGAAGGCATTCTTCCGCTTCTGGCCGCCGTCGAAGTTCGGCTTAATTCACTAGGGGAACCGCCTCGTATTCGTAGGTGTGCTGCGGGTCGCGGAGCGTCAGGCGCACGTACGGCCCCGGGGCGGCGGGCGCGTTGAACTCGAAGCCGCGGACTCCCGGATCGATCGACACGAAAGACGTCGTGCGGTCGGGGTTCCGCTTGGTGGCCATGCGGCTCTTCCAGCCGCCGAACTGGAACACGACCTCGTCCTTGCCGGGGTGGACGACGACGTCGCCGAGCGCGGCGTTCCGATACGAGCCCACGAGCCGCCCGACCTCGGCGGGATCGGGAGGCACCTTCCAATCCTTCTGCTCTCCCGTCAGGTATGCCTCGGTCTCCCGGATTCCCGACCGGAGGTTCTCTTCTGCTTCGGGCTTGCCGTCGTAGACGATCTCCAGGGTGCGCCGCATGACCGCGTTGGCCACGCTCCCGCCGGAATCCGCGTTGGTGAGGATCACCCCGCCGACGCCGAGATCCGGCACGAAGAAGAAGTTGCTCTTGTAGCCGAACATCGAGCCGCCGTGGCTGATGACGCGGATGCCCTTCACGTCCTCCAGCCAGAGCCCCATGCCGTACCAGGACTCCTCGCCGACGCGCACCTGCGGCGCGCGCCGAGCGAGAAGGTTCTTCTCGGTGACGAACGTCGAGCCGTCCGGGAGCTGGCCCTTCGCAAGCTCCAGCCGGACATAGCGAGCGTAGTCGCGCACGCTCGACCACGCACCGCCTGCGGGGCGGACCGGAATGATCGAGTGGTTCAGCACCATGTCGATGGGCACGTTCTTCAGGGACATGTCCCAGGAGTGCGGTGAGGCGTGGTCCGTCTTGAGCGCCTCGTCGAACGAGAAGGTCGTTCGACTCATCCCCAGCGGGCGAAACACCTTCTCGCGCATCACCTCGTCGTAGGCCTGCCCGAGCTCCGCGTCGGGCTCGACCGTGTGGGCCCCGATGTAGCCGGCGGCGGAGGCGAGGGGATTGCTGTACTGGAAGAGCGCGCCGAACTCCGTCGTGGGCTTCATGGTCGCCAGCACGTCGAGCTGGCCCTGCGGCGACGAGCGATCGAAGGTGAACAACCACTCGAAGTCCTGGCGCGGCAGGCCCGTGCACGCACAGACGAGGTGCTGGAGGAGGACGCGCTTCGTGACTTCGGGATCGCCGATCTTGAAGGACGGGTAGATCTTCACGACCGGCGTCTCCCAGTCGAAGCGGCCCTCGTCCACGAGGCGGGCGAGCAGAAGTGTCGTGAGCGCCTTGGTGTTCGAGGCGATGATGTACAGGCTGTCGGCGGTGACGGGCTCCGGCCGGCCTCGCTCGCGGACGCCGAAGCCCTTTTCGATGAGCGTCTTGTCCTTGTCGAACAGGAGTACGGAGACGCCCGGGACGTCGGCGGCGTCGCGCATCTGGTCGATGAACTTCTCGAGATAGGCGACGCGCGCCGCGTCGAGCGGCCGCGGTAGCCGGCCGACGTATCTCTCCCGCACGTAGCCGGCGGGACGCAGGCTGTCGTAGACGAGCCCGATCTGCGCGCCGCGCCGCTCGGCCGCCGCGAGAGGACCGTCGACGAGGAGCACGACCGCGAGCGCGCCCTTCTTGGCCGCGAACGCCGAGACCCGGCGGGATTCCTCGGGGGAGGTCTTGTACTCCGACCAGTGGAAAACGTCCCAACCCTCGCGACCCGGTGAGTCGGAGGACGCCAGCTCCTCCCGCTTGAAGCCTGGTCTCCGGCGCGACCAGGCCGCGGCGATGGCGGCCTTCAGTCCGCCTGTCGCCTCGACCTCGACGAGCTCGACCTTCAGTTGCTTCTCGGGCTCTTCGAGGGTGACACCGTCCTTGGACTCGGTCACTCCCCAGTCGCCGGCAACCTTGACGGTGGCGCCCGAGGGAAGCGTCAAGTTGCGCTCAGCGGGGGCCTCGGTCGAGGAACGGGCGGGACGGAGAGCACCGCCGGACAGAGCAACGAGGGCAAGGAGAAACGCGACTTTACGACCCTTCGGTTGGCCTCGCATGGGGAGAACCTCCTTCTCTGCCACTGAGTGCCCTCTCGGATCACGTGAAGCCTACCACTCGGCGGTCGAGGCCAAGCCCCGTGTTATGCTCACGAATCGTG
>QHVJ01000011.1 GCA_003222275.1 Acidobacteriota bacterium | reverse complement strand
GTCCTCGGCCTCGCGCCGGAGGCCGTGCGCGTGAACGTGACGCTGATCGGCGGCGGGTTCGGGCGGCGCCTCGGCATCGACTACGCCGTCGAGGCCGTGCACGTCGCCAAGGCCGTGGGGGTGCCGGTGCAGGTGATGTGGACCCGTCCCGACGACATGCGCCACGGCCACTTCCAGCCGGCCTCCGCGCACCGGATGGCCGCGGGCCTCGACGCGAGCGGACGCCTCGTCGCGTGGGGCCACCGCAAGGCCGGCTCGTACCTGTCGATCTTCCCCGCGCCGTCCGCGGCGGACATGGACGACCCGGCCCACTGGCAGGACGAGTCGTGGGGCGCCTACGACATACCCTACGCGATCCCGGCCATCGAGACCGACTACGTGCTGGTCGACTCGCCGGTCCCTTCCGGCCCGTGGCGCGCCGTCTACTCTCCCTCCTGCACGTTCGCGCGCGAGTCCTTCCTCGACGAGGTGGCCCACACGTCTGGCCGCGATCCGCTGCCGCTGCGGCTCGACCTGCTCGAGGGCCCGAGCCCGGTCACGATCGGCGGGCTCACGATCGATCGCACGCGGCTGCGCCGCGTGCTCGAGACAGCGGCGGCGAAAGCCGGCTGGGGAGAGCCGCTGCCGAAAGGGCGCGGACGCGGCCTCGCGGCCAACGTCTACGACGGCGACACCCACGTGGCCATGGTGGCCGAGGTGACGGTCGGCGGAGACGGCGTCCGCGTGGACCGGGTGGTGGCCGCCGTCGACTGCGGGCCGTTCGTGAACCCGCTCCACATCGAGCGCCAGGTCGAGAGCGGCGTCGTGTGGGCGCTGGCCACCGTCTTCTTCGGCGAGATCACGATCGCGGGCGGCCGCGTGCAGCAGAGCAGCTACGGCGACTACGCGGTGCCGCGCCTGCGCCACATGCCGCGGGTGGAGACGCACATCCTGCCCGCGACGGTCGCCCAGCCCTCCGGCATCGGCGAAGCGCCGGTGCCTCCGGTCGCGCCCGCGGTCATGAACGCGGTGTTCGCCGCGACCGGCCGCCGCCTGCGCCGCCTCCCGGTGCGTGCGGCCGACCTCGCCTGAGCGGGGGGCGGCCTGGTCAGAGGAACTTCAGCTTGCGGGCGGCGAAGGCGCTCATCTGCAGGAGCAGCCACCCGTGGCGGAAGCGCGAGATGTTGGTCACGCCGTGCTGGCGCGCGTGATAGCGCACCGCCACGTCCACGATGCCGAGGTTGAGCCGGGCGGCCCCGAAGAGGAGATCGAAATCGCCGAAGGGGTCGAAGTCCCCGAAGAACGCCCGATTGGCCGCGATCGTCTCGTAGTCCCGGCGGTACAGCGCCTTCGTCCCGCAGAGCGTGTCGCGGACCTGCTGCCCGAGGAGCCACGTGAAGAGGAACGCGAAGAACTTGTTGCCGAGGATGTTGAGGAAGCGCATCGCGCGCCCTTCCATCGGGTAGACCATCCGGGAGCCGTTGATCAGCTCGCCCTTGCCGGCCACGAGGGCGCGCACGAACTTGGGGACGTCCTCGGGGGCCACGCCCATGTCGGCGTCCAGGATCAGCAGCACCTCGCCCTTCGCGGCCGAGAAGCCGAGCCGTACCGCGTCGCCCTTGCCGCGGCCGGTCTGCTTCAGGAAGCGCAGCGGGCGGCCGGGGTTCTCGGCGATCGCTCGGCGGAGCGCGGCCTCCGTGTCGTCGGTGGAGTTCCCCTCCACGAAGATGAACTCGCTGCCCGCGCCCAGCTCCGGGAGCCGGGCGACGAGGGATGGCACGTGGCCGGCCTCGTTGCGGCAAGGGATGACGACGCTGGTGCTCGGGTGGGGCGAGCGCGTGGCGGCAAAGAGGTGCGGCGCCGGCCGGGCCACGATGCCGAACATCAGCGAGAAGGCGTCGACGAGGGGGAGCCGTCCGACGTAGCGGTTCAGGAAGTCGGCGAGCAGCGGGATGTGCATCGGGCACACGACGTGGCGCTCGCGGCGAAGCACCTCGAAATCCGCCAGCGCGAGCATCTGCGCGATCTCCTCGGGGGGGAGCCACGACTCGGCCGGCTGCCGAAGCTTCCAGCCGAGCAACTCCGCGGTCCGGAGCACGGGCTGCCACACGCGGCTGTAGCTGTAGACGAGCACCCGCGTCCGCGAGTGGCACAACGGCTGCAGGTTCTCGAACGCCTGCTGCGCGTCGCTGAGGTGGGTGACGACGTTGAACATCATCACGATGTCGAACGGGCCGCCCGCCGTCGCGAGCGTCTCCGGATCGGTTCCGTCGCCCTCGATGAAGCGTAGCGCCGTGCTTCCGTGCGCCGCGCGGGCCGTGGCCACCGCGCGAGACGAAAGGTCGATGCCGACGCCGGCGGAAGGGCCCAGAGCGGCCAGGAGGTGGCCGGACCCGCATCCGATGTCGAGGACGCGCTGGCCCGGCGGGACCCGTGCCTGGATGACGCGGGTCAGGTAGCCGTAGAAGTAGCGGCGGGCCCGTCGGGCCCGCTCGATCCCCTCGTGGTTCTCGTCGAAGAAGTGGCGGACCTCGTCGCGGATGCGATCGGTGGGCGCCGGCGCTCGGGCGCGCCGGCGCTCGGGCGCGCCGACGCTCGAGCCGCTCATGTCGCGGCTTCCCTCTCCCACACGGCGAGGACACGCATGCCCAGCACGGGGGCCAGGGCACGGGCCGCCGCGTCCAGGCGAAGCAGGGGTGGCGCCAGCCGGCGCGGAAGCAACGACCACCGCCGCCGGAAGCCCAGGGAGGCGAGATAGGCGAACCCGTTCAGCGCCGTGCAGCGGGGCGGACGGAACCCGAGACGGCGCCATTCCGCCTCGGGCGTGCGGCGCACGAGGCCCGAAACGACCGCCGAGTCGCCGTCCATGGGCTCCTTGGTGCCGTTCCCGCCGAAGGGTTGCCAGGGATCGAGGCCGAGCGTGCAGCCCTCGTGATGCAGCCAGCGGTAGATCGGATACGAGAGCGGCGTCACCCAGGGCTCCGCCACCGCCACGCATCCTCCGGGCGCGAGCACGCGCGCCGCTTCTTCGAAGAACAGCCGAGGCCGGGCCAGGTGATGCAGGAGGTCCACGGCCAGGATCGTGTCGAAAGCACCCGACCGGAACGGGAGGCAGAGGCCGTCGGCGGCAACGTCGTTCCACGGGGCGGGCAGGATGTCCGCGGCGATCCACGACAGGTCGGGCCGGCGGCCGCGCGCGTACTCGGAAAGGAAGCCGGGCCCTGCGCCGAGCTCGAGAACGCGGCGGCGCGACGAGCCGAGCGTGGCCAGGAGCGCCTCGAACCAGACGGCATAGACGTCGGCCAGGACCGGCTTCGCGTTCCACGTCGATCGATGCTCGACGAGAACGTCGAGGCCCATGGCCAATGACGCTATCACGCCCGTCGCGCAGACGACAACGCGGCTCAGGGCCGAGTCAGCGCCCACACGGTGACCTCGGGGCCCCCGCGCTCCATCGCCCGCAGGCCCGTGAACGGCAGGAAGAACGCATCCCCGACGTAGAAGTACGGCTTCGCGAAGGTCCCCTCGCGAAACGGCCGGAATTCCGCGAGCGGCCGCGCGCGCGCGTCGAGGTACTCGCGAAGCTTCGGGTCCACCGACGCGTACCCCGGCATCTGCGGGTGGTTGCTCGTCACCAGATAGGGCGCGCCGGAGCCCTCGACCTGCGACGGCGTGCAGTCGATCAACCGGACGCGGAAGCTGGGGCCGCGGCGCGGGTCGGCGTTCAGGGCGGGCGCGCCGTAGTTGTCGCAGACGAGGACGGCGGCGCCGCCGGGAACGTTCGCGCTGACCCACTCCGCCGCCAGCACGCGCGTGTCCTTGCGGGCGGCGACACGGTCGAACTGGACGGAGGACAGGATTCCCGGCCCGGCGAGGACGAGGGCCGCCGCCGCGGCGAACGCCGGCCGCGACAAGTCCACGAACGCCGCGGCCGCTTCCGCGGCCAGGACCGCCAGCGGGGGGACGAAGGGAAGCAGGTACCGCGGGAACACCCAGAGGACGGCGGCCATCGACGCGAACATGAGGACCACGAAGGTCAACAGGACGAGAGAGCGCGCGTCCCGCTTCCATACCGCGCGTCCGGCCCCGACGAGCGCGGCGATGCAGACCGGCAGGCCGAACCCGTCGGGGAAGGTCACCCGCAGGTGCACCGAGGCGGCTCGCTCTCCGACGACGCCGTAGAGCATCCCGACCGACACCGTGAATCCCTCCCACGTCGCGTACCAGTCCCGGACCGAGTACGGGGTGGCCAGCGTGAACAGGAGGAACGTGGTGAGGCCCGCGACGGCGAGGCGGCGGACGGCGTCCGGCCCCGTGATCCGGCGCCGGCCCACGCCGGCGATGGCCGCCGCGGCGGTCGCGAGCAGCACGAGGCCCGCGTTGTATTTCGTGGCGGCGGCCAGCCCCGCGAACACTCCCGCGAGCTGGTAGTCGCGAAAACGCTGGCGGTCGCTCGCCTGGACCGCGAAGACCAGCGAGAGCGTGACGAAGAACGTCATCGCCACGTCGACGGTGCCCCAGCGCGAGTCCCGTGCGTGCAGGTAGTTCGTGGCGACCACGAGGGCGGCGAGGAGCGCCACCGCGCGCCGCCCGTCGACGCGGCGGCCCAGGAGGTACGTCGCGGCCACGGTGGCCACGCCGAACGCGATGCTGAGCGCCCGGCAGATGAGGTACGGGAGGCCGGGATGGCTCCCGAGGGCGTCCGCGCCGAGCAGAGGGCCCAGCTTCGCGTAGGAGAAGAGCACGGCGGCCTGCAGGTACAGGAGCAGCGCCGGGTACGTGTGCTCGATGGGGTTGAGGTCGCCGGTGGCGAGCATCCCCGCCGCGCGTCCGACGAGCTTCTGCTCGTCGGGGCGGGCCATTGGGTGGGGAAGGCCGTAGCTCATCCCCCAGATGCGCAGCCCGGCGGCCAGGGCGAGGATCAGGCCGAGCGTGCCGGCAACCACCACTCGATCGGGGCTCGGGCGCACCCGGGGATTCTAGCCGGGGCACCCCTGTGATTGCGGACATTGCGCCCCGCGTGGCCTTGCTGTATCACCGGGACTTCAGGAGGTCCCTCATGCGCGCGATGAACGCCCTGGCGGGATTGGTTCTGGTAGCGGCAACGGCGTGGCCGGCTTCGGCCCAGGCGCCGGCGGCGCCGGCCCCGGCGGCGGGCGATCCTGCCGTGCTCAAGAAGAGCTGCGACAAGGGCTCGATGGCCGACTGCTACACCCTCGCCTCGATGCACCGGCGGGGTGAGGGAGCTCCCCGGGACGCCTCCAAGGGGGCCGGTCTCCTGAAGAAGGCGTGCGAAGGGGGCCACGCGCGCGCCTGCTTCGACCTCTCCGGAATGAATCGCACCGGTGAAGGCGTCTCTCGCGACATCCCCAAGGCAGTGGTGCTCCTCAAGAAGGCCTGCGACCTTCGCGAAGGCGAGGGCTGCCTGCAGATCGGCCTCATGGCGCAAGAGGGCCGCGACGTGACCAAGGACCTCGGCGAGGCGGCGACGTTCCTCCAGCGTGCCTGCGAGGCGGGCATCGTGCGGGGCTGCGGAGCGCTGGGCCCCATGTACCTCGACGGCGTACGGTTCCCGCGGGACGCCGCGCGCGGCGGGAGCCTGCTGAGGAAGGCGTGCGACGGCGGCGATACCGATTCGTGCGTCGTGCTCGGCAAGCTGCTCGCCACCGGCGACGGGGTCGCCCGCGATGCGAAGGGAGCGGTGGCCCTCTACACGCAGGGCTGCAACGGCGGCCTCGGCCGCGCCTGCTACGAGCTGGCCCTCGCCCACGAGCGGGGGGAAGGGGCGCCGCGGGACGCCGCCCGCGCTCTCGCGCTTTACGCGAAGGGCTGCGGGCAAGGCGAACCCCGCGGCTGCCACGCCGAGGGACGGCTCGTTCGTGACGGCGTGGGCACGGCGCGTGACGCCAAGAAAGCGGCGGCGCTCTTCGGCCAGGCCTGCGACAAAGGCGCCCCCGCCGGTTGCGTCGACCTGGGCCTGCTGACCGAGAGCGGCGGCGGCGGCGCTGCTCCCGACGTGGCTCTCGCCGCGGCGCTCTACCAGAAGGCCTGCTCGGCGCGCGACCCGCGGGGTTGCCTGCGTCTCGCGCTGCTCTACCGGGGCGTGACGGGGATGGCGAAGGATCCGTCGCGCGCGGCCGCCTTGTTGAAGGAATCGTGCGACGGGGGCGACCTGGCCGGCTGCAGCGCGCTCGCCACGGCCTACGTCAGAGCCGACGGAGTGGGGCGCGACCTGGAGCGGGGCATGGAGCTCTACCGGAAGACGTGCGATGCCGGCTACGCCGCCGATTGCTACAACCTCGGCTCCCAGTACCAGCGCGCGTTCGGCCGCGTCTCCGACCTCGCCCACGCCGTCCCGATGTACCAGAAGGCCTGCGCCGGCGGCGCCGCCGCCGGTTGCTACGAGCTGGCCCTGCTGCACGAGGTGGGCAACGGCGTCGCTCGCGACCACACGAAGGCGGTCGCCTTCCTGCAGCAGGCCTGCACGGCCGGCATCAAGGACGCCTGCGCGAAGCTGAAGGGCCGTTAACCATCGCGGTATGATCGGGGCCTGACCGAGCTGCTCCTTCCCGTCCTGCTGACCTGGCTCACCTCGGCGGCGCCGCCGGCGGGCCTCGAGGGCGTCGTGCGCGACGCCTCCGGGGCGGCGGTCGCGGACGCCCGCGTCTCGTGGCGCACCGACGGCGGCGAGCGGGACACGAGGACCGGGATCGACGGCCGCTTCTCGATCGCCGGACGCGGAGCTTCCGGCGTCGTGGTGGTGGAGGCGGCGGGCTATGCCCCCTTCCGCCGCAATGTCGACCTTCGAAAGGACGCGGGGGCGCTGACGATCGTCCTCCGCCGCGCGTTCGCCGACGAGGTCACCGTCACCGGTGCGCGCGTCCCCGAGCGGCTCGGCGAGACGCCGGCCAGCGTCGTCGTCCTCGGCCCGCGTGCGCTCGAGCTGACGCCCGCCCTCGCCGTCGACGACGTTCTGCGCCAGGTGCCCGGCTTCACGCTCTTCCGGCGATCGGGCAGCCGCACCGCGAACCCGACGACCCAGGGCGCCTCCCTCCGCGGCATCGGGGGCAGCGGGGCCAGCCGTGCCCTCGTCCTCGACGACGGGGTGCCGCTCAACGACCCCTTCGGCGGCTGGGTCTACTGGAGCCGCATCCCCCGCGCTTCGCTCGATCGCGTGGAAGTGCTGCGCGGAGGCGCGTCCGACCTCTACGGGAACGGCGCGCTCACCGGCGTGATCCATCTGGTGCGCAAGCGCGCCGACCAGACTCGGCTCGACGCCGATGCCAGCTACGGCTCGCAGTCCACCCCCGACGGTTCCGTGGCCGCCTCTCTTCGCCGAGGAAGCTGGGGGGTGAGGCTGCACGGGACGTCGTTCGACACGGACGGCTACGTCCTGGTGGCGCCCGCCGACCGCGGCGCGGTGGACACCGCGGCGACGTCCCGTCACGACGGCTTCGAGCTGGCCCTGGAGCGCGGCCCCGATGCCTCGAGCCGGCAGTTCGTGGCGATCTCCGCATTCCGCGAGTCGCGCGGGAACGGTACGCGCCTGCAGACGAATGACACGCGCCTGCGCCAGGTGGTCTTCGGGGCGGACCGGACCTCGACCGCCACCCTGATCCTGCGGGCCTACCTTGGCGACGAGCTGTACCACCAGACCTTCTCGACGATCGCGGCCGCCCGCTCCAGCGAGCGCTTGAACCGGCAGCAGCGTGTCCCCTCCTGGGTCGCGGGGGCCTGGGGGCAGTGGGCGAGGCCGGTCGGCCGCCGGCAGGTCGTGGTCGCGGGAGCGGACGTGCGCCGCGTCGCGGCGACGAGCGAAGAGGTCGTGTTCAACCCCGGCGCCGGGCCTCTCGTGGGCAACGAAGGGCGCCAGCTCGATCTCGGCGTCTATGCCGAGGACCTCGTGAGCGTCGGCCGGCTCTCGGCCGCCGCGGCCCTGCGATTCGATCGGTGGGGGCAGTCGGGAGAGAGGCGCAGCCCGGGTACGCCCACGACGGCGCTGGCGGACCACCAGGAGAACGCGCTCAGCCCGCGGCTCTCGCTCCGATACCCGATCGCGTCGTGGCTGTCGTTCACGTCCGCGGCGTATCGCTCGTTCCGCGCTCCGACGCTCAACGAGCTCTACCGGCCTTTCCGCCTCGGCAACGTCCTGACCCTCGCCAACGAAGCGCTGCGCGCCGAGCGCATGGGCGGCGTCGAGGCGGGCGCGCTCGCGCGCCGTCCCGACGGCCGCCTCTCCGTGAGGACGAGCGTCTTCTGGAACGAGGTCCACGACGCGGTGGCCAACGTGACGCTTTCGTCGACACCGGCGCTGATCACACGGCAGCGGAAGAACGTGGCCCTCATCCGCGCGCGGGGCCTCGAGGCCGATGCGGAGGCGCGCCTGGGGCCGGCGTTCACCGTGGCCGCGTCGTGGCTCTTCGTCGACTCCGTCGTCGTATCCGCGGACCCGCCGGCCCTCGCAGGCCTGAAGGTGGCGCAGGTGCCGCGCCACCAGGGCACGCTCAGCCTCCGCTACTCGCATCCGGCGCTGCGCATGGGCCTGCAGGCACGGTTCTCGGGGCGACAGTTCGACGACGACCTCAATCTGTTCCCGCTGAGCCGGGCCACGACCGTCGACGTTCTCGCCGCGCGTCCGCTCGGCCGCGACACGGAGCTGTACGCGGCGGCGGAGAACCTGTTCGACGCTCGATACGACGTGGGCCGCACGCCGTTGCGCACGCTCGGCCCGCCGCGATCGCTTCGCGCCGGCGTGCGGATCCACGTGCCCGGTCGCCCCTGATCTTCCGCGTTCCCTTGTAAAAACGATGGCTCTTGACCGCCAGCACTCGAGGCACGAGTGTTGCAACGACTCGTCCGACGGAACGAGCGGCCCCGCCGCGTCGCTCGTGGGTTTTCCAAGGGAGGTACATCCATGCCGGAAACGGACGATCGCAACAAGAGTGGCTCGGACAAGGACCGTCAGCAGGGCACGCAGAAGGGTCAGGGTCAGGGTCAGCAGGGTCAACAAGGACAACAAGGGCAGCAGGGAAAACAGGGACAAGGGCAGGGACGGGATCAGAAGTCGGGACAGGGCTCCGGCCGGCGCCCCGGACGACCGGGGCGCCGCACCTCACGCGTGTACGAAGCCCGCGCGCGACTCCGCAGCAACGCGTCTCAGCGCCCAGAACCAGATCAACGCCGGCAACGTCGAGCTTGAAGCTCGCGCGACGACCTCGTGGAGCGCGCCGTCGGCGAGAGCTGTTTCGCGTCGGTAAGCCGCGGATCTCACGAAAAAAGTTCGGGCCCGGCCGGGGAAGGCACGAGCCCGTTCACAGCAGAGTCTAAACGGTCGTCAGACGGCGGGACGGCGGCCAGTGATCAGGTTGATCAGGAACACCACCACCGCCACTACCAACAGCAGGTGGATCAGCCCACCCCCCACGTGTGCGACGAGGCCGAGCAGCCAGAGCACGAACAGAATGCCGATGATCGTCCAGAGCATTGAGCCCTCCTCGGCGCCGAACCGCCGCGCCATCAAAGTATCAAGCAACTTCCATGCCTGCAGGAGTGTAGAATCCAGGCGCTCCTTTCGAGGGTGACGCGATGCCACGTGCGGTATTGCTGAGGCGCGGCGGTTGAAGGTACTGCTCGCCGAAGACGCTCGGTTCGCTCGCCACCTGCTCCAAGGCGCGCTCGCCGGCTGGGGATACGAGGTCATCCTGGCGGAGGACGGAGAGCAGGCCTGGCGCGCGATGCAGGGGCCCGACGCGCCTTCGATCGCGTTGCTCGATTGGATGATGCCGGGGCTCGACGGGCTGCAGGTCTGCCGGAAGGTGCGGGAGGCCGCACGCGAGCCCTATACCTACATCATCCTGCTCACGGGGCGCGACCGGCAGGAGGACGTGGTGGAGGGCCTGGCCGCCGGGGCGGACGATTACCTCCGGAAGCCTTTCGACAACCTCGAGCTGGAAGCGCGGATCCGCACCGGACGGCGCATCGTCGAGCTGCATGGCCAGCTGATCGCCGCCCGCGAGGCCCTGCGCGAGCAGGCCACCACCGATCCCCTCACCGGGCTCGCCAACCGCAGGACGATCCTCGAGACGCTCGGCAAGGAGCTGGAGCGATGCCGGCGCTCGGACACGGCGTGCGCGGTCGTCTTCGTGGACCTCGACCATTTCAAGCAGGTCAACGATACGCACGGTCACAGCGTGGGCGACGAGGTGCTGCGCCAGGCGGCGTCGACGATGCGCCTCATCCTGCGCCCCTACGATCTCGTGGGGCGGTACGGCGGGGAAGAGTTCGTGGTCGTGCTGGCGGGATGTGATACCGCCGGGGCAAGGGCGGCCGCCGAAAGGCTGCGCGCGTCCGTGGCCGGGACTGCGATCGCCGTCGGCGGCCTCGTCCTCCGCGTCACTTGCAGCCTGGGTATCGCCGTCGGCGACAGCGGCACCGGCTGGGATCGCGACCGCCTGCTGAACGCCGCCGATGCCGCCTTGTACCGCGCCAAGCGCGCCGGTCGTAACCGCATCGTGGTGGCGGGCGAAGACGAGGAGGCCGCGGCCAGTACGGTCGAAGCGAAGCCGGCCGGACCCGCGCCGGCGAGCCGGCGGCGAGGCCCTCGCCCCGGCTGATCACGATGAACGAACGTCCCCTGCTCGACGCCCTGGCCTTCCGGTTCCGGCTGGAGGAGGAAGTCGCCCGCGTTCGGCGTGCCGGCGGGTTCCTGTCCCTGGCCGTGCTGCGCATCGAGGCCAACCCGCCCTCGCCGCCCGACGCCGAGACGCGGCTGGTCCGCGTGGCCCGGCGGCTGCGCGATTCGGTCCGGCTCCATGACGTGCTCGGCTGGCACGGCTCGGAGCTCGTGCTCCTGATGCCGGAGACGACCGCCAGCGAAGCCGGGCGAGCGGGCGAGCGTCTCCTGTCTCTGGTCGGCGAGGAGACCGCGCTTCCGGCCGGAGACGCGTCTCCCCGGGATTCGGCGGGCGTGGCCACCGCCTACGGCGAGGTCGAAGGGGGCGGCGCGGCACTCTTTGCCGCGGCCGAGGATGCGCTGCGCGAGGCCGCGCCGGGTCGGGTCGTCCGCAGCCGCAGCCTGGAAGGGCGGCCGCGGATACTGATCGTCGATGACGACCTGCCTTTCGCGCAAGCCCTCGCGGACACGATCTCCGAACGAGGCTGGGAGGCGCACCCGTGCTCGGAGCCGGCCGATGCGCGCCAGCGGGTGAAAGACCGCAGCTACAGCGGTGTCTTCATCGACATGGTCCTGCCGGGCACGTCGGGGGCCGAGATCCTGCGCGACGCGCTCGCCGCCCATCCCCGCCGGCCGGCGATACTCATGAGCGGCCATGACGCGAACCACGAGGCCATCCTGGAGGCGCTCGGGATGGGCCCGGTGATGTTCGTGAGCAAGCCGATGTCGTCCGCCGACCTGGACTCGGCGCTGCAGATGTTCCGCGAGCTCGTTCCGGGCATAGTGCGCCGGGGACGCGGCACTTCCTGAGGCCTGGCGGACGAGTCCGGCCTGGCATCGGATTTGCTTACAAGCCCCTGGAGGTCCTGAGCCATGAAGGGAATCGTGTCCGTCTTTGCCGTGCTGACTCTGGCCGGCGCCGCCTTCGCGCAGCAGACGCAGGTCTATACCCCGGCCGGCTCCGACCCGAACGTCCCCACGTTCATGAATGCGGAAGTCGTACGGGTAGATCCCTCCGGCCGGACGATCACGGTCCGCGCCGAGGGCCGCGATGCCGTCCTCTCGGTCGAAGGCGAGGGCCTGACGGGGTTGTCGAGGCTGCGTGCGGGCGACCAGGTCATGCTTGGCTACCGCGCCGACACCCGTGACGGCCGCGTCATGCGCATCGTGACCAACATCCGGGAGGTCACGCCGGCTCCGACCGGCAGCATCGGCGCCGCATCACGGTCCACGACAATCGAGAGCGTCCGGGTCGTGGCGGCCAACCCCTCCAAGAGAACCCTGACCGTCGCCGACGGGACAGGAGCCCGCCAGGTGGTGTCGGTGACCCCTGAGGTCGCCAGGAGCCTGCGTCAGTTTCGCGCCGGAGACGACGTGGTGCTGAGCTACCGGTCGGGCAAGGGCCGCACGCGCACGGTCGTCCGCATCGAGCCGGTAGGCGTGAGCGCCGGCGGGGCCGTGTCACAGATCGGCCTGGTCACACCCGCGACGGCCCCGACCTCGACGACGGCCACGACCGCGCCCGCCGTACTCGTCACCCAGACGGGCACTCCGCCCGCGGCCGGCGGGATCCCGCTGCCGCCCAATGCGCCGGGCGCGCCGGCCATACTCCAGCCGGTGCCGAACGTGGGTCCCCCGACCAGCCCGACGCTGAACGTAGCGCTGCCGCCGGCAATGGCCGGGACGGCGCCCGAGGGCGCAACGGCGGCCCAGGCCGAGGCCATCCGGGCCCAGGGCGTGAGGGACCTGCAGGCCGCGACGAGCCTGCTTTGCTTGAAGGCCAACGAGATCGACAGCATGTGGTTCGGCTTCAAGGACGTGTGCCTCGGCGGTAAGACGCCTTCCGGAGCGACGACGACCACCGGACGCGAATGGTTCGTCCTGCTCGGAGGCAATAGCATCCAGCAACCAGGCGACGACGCGTGCCGGCAGCGGCTCGCGGACATCGCCCGGGCGGCGGATCTCTTCCAGCAGCAGATGAGCATCGCCCGGGACGGCGCGAGGAAGGCGGACGTGGCTCCCGGCGTGGTCCGCGAAGTGCTGGAGAGGAACCGGCTGGACCGGTAGCGGTCTAACCCTTCGGCCGGCGCCGGGGGATGCCGACTTCCCTCAGGCGCTGGTCGACGTTCTCCGCGTCGGCGAGGTCGCCGGTGATGCGTTCCGGCGTCTCGCCGTCGCGGCTCACGAGAAGAGTCGGCGTAAAACCGATCCGGTCCGCCTCGACCTTGGACAGGGCCGGGGAGACTTCGCGTATTTCCAGTCGGACCTGGGACGGATCGAACTCCCGCGACAACTCCTCCAGGATCTGGCGGGCGGCGAGCGACGGTGTCGATCCCGGACTGACGTAGAGCAGCACTTCGTAGTGAGCTCCGGAGTCGGCGAACGCTCTCGTCTGACGCGCCCGCTCCACCACGCGCAGGATCTCGGTCACCAGGAGCGCAGGGTCGAGGGGCTTGGTGAGGAAGGCGTCGCAGCCCGCCTGTCGGGCCGATTCCTTCGACTGTTGGAACGCATGGCCGGTGCAGGCCACGACGGGAATGTGTCTCGTGAGAGGATCGGACTTGATCCGGTGCGTCGCTTCCCAACCGTCCAGCTCCGGCAGCGCCAGGTCCATCACCACGACGTCCGGACGAAGCACGCGCGTCTTGTCCACCGCCTGACGGCCGTCGGTCGCGGTCTCGACCTGGAAGCCCGCGCCGCGGAGGAAGTGGGAATAGGCTTCCAGCGTGTCGAGAGTGTCCTCCACCAGCAAGACGACCAGGCCTTCGGGTCCCACACCTTCACGATAGGCGAAGGCTATCCCTTGCGCAATGAGGCCTGCTTGATAGGCCCGGGGACCGCCTTGCGCTGGCGCCGGGCCGCCCAGAATGTCTCGAGGTCGCCTTGACTGGCCGCGAAGGCCATGGCGATGAGGCGCGCCCGGTCCACGGGGCTGGCGTCGGGCGAGAGCGCCTTGGCCACCTGCACGGACAGGGCGGCCAGAGGATCGGACCGGGCGGCGGCGGCCGCCTTCGCGCTGACGCGGAAGGGCGCTGCCAGCAGTGCGCCGGCGGCTTCGGCTTCTTCGTCCGGGGCCTCCTTCCGGGACGAGCGCATCGGCGGCGGCTGACGAGCCTCCCGTAATCGCTTCTCCTCCTGGAGGGCCGCGCGCAGCGTCTCGGCCTCGGCCCGCACGGCGCGCAGGTCTTCCCGCAGCCTGGGCAATGCCTGCCCGAGGCTGTCGGCGAGGCCCTTGGCGGAGCTGGCCACGCGCCTGGCCTCGGCCTCGATCGCAGGCAGATCGCTCTCGGGCGTCTTCATCGCCACGAGTGTCGCACAGATTGGAAGGTGAGCCGGGGGGCGCAGGGCGCCCCCCGAGCGGCGGGCCGCGGCCGCAAAGGCCGCGGTGAAGCTACTTCTTGCGACGGGGAACCTTACCTCCTGCCCGCCGCGCCTCGGACAAGCCGATCGCGATCGCCTGCTTCCGGCTCTTGACGGTCTTGCCCGACCGTCCCGATTTGAGCTGGCCTCGCTTCATCTCGTGCATGGCCCGCTCGACCTTCTGCTGGGCCTTCTGGCCGTATCTGCGGCCCGAACTGCTGCGACGCCGGCCGCCGGACTTCCTTTCAGGCATCTGTCCACCCCTTTCTGGCAACGACGGGGCACGAGCCCCAACCAAACCGTCATGCAAATCTCCCGCCACGAGGTATGAGTCAGGAGCCTAGGGAATGGCGGTTGCATACGAATGAAGGGTGAGCAATCGGGTCCGGGACGAGTTGCGGCGGTCGGAGGAGTTGCTGCGGGCCGCGCTCGATACGCTCCCCGTCCACGTCGCGGTCCTGGACGATGGAGGCACCGTCCTCGCCGTCAACGAGACCTGGGATGGCTTCGACGAGCCTCATCCCTTCATCGGCCGCCCGCACGGCGTGGGCACGTCCTTCTTGGAGCTGTGCCGTGCCGAAATGCCCGAATGCCCCGAGGAGGCACGGCGCGTCATGGCCGGCCTGCGAGGGATCCTCGAGGCGCGGCAAGGGTGCTTCGAGATGGAGTACCCCTGCCCCACCGCCGACGGGCGCGAGCGCTGGTTCCGGTTCCGCGCGCAGCGCTCGGATCGGGGGGGGGCGGGGCGCGTCGTCGTTCTCCACGAGGACATCACCCCCCGGAAGCGCGCCGAGCGGGAGCTGCAAGACAGCGAGCGACTGTTCCGCCTGATGGCGGACACCACCCCCGGTCTCGTGTGGATGTCCGACCCGGAGCGCCAATTCACCTATTTCAACCGGCGCTGGCTGGAGTTCCGGGGCCGGACGCTTCAGGAGGAGCGGGGCACCGGCTGGACCGAGGGCATTCATCCGGCCGATCGTCGGCGGTGGGAGCACGAGATCGCGGCCGCGTCCGCGGATCGGCGTCCGTTCGAGCTGGAGCTGCGGCTGCGGCGCGCCGACGGCGAGTACCGCTGGCTGCTCGCCTCGGGGGCACCCCTGTTCGTCACCGAGGGCGTCTTCGGCGGGCACATCGGCTCGTGTGTCGACGTCACCGACCGCCGGCGAGCCGAGGAGGCCTCTCGCTTGCTGGCCGAGGCCAGCGACGCCCTGGCCTCCTCGCTCGACTACCAGAGCACACTCAGCGCGGTCGCCCGGCTGACGGTGCCCCAGATTGCCGATTGGTGCGCCGTGGACATGCTCGGCCCGGACGGCTCGCTCGAGCACCTGGCGCTCGTCCACGCGGACCCCAACAAGGTGGAGCTGGCCCGGGAGCTCGAGCGGCGTTACTCGGTGAACATGGGGGCCGACAGCGGGGTACCGAACGTGATGCGCACGGGCTTCCCCGAGCTGGTCTCGGAGATCACCGACGACCTGCTGGCGGAAACCGCGGAGGACCCCGAGCACCACGCGATCCTCCGCAGCCTCGGCTTGAAGAGCTACATCATCGTGCCGCTCGCCGCGCGAGGGCGCACGCTAGGCGCGCTCACGCTCATGACCGCCGAATCCGGCCGGCGTTACGGCATGAGCGACCTCGCGTTCGCCGAGAACCTGGCCGGGCGGGTCGCGCTGGCGGTCGACAACACCCGCCTCTATCGGGAAGCCCAGGAGCTGAACCGGATGAAGGACGAGTTCCTGGCCACGCTCTCCCACGAGCTGCGGACACCCCTGAACGCGATCGTGGGCTGGGCCCACCTGCTCCGGGACGGCAAGCTCGACGAGGAGATGAGGCAGCGCGCCATCGAGACCATCAACCGGAACGCGAAGTCCCAGAGCCAGCTCATCGCCGACATCCTCGACGTCTCCCGCATCGTCACGGGCAAGCTCCGGCTGGACCTGCGACCGGTCGAGCTGGCCCCGATCGTGGAAGCGACCGTGGACACGATGCGTCCGACGGCGGAGGCGAAGGGCGTGGCCCTGGAGGCACAACTCGAAGACACCGCGGCGCAGGTCTCGGGCGACTCCGACCGCCTGCAGCAGGTGGTGTGGAACCTCGTCTCGAACGCCATCAAGTTCACTCCTCGCGGAGGCGTGGTGCGAGTGAAGGTGTCCCGCGAGCGCTCGCACTCCACGATCGTGGTGGAGGACAACGGGGCGGGGATGCCCCCGGAGCTGATCCCGCGCATCTTCGAGCGCTTCCTCCAGGGTGACCCCACGAGCACCCGCTTCCATGGCGGACTCGGCCTCGGCCTGGCCATCGTGCGCCACATGGTGGAGCTGCACGGCGGCACGGTGGAAGCGTCCAGCCGGGGACCCGGGCTCGGGTCGGCGTTCAAGGTCAGGCTGCCCGTGACCGCGGTGCTGCCCGCGGGCACCCAGCGTGGCGAGCCGGGCGGCCGGCGCGCGGGCGACGAGACGGGGGCATTCCCGGCGACGCTCGAGGGGTTGACCGTCGTCGTGGTGGACGACGACCAGGATTCCCGCGAGCTGATCAATGCGGTTCTCCGGCAGCGCGGCGCCCGTGTCGTGGGCGCGGCTTCGATCGACGAAGCGCTGGGGCTGCTGCGCACCGAGAACGCCGACGTTCTATTGAGCGACGTGGAGATGCCGGGAGAGGACGGCTACGCCCTGATCCAGAAGGTGCGCGCGCTGCCGCCGGAAGAGGGAGGTCGCGTTCCTGCCGCCGCCCTCACCGCCTATGCGCGGCGCGAGGACCGGGTCAAGACCCTCCTCGCCGGGTACCAGATCCACCTCGCCAAGCCGGTGGAGCCCGAAGAGCTGGTGACGGCCGTCTCGAGCCTCAGCGGCCGCAACGCGACCCTCGCTCAGAGGTAGCGGTCGAGGCGAAAACGGCCCTTCGGGGCGAGGAGGGGCGCCCACAGGTCGCCGAGCTTGCGGACGCGCGCGGGAACGTTGTCGATCCGGAAGTCCTCGATGGCGACGGCGCGGTCGACCTCTCGCCAGGTCACCGGTGTCGACACGGCGGCGCGCGGATGCGGCCGGACGGAATACACCGAGGCCAGCGTCCGCCCCCAGGCGTTCTGGTTGTAGTCCACGAGCACGTGGCCGGCCGGCCTCTTCGAGATCACGTACTCGGCGGTGATGAGCCTGGGTTGCAGCGCTTCCAGGCTCTGCGCGAAGCGCTTGGCGAAGCTCCACACGTCCCTCTGGGTGGGCCCCCGGACGATGGGGACGTACACATGGATGCCGCGGGAGCCCGTCGTCTTGGCGAAGGAGGGCATGCCGAGCGCCTCGAGGCCGTCCCTCACGATCAGCGCGGTCTCCCGGACCCGCGCGAACGGCACCTCGGGAGCGCCCTTCACCGGGTCGAGATCGAAGTGGACGTAGTCGGGCCGGTCTACGTCGTCGCACCGCGCGTACCACTCGTTGAGGTCGATGCAGCCCAGGTTCACGACCCACAGAAGCGATGGGAGGTCCTGGATCATCGGGAAGTCGATGACGTTCCCCGACTCGTGCTCGATGGAGCACAGCTCGATCCAGTCCGGGCGCGGGGTGGGCGCCCGTTTCATGAAGAAGAACTCCCCGGCGGCGCCGTTGGGATAACGCTTCATGACCATGGCGCGGTCGCGGAGGTGGGGAAGCAGCGACGGGGCCACGTCCGCGTAGTACTGCAGCAGGTCGCGTTTGGTGATGCCGAGGTCGGGCCAGAAGAGCTTGCGGAGGTTGGTCAGGCGGACGGCGCGCTCGCCGAGCCGCACCTCCACGGTGTCCGTGTCTTTCGGGAGGACGAGGCCGGTCGGCTCGGCCCGCGGACGGGCGGGTACCCGGCCCCCGGCCCGACGAGACGGATGGCGATTGCGCGTGGCCCGAGGCGGGCTCATGCCCGCGGCGCCAGCCGGGGCGGCCGCGGCCCATGCCGGGGCGCGCCGCCCTCGAGGCCCACGTACTCGAGCTCGCGGCCGGCGTCCACGCAGCGCAGCATCAGGCCGCCGCGGCTCATGTCTCCCCGGCCGGCGAATTCGGCCGGGAAGCGCAGGGCGGGGCCGAAGACCTTCAGCAGGAGGTCGACGTACTTGCCGGTGGCGACGCTGCCGAGGAGCACGACCTCGCAGTCGGGACCGGCGGCCGCGGCCAGGATCTTCGCGTCGCGCTGAAGCGGCCGGCGGTAGCGGGCGTCACGCAGGTCGATGTCGCCGCGGGCATAGCGGCGCAGGCGGGCGATGGTCAGGGGAAAGCTCGGCCCGCGCAGGCCCTCGTTGGTGGTGATGACGACGACCCCCGGCACGCCGGGTGGCGGCGCCGCGAACGCCTGCGCGTAGGCGAGCTTGCCCCGGAAGTAGAGCCCGCTCAGGAACGCGAACACGTCTCCCAGCGGCGCTCCTTCCTTGCTCCTCAACCGACGGGCAAGGGGGAACTGGGCCCCCTCGTTGAAGACGAGCTGCGCTCTCTCGCCCCCGCAATGCGCGGGAGAAAGAATGAAGATCCGGTGACCCACAGAAAGAGAGTAAACCAGAAACGGGCTCTTCCACGCAGAGGCCGCAGAGGACACGCAGAGACCGCAGAGGGCGTCAGCGAGCAAGGGGGTGCTGCGTCGCACCCCCGTGAACCCCCGCTCGCTGCGCGCGAGTGAATCGCGCTTCGCTCGCAGCTTTGCGCGTGCTAGTTGTCTTCGTTCTCTGCGGCCTCTGCCGTTTCTCTGCGGCCTCTGCGTGGAAAGGCTACTGGGTCGGCCTTACGGCTTGGCGGAAGGCTTCGGCGTCCAGCGTGTTCAGCACCTCGCCCTTCCGGATCCAGCCGCGGCGCGCCATGGCGACGCCGTAGCGGAAATTCAGGAGGCCCCGCACCGAGTGGGCATCGGTCGAGACCACGAACCGCAAATGGCGGTCCCTCGCCTTGCGCAGCCAGCGCGGCTCCATGTCCAGCCGGTGGGGATCGCCGTTGACCTCGATCGCCGCTTTGGACGCCGCGGCCGCGTCGAGGACCTCCTCCACGCGGCAGGCGATCGGCGGGCGGCGGCGCACGTAGCGGCCGAGCGCGTGCCCCCAGATCTTGTACACCGGCAGCCGCATCGCGCGCACCAGGCGGCGGGTCATCTCGTCCTCGCCCATGCGGTAGCGGTTGTGGATGCTGGCGATGACCACGTCGAGCTGCTCGAGGATGCGGTCCGGGTAGTCGAGGGCGCCGTCGGCGAGGATATCGCTCTCCGTGCCCCGCAGCAGGCGGACCTTCACCCTCTCCTGCGCGCGGGCGATGTCGTCCCACTGCTGCTTGAGCCGGTCCTCGTTCAGGCCGCCCGCGTAGTGCGCGGTGGGCGAGTGGTCGGTGATGGTGATGTACTCCATTCCCAGCTCTTCCGCCCCCCGCGCCATCTCTTCCACGCTGTGCTTGCCGTCCGAGTAGTAGGTGTGGCAGTGGACGAAGCCGCGGACGTCCTTCTCCTCCAGCAGGTCCTCGGGCAGCATGCCCGCCGCGGCCGCTTCCACCTCGCCCTCGTCCTCGCGCAGCTCCGGCGGAACGTATTGCAGCCCGAGCCGGCGATAGAGCGACGCCTCGTCGGGCAGCGCGATCGGGCCGCCGCCGCGCCGCGACTCCAGCGCGCGGTCGCAGAGGACGAGGCCCTTCGCCTCCGCTCGAGCCTGCAGCTTCTCGTAGTGGGCGGAGGAGCCCGTGAGGCGGACGAGCGTGGGGACGTGCTCCGGCGGCGCGACCGCCTCGACGTGCGCGTGGACGCCGTCGGCCAGGCGGACACGGCAACGGTCGGGCTCGCGCTCCACGACCGCCGCCACCTGGGGCATGCGCAGGAAGTGATCGACGACCGCCTCCCCGTCGCGCGCGGCCACCGCCAGCTCGATCTGGTCGACGGTCTCGGAGCGCCGGCGTGTTTCGCCCGCGACGTCGACGCGCAGCGCGTCCGGCGAGGCGCCCAGCCAGGCCTGCAGCGCTTCGCTCGCCCGCAGGGCCTCGTGGAGGAGCAGCGTCTGCCCGCGCGCCTCGAGCGCCGCGATCCCCTCCAGGATCTTCTTCTCCGTCTTCTCGCCGAACCCCTTCACCCCCCGCACCTTTCCGGCCTCGGCCGCGGCCTTCAGCTCGGCCACGCTGCGGACGCCGAGGGCGCGGTGCAGGGCCGCGATGCGCTCCACGCTGAGGTTGGGGACGCGGATGAGGTCGAGGATGCCCGGAGGCAGGTCGGCGCGCAGCCGCTCCAGCATCGGCGACCGGCCCGTCCGGTGCAGCTCGGCGATCTGGGCGGCGAGCGCAGAGCCGAGGCCGGGCACCTCGGTCAGGCGCTCCTCGGCCACGAGCGTGCCCAGGTCCCCGGCCAGCGCTTCCACCGCCGCCGCTCCCCGCGCGTAGGCGCGGGCTCGATAGGGGTTGCCGCCCTTCACCTCCAGCAGCAGCGCGATCTCCCGCAGCGCGGCCGCCACGGCGAAGCGGTCATTCGCTCCCTCGGGGGTGGCGGTCGCGGTCACGGCGTCGGCTTCGGCATCGGTGGCAACCCCAGGCGGGCCGCTTCCTTGTCGACGGTCGCCACGAAGTCGTTGATGCGGGGCAGGCGCTTGCCGTTGATGAACAGCGTGGGCGTGGCGTTCACGCCCCCTTCGCGCGCTTCCTCGATCTGGGCGGCGAGCCGCGCCTTCATCCGTCCCGACGCGAGGCACGACTGCATGGCCGCCGCGTCGAGCCCCGCCTCGGTGGCGATCTGGACGAGGTCCTTCATCTCCGGCTTCTCGAGCTGCGACGAGAAGACCTTGTCGTGGTAGGGCCAGAAGGCGTTCTGCTCCTGGGCGCAGAGGCCGCCCATCGCCAGCCAGCACGCGCCTTCGTGGATGGTCTGCTTGACGTTGGGGTTGCACAGCGAGTCGAGAGGGTAGTTCTTGAAGTAGAGCGTGACCCGGTTGGCGGTCTGCGGGATGTAGCCCGCGAAAGCGCCGGCGATGTTTCGGCAGAAGGGACAGAGGAAGTCGGAGAACTCCACGACCTTGATCGGCCCCTGCGGCGCGCCCTTGGCGGGGACGCCGTCGAGCTTCATGGGGAAGACCGGGTTCGCGTCGAACTCCCGCGCCGCCTTCTGCGCGAAGTATTGGTCGAGCTTCTTGGGATCGTCCAGGATCTCCTGGAGCCGCCGGGCCTGCTCGGTGGCCACCCGCGCCTCCTCCTGATAGCGCTGCGCCTCGGTGCCGGGCTCGAGGGGACGCGAAGGAAGCACGGACGGCAGCGGCGCCGGAGCCCCGCCCAGGATCGAGGTCGTGCGCGACATCTGGCGGGCGTCGAGGCCCTTCTCGGCGGCGTAGACACCCCCGGCCAGGGCCAGGGTCGTCAGGATCCAGCCGGCGAAGACCAGCCGGCCGTCGCGCTTCGTCACCGCCTCTCCCACGACTGCCCCGTCGCGCCGGGCCGGCAGCAGGAGCACGAGGGCGAGCGCGTTGAAGGCGTAGGTCAGCAGGCAGAGGCGGCAGAACGCCCGGATGGCCACGACCTGCACCCCGAGCAGCACGATGTCCGCGGCGAGGGCGAGCACGAAGGCGAGCAGGGCGAGGGCGGCCACCGCGTCGTGGGACTCGGGTCCGGCGAGCAGCGAGAGCAGCAGGAGGCTGCCCATCGAGAGCACGAAGAAGAGGCCGATCGCCGCCAGCGGCATCCCGCGTATCTGCGAGTACCGGCTGCGGGCCACCGTCTCACACCCGCTCTGCGTTCCCTCGCCGCACACCTGGTTGACGGCCGCCGTGGCCCTCGGCTCTCCGTGGTGCTCCAGCAGGAGCAGCCCCGAGGCGGCGGCGCTCGTCGCACACACGAGGGCCGCCAGGACCAGGCGCACCCTTCCCACGTGGGGCCGGGGCCGGGCGGCGAGGTCGGCCGCGGGTGCACGCGGTGGAGGCGGAGGTGGAGTTGTGGACGGCGCCGGCATGGTCATTGACGTGGGACCCGGTGGGGGCTCCTCGGCGGCCGCCTTCTTCTTGAAGATGTTCATCTGTCGAATCTACCCAGCGCGTGCGGGGGGCGCAAGCCGCCGCCCGGCGCGGAAGGGCAGATCGAGCGCCAGGAACAGGATGCCGGCCAGAGCATCGGCAACGAGGAGGTAGGCGGGCCACGGGCCGAACCAGTCGAGAATCGTCGGCGCGGCGGGCTTGCGGCAGAGGAACAGGAAGTTCGCGCCGAGCGCCAGGTCCACCAGGCCGACCACGGCGGCGTACGCGTTGGTGAGGAGGAAGGCGCGCCGGGGCGCGCCGGGGCGGGGACGGCAGCCAAAGCCGAAGACGAGCACCGCCGCTGATGCGACCACCAGGCCGTGAAGGGCAAAGAACGAGAGGAAGGCGGGATCCGGGAAGCCCACTTCCACGTCGGGAGCGAGCATGGCCAGGCCGGTCCCTCCTCCGGCCCAGAAGTAGAGCAGCTCGCAGGCGAGCGCGTGCCGCGTGACGAGGGCGTAGACGGCCACGAAGATCAGCAGGTCGCAGAGGTGCAGCGGAAGCAGGTCCAGCCACTGCAGCCGGCCCTGCCGAGCCCATCCGAGCAGCGTCGTCGCCGTCGCACCGAGGAGCAGGGCGGCGAGCCCCCAGCGCACCGCCGTGGACACGCGGGCCTCGGGTCGGCGCCGCACGAGCCGGACGAGGCCGATCGCGACGAGGATGGTGAGGGCGACAGCTCCGAGGTGGTCGGGACCGAAGAGGACGAACCGCGGCTCCTCCCCCGTCGCAGGCATCGGTGCGATGCTACCTCTGGCCGGTGGCGTGCCGAGGGTCGCGGAATACAATCGGAAGCGAAGGATGACG
Source organism: Acidobacteriota bacterium (assembly GCA_003222275.1). Classification (GTDB taxonomy): domain Bacteria; phylum Acidobacteriota; class Vicinamibacteria; order Fen-336; family Fen-336; genus AA32. The sequence goes on along the minus strand of QHVJ01000011.1, from coordinate 17,933 downwards.
GGCCAGCGGCCGCACGTCGTGATCGTCGGCGGGGGCTTCGCCGGCCTCCGCGCCGCTCGGGCCCTGCGCCGCGCGCCCGTGGACGTGACGCTGCTCGACCGGCGCAACCATCACGTGTTCCAGCCGCTGCTGTACCAGGTCGCCACCGCGGGCCTGTCCGCCCCCGAGATCGCGGCGCCGCTCCGAAGCATCCTGCGGCGGCAGCCCAATGTCGCCGTGTTGATGGCCGAGGTCGTCTCGGTGGACGTCTCCCGCCGTGTGGTGGTGCTCTCGGACGGCGAGATGCCCTACGACTATTTGATCCTGGCCACGGGCGCGACCCACTCGTACTTCGGCCACGACGCCTGGGCGCGCCACGCCCCGGGCCTCAAGAGCATCGAGGATGCGCTGGAGATCCGGCGCCGGTTGTTCGTGGCCTTCGAAAGGGCGGAGCGGGAGACGGACGCCTCGGCGCGCCGCGTCTGGTTGACCTTCCTCGTCGTGGGCGGCGGCCCCACGGGGGTCGAGCTGGCGGGGACGGTGGCCGAGATCGCCCGCCACACGCTGGCCCGGGAGTTCCGGCGCATCGACCCCTCCCAGGCGAGGGTCGTCCTTCTCGAGGGAACCGACCGTGTGCTGCCTCCGTACCCACCCGGCCTTTCGCAGAAGGCGCGGCAACAGCTCGAGGGCCTCGGCGTGGAAGTCCGCACGAGCGCCCTCGTCACCGGCGTCGACGAGGGGGGCGTATGGCTCGGCGCCGAGAGGCTGGCCGCGCGCACGGTGCTGTGGGCCGCGGGCGTGACCGCCTCGCCCGTGGGTCGCTCGCTGGGCGCCGCGATGGATCGGGCGGGCCGAGTAAGGGTCGAGAAGGACCTGACGCTGCCCGGAAAGCCGGAAGTGTTCGTGGCCGGCGACCTCGCCCTGTTCGAGCAGGACGGACGGCCCGTCCCCGGGGTGGCGCCGGCGGCGATGCAGATGGGACGGCACGCCGCCCGCAACGTCCGCCGCTCCCTCGCCGGCCAGCCGCTCCTCCCCTTCCGCTACGTCGACAAGGGGTCGCTGGCGACCATCGGCCGGCGGGCCGCGGTGGCCGACTTCGGCCGGATCCGGCTGTGGGGCTTCCCCGCGTGGATGGCCTGGCTCAGCATCCACATCTTCTTCCTGATCGGGTTCCGGAACCGGCTGGTGGTGCTCCTGGATTGGGCGAGGGCGTACGTGAGCTATCAGCGCAGCGCGAGGCTGATATTGTTCGAGCCACCGGCGGGGGGTCAGGGGAGCGCGCCGCAGCGCCCCCCTGCTCAATGACGATGACCATTCGACGCAGGGTCGGAGCCCTGCTTCTCCTCGCCGAAGCCGTCCTCGTCCTCCTCGTGGTCCGCAACTTCTTCTACGTGACCGCGTGGCGGCTGTATCTCGATGGCCCCGCGGCGCAAGCCAGCGGCGCCGCCGCCGGCCAGCGCTTCGAGGTGGAGGGCGCGCAGGTAATGCCCCAGATCCTCACCCGCGACGACGACCGGCTGCGCTTCGCGCTGCGCGTGGACCGGCCGTCGACGCTTCGCTTCGAGGCGCGTCCCGCGGAGCGGGCGAGCTACGAGGTCGCGCTGGTGCGCGGCGGCGACCGGCAGATCCTGGCTCGCGGGGAGGGTGACCGGCCGATGCGCGTGTCGCAGCCCCTGCCGCCCTTCGACGGCGTGATCGAGCTGGCGAACCACGGCCCGGTGACCTGGGCCGACGTGAGGATCGTGCGTGACTTCCGTTTCGTGCCTCACGTCCTCGTGCTGGCCGGGCTCGTCTGCCTGTCGGTGTTGCTTCGGCGGCTCGATCCCGCTTTCGCCGTCGGCCGAAGCGAGCGCCAGGTGGCCCTGAACCTCGCCCTCCTGGGCGCGAGCCTGGCCGCCGGTCTCGTCGCGGCCGAGGGGGCCCTGCGTGCCCTCGGCCCCCGTCTCGGGCCGGGCCTCGCGGCGCAGCGGCGCAACCTGGGCGAGGCCTGGCCCAACCCGCGATGGCAGGAGACGGCCCGCTACGGCGCTCGCCTCCGCGCCGGGCTCGACACCTTTGCCGAGGTGAGCTTCGGCGACATCGTCTGGATGGGCTTCGTGTCTCCCGAAGTCGCTCCGGGGCGGACGCGGCGCTTCCCGTTCCACACCGACGCGGAGGGCTTCCGCAACGCCGCCGTGCGCGACCCGATCGCGGTCGCCGCCCTCGGCGACTCGTTCACGGACGCGATGACGTTGCCGGTGGAGGAGGCCTGGCCGGCCCGCCTGGAGGCGCGCCTCGGCGTAGCGGTGCAGAACTACGGGACCGCGGGCTTCGGGCCCCAGCAGGAGGAGCGGGTGCTCGAGGACTTCGCCCTCCGGCACCACCCGCGAGTGGTCGTCGTCGCCTTCTTCGCCGGCAACGACATCTTCAACGCCGAGAGCTTCGACGACTTCGACCGCGCGCCCGAAGCGGCGCGTCCGCGACCACCGGGTTGGCGCATCAAGGACACCGTGGCCCGATTCGACGAGCTCTACCTCGTCAGCCTCGTGCGGGCCGGCAGGGAGGCGCTCCAGGAGCGGTGGCCCGGCTCGGGCGCGGCCAGGGCGGACGAGCATCCGCGGGAAGGCGCCGTGGAGCCGGCGGCGCCCGCGGGTGCGCTCCCCGGCTTCGACCGCGGGATGTTCACGGTGCCGGTGGCGGATCGCACCCTGCGCGTGGCTCTCATGCCGCCCTATCTCAACACCCTGCGCTTCTCCGCGGAGGAGCTGCGCGCACGGCGCGGCTGGGCGCTCACGCGCCGCAGCGTGGAGCGGATGCAGCAGCTCTGCCGGGCGGGCGGGGCGGAGCTGGTCGTGATGTTCGTGCCGTTCAAGAGCCAGGTCTATCTGCCGCTGCTCCGGCGCGCCTTCACGCGCGACGAGCTGGAGCGCGACCTGGCGTTCTACTTCCGCGGGACGGGGCCGGCGGTGGACGTCGAGACGCTCGCCGCTCACCGCCTGGCCCAGAACGAGCTGGTGGGTGCCCTCTGCGCCGAGCGGGCCATCGCGTTCCTCGATCTCACGCCGACGATGGAGGCGGAAGTGGGTTCCGGCCGCAACGTCTACTTTCCCGATGACGCGCACTGGAACGCGGCCGGCCACGACGTGGCGGCGGCGGCGCTGGCGGAGCTCCTGCGGGCCCGAGGCCTGATCGCGGCGCGGCCGTGATAGCTTGGGGTTTCTGATCCGAGGAGAACGATGCCCGTATTCAAGAATCCGATCGCCGTCGCCGTCCTTGTAGCTCTCCCGCGCCTGGCCTCCGCGGCGGACGTTCCGGCCAAGGTGCCGGGGTTCGATCCCACGGCGATCGACCGCAGCATGCCCGCGTGCACGAACTTCTACCAGTTCGCGTGTGGCAACTGGATCGCCCGCAACCCGGTGCCACCCGACCGGGCGCGCTGGGGCCGCTTCGACGAGCTGGCGGAGCGCAACCAGACGGCGCTGCGCGGCATCCTGGAGAAGGTCTCCGCGAACGACCCCCAGCGCGATCCCATCGACCAGAAGATCGGCGACCAGTACGCGGCGTGCATGGACGAGGCGGCCATCGAGGCGAAAGGGATCGCCGCGCTGAAGCCGGAGCTGGACCGCATCGCCGGTCTCGATTCGAAAGCCGCCATGCCGGGTGAGCTGGCCCACCTCCACGAGGGCGGGGTCGATGCCGCGTTTCGCTTCCGTTCCGTGCCCGACTTCAAGGATGCCAACTCGGTGATCGCCGGCACCGACCAGGGCGGCCTCGGCCTGCCTGACCGCGATTACTACCTGAAGGACGACGCGAAGTCGGGGGAGCTGCGGACCAGGTACCTGGCGCACGTCCAGAAGATGCTCGAGCTGTCGGGAGAGCCGGCGGCGGCCGCGGCGGCCGACGGGCGCGCGGTCGTGGATCTCGAGACCGCCCTGGCCCGCGCCTCGCTCGAGCGCGTGAAGCGCCGCGACCCCGCAAACATCTACCACAAGATGAAGGTGGCGGAGCTGCAGGCGCTCACGCCCGCCTTCGATTGGACCGCCTACCTGGCCGCGGCGGCCGGGCCGCCGGTGACCGATCTGAACGTCACCGTGCCCGACTTCTACAAGGCCTTCAACGCCCAGCTCGATTCGGCGCCGCTCGGCGCGTGGAAGGCCTACCTGCGCTGGCACCTCCTGCACGAGAACGCGAACCTGCTTCCGGCGGCCTTCGTCAACGAGGACTTCGCCTTCTATGGCCAGGCCCTCACGGGCGCGAAGCAGCTGCGCCCGAGGTGGAAGCGCTGCGTGGCGCTCGTCGACAGCGAGATGGGCGAGGCGCTCGGCCGGCGCTATGTCGAGGCGACCTTCGGCGCGGAGGGCAAGGCACGAACGTCGAAGATGGTCGGCGCGCTCGAGGCCGCACTCGAGCGGGACCTGCAGACGCTGCCGTGGATGACCGACGCCACGAAGACCCAGGCCCTCGGCAAGCTCCACGCCATCGCCAACAAGATCGGGTATCCCGACCGGTGGCGTGACTACTCGAGCTTGCGCATCGCGCGGGGCGACGCCATCGGAAACGAGCTGAGGGCGGAGGAGTTCGAGGTGCGGCGGGACCTGGCCAAGATCGGCAAGACGCTCGACCGCAGCGAGTGGAGCATGAGCCCGCCGACCGTCAACGCGTACTACAACCCGCTGCAGAACAACATCAACTTCCCGGCCGGCATCCTGCAGCCGCCGTTCTACGACAACGCGATGGACGACGCCGTGAACTTCGGCGGCATCGGGGCCGTCATCGGCCATGAGCTGACCCACGGGTTCGACGACCAGGGCCGGAAGTTCGCGGCCAACGGCGACCTCTCGGACTGGTGGACGCCGGAGGACGCGAAGGAGTTCGAGAAGCGCGCGGCCTGTATCGCCGACGAGTACTCGGGCTTCACGGTGGCGGGGGACGTCCACCTCAACGGCAAGCTGACCCTCGGCGAGAACACCGCCGACAACGGCGGGGTGCGGGTCGCGTACATGGCCCTGGTGCAGACGCTGGCCGATGCCGCGCCGAAGCCGGGCCCCGGCGTCGTCGATGGCTTCACGCCGGAGCAGCGCTTCTTCCTCGGCTTCGGCCAGGTCTGGTGCCAGAACGAGACCGAGGAGAGCGCGCGGCTGCGGGCCAACGTCGATCCGCATTCGCCCGGGCGCTACCGCGTGAACGGCGTGGTGGCGAACATGCCCGAGTTCCAGCAGACCTTCGGCTGCAAGGCCGGCGACGCGATGGTGCGGGAGAACGCCTGCCGGGTCTGGTGACGAGCCAGCGCTACCTTTCAACGCAGAGGCCGCAGAGGAACGCGCACAGGCCACAGAGAACGGAAATCGACAGTGGCGGAGTACTACGTCACCTACAAGAAGGATGGACGGAGCTGGCGCGGGTCGGTGAAGGGATACCGGCGCGCGCGCGCCCGCGGGCGCACGATCCGCGTGACGCGGGTCCGGCTCCGCCGCGCGCTGGGCCTGCTGGTGGACGATCCCGACGCCATCGACTTCGTGGAGGACGTGCGCCTGCCCGGCGCCGCGCGCCGGCTCCTCGGCCGCCACTGGGCGGCGCGCCGGCGCCTCGCGGGGGCCCAGGCGCGCGCGGATGCGGCGGCCCGGGAGGCCCTGCGCGCCCTGAAGGAGCTGTCGCTGGGAGTGCGCGACGCGAGCGATCTGCTCGGCCTGCCGCCGCTGAAGCTGGAGAAGCTCTGGCGGCTGACGGCATAATCGCGCATGCCCGAGCTGCCGGAGGTGGAGACGGCGCGCAAGCTCGCCACGCGCGCCCTCGCCGGGCGCCGCATCGTCGGGGTGGCGACCGTCGACGACCCCATCGTCTACGCGGGCGTGAGCCGGCGGCGTCTGGCCGCGGCGCTGCGCGGCCGCCGCGTGAAGGCGGTGGGCCGGAAGGGCAAGCATCTCTGGCTCGAGCTGGACCGCCGGCCCTGGCCCGCCTTCCATTTCGGCATGAGCGGTTCGTTCCGGGTCTACGGCCCCGCCGCCGAGCGTCCGCGCTATTGGAAGCTCGAGCTGCAGACCGACGACGGCGCACGCCTCGCGCTTCGCGATCCGCGCCGCCTCGGACGCATCCGGCTGCTGCGGGATCCCGCGCGCGAGCCCCCGATCAGCCGGCTCGGGTTCGACGTCTTCGGCGAGATGCCCGAGGCGCGGGAGCTGCGGGCGTTGCTGTCACGGCGCCGGGCGCCGATCAAGGCGGTGCTGCTGGATCAGGGACTGTTCGCCGGCGTCGGCAACTGGATCGCCGACGAGGCGCTCTTCCAGGCGCGGATCAGCCCCCACCGGCCCGCGTCGAGCCTTTCCGCCGCCGAGGTGGCCGGCCTCCGCCGGCATCTCGGCGCGATCGTGGCGCTCGCGGTGAAGGTGCTGGCTCGCAAGCAGGAGTTTCCCCGCGGCTGGCTCTTCCATCGGCGTTGGGGACGGGACAGCCGCGCGCAGACGCTGCGCGCGGAGCGCATCGTCCACGAGACGATCGGCGGCCGCACCGCGGCCTGGGTCCCCTCCCGCCAGCGCTAGGCTCTGAACGGATCAACGCAGAGGCCGCGGAGGGCTGCAGAGGCCGCAGAGACAAAAGGATTCGGGGGCTGATCTCCCTTTCGTTCTCTGCGTTCTCTGCGCGTTCTCTGCGGCCTCTGCGTTGAGAGGCACTCTCTGGTTCGGGTTGGGCTCACTCCTCCCAGGGCAGGCCCGGGCGGCCGAAGTGGCCGTAGTTCGTCGTCCGCCGGTAGATAGGCCGCAGCAGGTCGAGCCGCTCGATGATCGCGGCGGGGCGGAAGTCGAAGCCGCGAACGAAATCCGCCGCTGCCCCCGGCTCACCGGTGCCGAACGTGTCGACCTGGATCGCCACCGGCTCCGCCACGCCGATCGCGTAGGCGACCTGGACCTCGATCCGCTCCGCCACCGCCGCCTCCACCGCCTTGCGCGCGACGTAACGGCAGAAGTAGGCGCCGCTGCGGTCCACCTTGGACGGGTCCTTGCCGCTGAAGGCGCCGCCCCCGTGCCGCGCCGCGCCCCCGTAGGTGTCGACGATGATCTTGCGGCCGGTGACGCCGCAGTCGGCGCCCGGCCCGCCCTTCACGAAGCTGCCGCTGGGATTGACGGTGAAGTGGATCGAGTCGTCGAACCAGCGGCCCAGGACTCGTGGCGCGAGCACGCTCTCGACGTGGTGGCGCACGACCCCTGCGTCCACGTCGGGAGCGTGCTGAGCGGACACGAGTACCTCCGTGACTCGCGCGGGCTGGCCGCCCTCGTAGGCCACCGAGACCTGCGTCTTGCCGTCGGGCCGGAGCCAGGGGTAGGCGCCGGAACGGCGATCCTCCGCCAGGCCGCGGGCGAGCGCATGCGCGAGCAGGATGGGCAGGGGCATTCGCTCCGGCGTCTCCGCCGTCGCGTAGCCGAAGACGATGCCCTGGTCCCCGGCGCCCTGCTCGCCCACGGGGTTGGTGGCCGGATCGACGCTGCGGCCGATCTCCCAGCTCTGGCCGGTGATGTGCTGCAGCACGTGCAGCCCGTCGGCGTTGAAGGCGGTCTCCGGGTCGTCGTAGCCCAGCTCCCGCACCGCCTCCCGGATGAGCGGCACGTGATCGAGCGTGGCGATGGAGCTGATCTCTCCGGCCAGGACCACGATGCCCGACTTGCTGAGGACCTCGCAGGCCACCCGGCTCCGGCGGTCCAGCTCGAGGTAGGCGTCGAGGATCGAGTCCGCGATGTAGTCGCAGACCTTGTCCGGATGGCCCTCCGCCACCGACTCGGACGTGAGGACGACGGCGCGCGCAGCGCGTCGCGCCTCAGTGGCGCGGGCGGCGGGATCCGGGGCGGCGACGGGGCCGCTCATCAGGCCGCCTGTCCCTGGCCGGCGCGCGCCTGCATGCCTCCCCTCCGGCCGTCGAGGCGGAGGGACAGCTCGCAGCCCCGCGTCTGGGGGTACTCGCGCAGGACCTGGTCGCGGCGCGCGCGCGCCTCGTCGAGGTCGGCGGTCCCCAGCGAGAAGCGGACGCGCTCCTTCTGCCATCCGGGGAGGTGGACCGTGAAGGCGATCCACCAGCGATGGCCGTTGCGCCAGAGATGGTGGTCGGGATCGACGGGATCGTGGGCCGAAGTGGGGAACGACTGGCTCTGGGCCATGGTGTCTTCTCCTTCCGAAGAAGACACCCGGAGGGCGCGGTTTCAGGCCGCGCCGGACAACTTCGTTGCCTCTGGTTCCATCTGAGGCCACATCTCCCGATCGGCTCCTGCCGTTCGAGACGGCACCTTGGGTTGCCCCCCCAGGTTGCCGGGCCCGCTTCCGCGGGTCTCTCCGGATGTCGAAAAATAATATGCCCCCTTCCCGAGCCGAATGCAAGGGGCGGCCTGTGTCATACGCTGTGGTACGCTCGACCAGTCCCCGAGGAGGGTGCATTGACGCTCTCGTGCCGGCGGGCCGCGGCGGCGGCGGCCCTCGCCCTCGCCCTCGGCCTTTCCAGCCCGATCGCGACCGCCCAGGACGATCCCCATGCGGCCTGCGCGGCGGTGGGCTGGGTGCCGCGGGAGGTCCTTCAGCGGCCGGTCGGGCTGCGGGAGGCCGTCGGTCCGCTTCACGACGCCGTGACCGCAAGCTCGAAGGAGGCCCAGGCCCTCTACGACCAGGGCGTCGCTTATCTTCATTCATACGTCTGGATCGAGGCGGCCCGCTCCTTCAACCAGTCCCTCCGGGCCGACCCGCGGCTGGCCATGGCCTACCTCGGGCTGAGCCGGGTCTACTCCGGCCTCGAAGACCCTGTCGCCGCCCGCGCCGCTCTCGACGAGGCGCAGGCTCGCGCCGCGGGCGCCAGCCCGCGCGAGCAGCGCCGCATCGAGCTGAGGCGGAAGCAGCTCGACGCGATGGAGGACGCGGCGAGCGCGGAGAAGCATCTCGCCTACAAGAAGGCCCTCGACGACGCGCTGGCCGCCGACATGGACGACCCCGAGCTGTGGCTGCTGCGGGGCAACGCCGAGGAGCGCTGGGCCTCGGGCCGCGGACAGCGCGGAGAAGCGGCCTCGGTCGCCTTCTACCAGCAGGCGCTGGCGATCGTCCCCGACCACTTCGCCGCCCACCACTACCTCGTTCACTCCTACGAGAACATCGGGCGCATCGACGACGCCTTGCGTCACGGACAGGCCTACGCCCGCCTCGCGTCCGACATCCCCCACGCCCGCCACATGTACGGCCACGACCTGCGGCGGGTGGGCCGGGTCGAGGAGGCCATTGCCGAGTTCCGGAAGGCCTACGAGATCGAGCAGGCCTACTACGCCGCCGAGAAGATTCCCGCCGGGATCGACTGGCACCATCCGCACAACCTCGACCTTCTCGCCGGCTGCCACCAGCACCAGGGCCAGATGAGGACGGCCGAGGCGTACATGCGGGAGTCCCTGGCCATCCCGTCGGTGATGGAGGGCCGCGAGTTCAACAAGAAGGAATGGCCGGGATTCCTCCTCGCCTTGGGGCGTAACGAGGAGGCGCTCGAAGCGGCGCGCGAGCTGGCCCGCGGCCGCTGGCCGTCCACACGCGCCGTGGGCCACGTCCTGGCCGGTCAGGCCCTCGCCGTCACGGGGCGGCTGGGCGCCGCCCGCGACGAGCTGCTGGCGGCGGAGAAGGGCCTGTCGGAGGTCGGAGCCCCGGGAGCCATGTCGCGATCCGCGATCGATCCCTACGTGGACGGGCTGCGCGGAGAGCTCCTCCTGCGCGAGGGCCGGCGGGCCGAGGCCGCACCTCTGCTGAAGGACGTGCAGCGCCGGATCCGGGCGGTGCCGGGGCCGGACGCGTGGACGGAGGCTCTCTACCGGCTGGAGTCGATCGCCCGCGCGGCCCGCGAGGCGGGCGACTGGGACCTCGCGGCGTACACCGCGGAGCAGATGCGGGAGCACGATCCCGCGTACGCCGGCACCCGCTACGCCCTGGCCCTCGTGGCGGAGCAGCGCGGCGACACCGCCGCGGCCGGGCGGGAGTTCACGGCCGCCGTGGACCTGTGGAAGGACGCGGACCCCGACCTGGCCGTCCTGCGTGACGCCCGCGCTCGTGCCGGCAAGGCCGCCATCGCCGCCCCGCCGGCCCTCTCGGGGTCCTCGCGCTGACCGCCCGCAACAGCGTCCGTCTTCCCGGTCCATTCACCATGCGCTGCGGCGGCGTCCTGCCGGAGGTGGACGTCGTCTACGAGACGTGGGGCGCGCTCTCACCCGCGAAAGACAACGCAGTGCTCATCCTCACCGGGCTCTCGCCCGGCGCCCACGCCCGCTCGTCGGCCGAGGATCCCACGCCCGGCTGGTGGGAGGAGATGATCGGCCCCGGCCAGGCCATCGACACGAACCGCTTCCACGTCGTGTGCGTGAACTCGCTCGGGAGCTGCCACGGCTCGACCGGCCCGGCCTCCATCGATCCGCGCACCGGCGAGCGGTATCGCCTGAAGTTCCCCGTCCTCACCCTCGAGGACATCGCCGCCGCTGCCCACGCCACGCTGGAGCAGGTCGGGCTTGGGCGGCTGCGGGCGGTCGTGGGTCCGTCGCTCGGCGGGATGACGGCACTCGCCTACGCGATCCTGTTCCCCGACGACGTAAGGGACCTGGTCACGATCTCCTCCGCCACTCGCGCCACGCCGTTCGCCACCGCCATCCGCTCACTGCAGCGGGAGTGCATCCGCAGCGATCCCGAATGGCGGAAGGGAGACTACCCGCCGGACCGGGGGCCGGAGACCGGCCTGCGGCTCGCGCGCAAGCTCGGCCTCATCACCTACCGATCGGCCCAGGAGTGGCGAGAGCGGTTCGGGCGAGAGCGGATCTCAGGGGCGGGGCCGACGGAGATGTTCGGCCCCGAGTTCGAGATCGAGGCCTACCTCGAGATGCACGCCCAGAAGTTCGCGCGCTCCTTCGACGCGAACTGCTACCTCTATCTTTCGCGCGCCATGGACCTCTTCGACGTCGCCGAGCACGGGGGCTCGGTGGAGACGGGCCTGGGCCGGATCCGCGCGGAGCGGACGCTCGTGGTCGGCGTCGAGACCGACTTCCTGTTCCCGATCGACCAGCAGGGGGAGATCGCCCGTATCCTCGCCAGTGCCGGACGCCGCGTGACGATGGCGCGGCTGCCGTCCATCCAGGGCCATGACTCGTTCCTCGTGGACATGGACCGGTTCGGTCCGGTGATCGCGGAGTTCCTGTGCCCGGATTGAGGGGGCCGGGGACGACCGGCATGGGCGCGAGGTCCGAGCGTGGGCATCGCGGCCGCCGGGCGGGAGCCGCGGAAGAGCGGAAGCGCCTGAGCGGGGAGCAGCTGCGCGCGATGCTCCCCGACCTGTGGGTCCTGGTGCGGCCGCGGCGATGGCTGCTGCTCGGCGGCTTCGGCCTGATGGCGATCAACCGCGTGGCCGGCCTCGTGCTGCCCGCATCCACCAAGTACCTGATCGACGACGTTCTCAGCAAGGGACGCCGGGAGCTGCTCCTTCCCATCGTCGGCGCCGTGGTGGCGGCCACCATCGTCCAGGCCATCACCTCCTTCGCCCTCACGCAGCTCCTCTCCAAGGCGGCGCAGCGGCTCATCGCCGACATGCGCAAGCAGGTGCAGGCCCACATCGGGCGGCTGCCGGTCGCGTACTACGACATCAACAAGACCGGCAGCCTCGTCTCGCGGATCATGAGCGACGTCGAAGGAGTCCGGAACCTCATCGGCACCGGGCTGGTGGAGTTCGCCGGCGGCCTGCTCACCGCGGTGCTGGCCCTCATCCTCATGCTGCGCATCAGCCCGGTGATGACGCTGGTCACGGTGGCCGCGCTGGGCGCCTTCAGCGTGGTGCTTTACCGGGCCTTCGGCGTGCTGCGGCCCATCTTCCGCGAGCGGGGCAAGATCTACGCCGAGGTGACGGGGCGGCTCACGGAGTCGCTCGGCGGCGTGCGGGTCGTGAAGGGTTACCACGCGGAGTCGCGGGAGGCCGAGGTGTTCGGCACCGGGGTGGGGCGCCTGCTGACGAACGTGCTGAAGACCCTGACCTCCACCTCGGTCATGGGCCTGTCCTCGACGCTGCTCCTGGGGCTGGTCGGGGCGTCGGTGATGTACGTCGGCGCGCGGCAGATCCTCGCCGGCACGCTCACGCTCGGCGGCTTCTTCACCTACACGATGCTCCTCGGCTTCCTGGTGGCGCCGCTCTTCCAGGTGGTCGCCATCGGCACCCAGCTCACCGAGGCCGTGGCCGGGCTCGAGCGGACGCGGGAGGTGCTGCGGGAACGGCCGGAAGACCAGGACCCGCGGCGCACGGAGACGCTCGGCCGCCTGCGCGGGGAGGTTGCCTTCGAGGAAGTGAGGTTCGCCTACGAGCCCGGCCAGCCGGTCCTCAAGGGCGTGTCCTTCCGATCGCAGCCGGGCACCGTGACCGCGCTCGTGGGCCCTTCGGGATCGGGCAAGTCGACGATCATCGGCCTGGTGGCCGCCTTCCACGCGCCCTCCGAGGGCCGGGTGCTGGTGGACGGCATCGACCTCTCCACGGTCCGCCTCGAGTCCTACCGGACGCAGCTCGGCGTCGTCCTGCAGGACACCTTCCTCTTCGACGGGAGCATCCGCGAGAACGTGGCCTTCGCGCGGCCCGACGCTACGGAAGCGCAGGTGCTCGACGCGTGCCGGATCGCTCGCGTCGACGAGTTCGCCGAGGCGCTTCCGGAAGGCTACGACACCGTGGTCGGGGAGCGCGGGGTGAAGCTTTCGGGGGGCCAGCGCCAGCGCGTCTCCATCGCGCGCGCCATCCTCGCCGACCCGCGCATCCTGATCCTCGACGAGGCCACCTCCAGCCTCGATTCCGAGTCGGAGGCGCTCATCCAGGAGGGACTCGGCCATCTGCTTCGGGGCCGCACGACCTTCGTGATCGCCCACCGGCTGTCGACGATCCGCCGTGCCGACCAGATCCTGGTCGTGGAGCAGGGAGAGGTGGTCGAGCGCGGGACGCATGCCGAGCTGCTGGCGCGGGGTGGCCGGTACTACGAGATGTACACGAAGCAGCACGGCGTCGAATCCAACCTCTTCCTCGCGCCCGGCGAAGGCGACAAACCCCCCGGCGAGGGCAAGCCGGCGGAAGGACTGGAGGCGGAGTCCGCCTCCGGGCCCTCCGGCGGCGGAGGCCTGGGCGGCCTGCTCGGAGGCGGCGGATAGAAGATATTTGAACCTTCCGGCCTGCCGGCGCGTCTCAGAGGGCGACAAACAGGAGGCAGAAGTATGCGCAAGGCATGGCTGGCCGGGCTGGGGCTCCTTCTCCTTCCCGCCGTTCCCGTCCGCGGCGACGAGTGGACCCATCAATACGCGCTCAAGGGACGTCCCGAGCTGCACGTGACGACCGACGACGGGAGCGTGCAGATCGAGGCCAGCGACCGGCGTGAGATCGGCGCTCGCGTGACCACGCGCGGCTGGCGCCTGGGGCCGGACGAGGTGGTGGTCACGGAGAGCCAGGCGGGAGACCGCGTGGACATCGAGGTACGGGTGCCGCACGACAACTGGGGAATGAACTTCGGCCACCGGGAGATCAAGGTGACCCTCCAGGTGCCGCGGGAGGCCGACCTCGACATCCGCACCGGCGACGGCAGCGTTAGCGTGCAGCCGGTCTCGGGCCGCCTCCGCATCTTCACGGGCGACGGGAGCATCACCGCCGACGGCCTGCAGGGCGAGATCCGGCTGCACACGGGCGACGGCTCGATCCGGGCCACGGGGCTCGACGGCCGGCTCGAGGCCGATACCGGCGACGGCCAGATGGACGTCCGCGGCCGCTTCGACGTCCTCGAACTGCGGACGGGCGACGGCGGGATCCAGGCCGAGGTCGAGCGCGGCTCGAAGGTCAGCGGGGCGTGGACGCTGCGCAGCGGCGACGGGGGCATCACGCTGCGCCTGCCGGACGACCTGAGCGCGGAGCTGGACGCCCACACCGGCGACGGCCACATCACGCTGGATTTCCCCGTCACCGTGGCGGGCTCGATCAGCACTTCCAGCGTGCGGGGCAAGCTCGGCGCCGGCGGCCCGCCGCTGCGCGTCCAGACCGGAGACGGGTCGATCCACCTGCAGCGGCTCTAGCTTTCAAACGCAGAGGCCGCCGAGGACCGCGCAGAGGCCGCAGAGAACAGAGACAACTGCTATCCTTCGAGAGTGGTTCGCGCCACCTCGATCGCCTTGCTCCTCTGCGGCGGCCTCGCCGCGCGTGCGGACGAGGTTCGCCGGCCCGTGAGCCCGAAGCCGGCGGCCCGGACCGCGACGGCCGAGGAGGCGCGCGCGTTCGTGGACGAGGCCGAGGCGCGGCTGCTCGAGCTGGCGAACGAGTCGAACCGGGCGGACTGGGTCAAGTCCACCTACATCACCGACGACACCGAGATCCTCGCGGCCCAGGCCAACCAGCGCGCCATCTCCGCGACCGTCTCCTATGCCAAGGCCGCCACGCGCTTCGACGACCTGAGGCTCCCCGAGGACGTCGCGCGGAAGCTGAAGCTCCTGAAGCTGGCCCTGACCCTGCCCGCTCCCAGCAACCCCAAGGACGCCGAGGAGCTGACCCGTATCGTGGCCGGGATGGAAGGCACGTACGGGAAGGGCAAGTGGTGCCGCACGCCTCCGGCGGGTCCGGGGGGGCCGGAGGCCCCCTCCGCTCAAGGCGCGGCGACGGATTCACTCCGGAGCCGCGCTGACGACTGTTTGGACATCAACGCCCTCGAGCGCATCCTGGCCGAGAGCCGCGATCCGAAGGAGCTCGAGGACGCCTGGATCGGCTGGCACACGATCTCGCCGCCGATGCGGAAGGACTTCACGCGCTACGTCGAGCTCGGCAACAAAGGCGCCCGCGAGCTGGGCTTCGCCGACATGGGCGCCATGTGGCGCTCGAAGTACGACATGCCGCCCGACGCGTTCGCGCAGGAGCTGGACCGGCTCTGGCAGCAGGTGCGTCCGCTCTACGTCTCGCTTCATTCGTACGTCCGCTGGAAGCTGCGCGAGAAGTACGGGCCCGACATGGTGCCCGAGAGAGGCCCGATCCCCGCGCACCTGCTCGGGAACATGTGGGCCCAGGAGTGGGGGAACATCTACCCGGTGGTGGCGCCGAAGGACGCGGACCCCGGCTACGACCTGACCGCCCGGCTCAAGGTCAAGGGCGTCGACGCGAAGGAGATGGTCCGTTATGGCGAGCGCTTCTTCGTATCGCTCGGCTTCGCGCCCCTGCCCGCCACGTTCTGGGAGCGGTCGCTCTTCGTCAAGCCGCGGGACCGGGAGGTCGTCTGCCACGCCAGCGCGTGGGACGTCGACAACGTCGAGGACCTGCGCATCAAGATGTGCATCGAGATCACGGCCGAGGACTTCCGCACCGTCCACCACGAGCTGGGCCACAACTTCTACCAGCGCGCGTACGACAAGCAGCCGTTCCTCTTCCGCGACAGCGCCAACGACGGCTTCCACGAGGCGATCGGCGACACCATCGCCCTCAGCATCACCCCGCGCTACTTGAAGCAGCTCGCCCTCGTCGACGCGGAGCCCGACCCCTCGAAGGACATCGGCCTCCTCCTGCAGATGGCACTCGACAAGCTCGCCTTCCTGCCCTTCGGCCTCCTCGTCGACGAGTGGCGCTGGAAGGTCTTCGCCGGCGAGGTGAGCCCCGCCAACTACAACGCCACGTGGTGGTCGCTGCGCGAGAGGTATCAGGGCGTATCGCCGCCCGTGCCGCGCAGCGAGGCCGATTTCGATCCCGGCGCCAAGTACCACGTGGCCGCCAACGTTCCCTACTCGCGCTACTTCCTCGCGGACATCCTCCAGTTCCAGTTCCACCGCGCCCTGTGCCAGGCCGCCCGCCAGACGGGGCCGCTGAACCGCTGCTCGATCTACGACGACAAGGAGGTAGGCCGCCGGCTGGAGAAGATGCTGGCGATGGGGCAGAGCCGGCCGTGGCCGGATGCGCTCGAGGCCCTGACCGGCCAGCGCGAGATGGACGCGACCGCGATCGCCGACTACTTTGCGCCCTTGAAGAAGTGGCTGGACGAGCAGAACGCCGGCCACCCGGTGGGCTGGTAGATCAGGAGCCGGCGCGCTCGACGAGGAACACGCCGGCCAGCACCATCAGCCCGCCGGCGACCGTCGTGAGGTGAACGGCCTCGCCGAGGAGCGCGACGCCGGCGGCGAGCGTGACCAGCGGCTCCAGGTAGAGGAGCGCGGACACCGCCGAGGCCGGGACCTTCTCGAGCGCGCCGTACCAGAAGAGATAGCCCAGCCCCGAGCAGGCGATCCCCAGGAAGAGCACCGCTCCCCACCCCGCCAGCGACAGGCCCGCGTATTCCCGCCAGCCCCCTCGAACCACGAACAGCGGCAGCAGCATCAGCCAGCCGAAGAGGAGCGCGCCGGCGGTGGCGCGCGTGGCCCCGAGCCGCTTCAGCACCGGGTGGCCGAGGACGGTATAGATCGCCCAGTTGAGCGTGCTGACCAGGATCAGCAGGTCGCCGCGGGTGGCCGGCACGGCGAGCCCGGCCGCTCCGAGCCGCCCGCGCGTCACCACCAGCGCCGCGCCCGCGAAGCCGAGGGCGAGGCCCCCGACCTTGGCGGGAGGAAAGCGCTCGCGGAGCAGCCACGCGGACAGGGCCGCCGACCACAGGGGCGTGAGCCCGATGAGCCACCCGGCGTTGATCGCGCCCGTCATCGTCAACGCGAACGACTGCAGGAGCTGGTGCACGAACACGCCGACGAAGCCCATCAGCGCCAGGGCGGGCCATGCGTCGCGCGGAGGCAGCAGCGCGACGTGACGCGCCCGCAGGAGGGCGAGCAGCAGCGCCAAGCCGAGCGCGAAGCGCGTGGCGATGAGGGTGATGGGAGACAGCTCGCGCAAAGCGGCCTTGGTGGCCACGAAGGACAGGCCCCAGAACACGACGGCCAGGAACGCGCCGAGGCGCGGGGGCATCGAAGGAGCTAGCGTTCCCCGTCCCGGTGCCGCGCGACGTGGAGGTCGCGCAGCCTCAGGGCGAAGGCCATCTCGGCGTTGACCGAGCGCACGGCCAGCCGGGTCTCGTTGATGAGCTGCACCGAGGCGTAGAAGAGGGCGAGCGTGCCCAGGACCCCGAGGGTGCTCGGCAGCCATACCGCCACCTGCACGAACGCGACCAGCCCGATGGCGACCGCGGACCCGACGAACAGGCCGAGGGAGACGTAGTACGACGTGAGCGACCATTGGATCAGCCGGCCGCGGCGCGCGTGCATGGAGAGCTGGCGCTCGACCTCGGCCCGCCGCTCTTCCAGGAAGTCGCCCTCCGCTCCCGCGTAGAGGTTGTCCATCGCCGTCGTCAGCTCCCGGACGCGGTCCACCACGCGCGCGAGCCGGGTCGAGGTGGAGAAGATCAGCGTCCCGCAGGCGGAGATGAGGACGGCCGGCGTGATCATCGCGGTCAGCAGGTCGAGCGAGAACGACGATTGCGGCATCGCGCGGGAGCTTACAACGGCTGGCAGGATTCTTGCTCGTTCGAGCATAGGGGCCGAGTCTCGATGGGGTTCCGGCAACGGCGTCGGCTGTCCTGGGTGCTCCTGGCGGCGCTGGCGGGCGCGACGGGCCCAGGCGCGTGTCGCCACTCCCATTCGCCGACCGAAGGTGACGCGTCGTCGCCGTCGCCTCCACCCACCGTCCCTCGCTTTCCGCCCTCCCCGCCACCGTGTCCGCTTCCGCCGGGCGGAGGGAGCGGGGAGAAATGTCCCTACGAGCTGCCGTTCTTCGCCCTGCAGGTGAACGAGGCGATCGCCATCGTCGAGAACGAGCATCCGGAGCTGTTCGACTTCAGCCACAGCCGGGGCGGCCTCAGCTATCTCGTGCGGGACACGGACCGCTATACCGCCGGCGTCGCCTATGTGCTGTCGACGCGCGGCTTCTGCGCGATCTGGGACGGGGAGGAGATCGCGATGAAGGACACGAACACGTTCAACGAGCAGTACGACATCCTGACCTTCGAAGGCTACGTGCGCTGGGGCGG
>QHVJ01000319.1 GCA_003222275.1 Acidobacteriota bacterium | reverse complement strand
CGTCGATGTCCCACGCGCCGATCTCCGCCTGGGTGGCCTCGCGCCCGAATGCGAAACGCGCCGGCAATGGCTCCGACGCGGCCCCCCCGAGATCCTTCGGGAGCCGGTGATCGGCCGACGAGGGCGCAGAGGGCGGCGCGGGTGCCTCGTTGGCCTCGCGCCTGCCTTGGCCGGAGCATGAGAGCGCGGAAGTGGCGAGCACCACCATGGCCAGCCCGACGGCGTGCCGGCGC
>QHVJ01000318.1:3064-15657 GCA_003222275.1 Acidobacteriota bacterium | reverse complement strand
ACGCGCCAGGAGCGGATGTTGTTCAGATGATAGTTCGTGCCCGCTCCCCGGGCCGCGACGAGCTGCTCCAGCGTAGGCTGGACGTAGCCGGTTTCGTCGGTGGCGCGGCTCATGAGGACGGTCTCACCGCCTTTCCAGTTCCAGAGGAAGCGAAAGCGCGTGTGGCACTTGGGCAACACGGGGTCGTCGAGGTCGGCCCGCTCCCATCGCCTTCCGCCGTCCGTGCTCACGTCGACCGCCGAGATCCGGCCGCGGCCGCTCCAGGCCAGTCCCGAGATCTCCCACCATCCCTTTTGCGGCAGCACGAGAGGGTACGCGGGAAACGTGATGATCGACTTCGCATCCATCTCGAAGCTGAACATGCGGGCGGTGCAGTCGGCCAGCGGATCCGTGTACTTCGAGGTCTCTTCCCTGGTCATGAACGGCTGGTCCGCGACCTCGATCCGCCGCAGCCACTTGACCTGCGTGTTCCCCTCCCAGCCCGGAAGCAGGAGCCGGGCCGGATAGCCTTGCTCCGGTCGGAGCGGCTCGCCGTTCTGGGCATAGGCGACCATGGCGTCCTCCCAGGCCTTCGCGAGAGGAATGCTGCGAGCCATCACCGCGGCATCCTGCCCTTCGGCCAGGAACCAGCGCGCGTCCGGCTTGACGCCCACCTCCCGGAACAAGATCGACAGCGGCACGCCCGTCCAGTTGCTGGTGCTGGTCAGCCCATCCACCTGCTGCGGGGTGCACTCCCGCTTGATCTCCCGGTAACCGGGACCGCCGTTTCCGGAGCACTCCAAGAAGCAGATCTGCGACCGCGACGGGAACCGTTTGAGGTCGCCCAGCGTGAATACGGTCGGATGCTCGACCATTCCGTGGACGAGCAGGCGGTAGCGCTCGGGGTCGATGGCCGGCACGCCGGCATGATGGCGTTCGAAATGGAGGTCCGACGGTGTGATGATCCCCCGCAGGTCCTGGAGGGGCGTCTCCGATTCGCCCGATGGCAGTCTTCGGTTCACGCGGCGCTGAGGATGCTCGAAGGGTGAGCGCTGGCCCAGCTCGCTGGGCGGCGTTCCCGGCACCTTTGTCGGGTCGTCGGGCACGCGCGGCCGCGGCGTCGGCCGCGCCGCGTCAGCCTCGACGGCGCGGGGCCGCGTGAAAGCCGCCGCTCCGCCCAGGCCCGCGGCCCTCATCAACCACTCTCGACGACGAATTATCGGGGAGCGCATCGGATCTATCTTGGATGCGGCCTAGGGTATCGCCACCCCGAGGGACTCGGCGACCGCGGCGGCCAGCGGCTTTTCCGCCTTCAGCTTCTCGGTCCACCGCACCGCGATGTCCTTGTACTTCGCCGCGATCTCAGCCAACCACTGCCGGAGCTCCCTCTCGCTGCGAAACTGCTGCGCCTCCAGAAGCCATGGATCCTTGTCCGTCGACCACAGCATCGCGGAGATGCGCGGCTCGTTGCGGGGTCCGGGCTCAGACCGGTCCACCATGAGCAGGACGGGCATGCCGTGCCCCGATTGTAGCGACGCTGCGGGGCCCGCGTGGACCTCCCCGCCGATTGTCCATTCCCTGCGCTAGAATGCGCTGCGGACCGTATATCGGCGAAAAACAAGGAGTTGAACCGAATGCGCAAGACCGCCCCCGTCGTGCTCGGCCTTCTGTGGCTGGCCGCCTCGGCCTGGGCGCAGACCGCCGACGAGCTCGTCGCCAAGAACCCAAGGGCGGCCTGGAGAAGATCAAGGCGATCAAGACGCTGCGGATCAAGGGGCGGTTGAACCAGGGCAGCTTCACGGCCGTCGTCGGTCAGGAGCTCAAGCGTCCGGCCATGCTGCGCTCGACGTTCACCGTCCAGGGTATGACGGCCATCCAGGCCTACGATGGGCAGACGGGCTGGCAGATCTCGCCTTTCGAGGGCCGGAAGGACCCGCAGCTGCTGGGGGAAGACGACCTGCGCGACCTCGTCGAGGACGCCGACATGGACGGTCCGCTCATCGACTACAAGGAGAAGGGACACACGGTCGAGTACCTCGGGCGCGACACAGTCGACGGGGACGACGTGTACCGGCTGAAGTGCACGCTGAAGAACGGCGACATCGTGTACTACTACCTGGATCCCGACAGCTCGCTCGAGATCCGGACCGAGCGGCAGCAGTTCATCCGCGGCGCCGTGCGGGAGCGCCAGACCGACCTCGGCTCCTACAAGCCGGTCGCAGGCGTCATGCTCCCCTACTCGATCGAGAGCGGACCCAAGAACAACCCGAGCGTGCGGGCCAAGGTCACCATCGAGAGCATCGAGGCCAACGTGCCCATCGACGACGCGGCCTTCAAGATGCCCAGGCCTCCCGTGAAAGGATCCTAGCGCGATGAGAGCCCGCCACCACCTCGTGAACCCCTTCCGGGCCTGGGCCACGGCCGGAGCGCTGCTGATCGCGACCGCGGCCGCCGCGCAGGCGCCCGTCCGCTACGACGCCGGCACCATCTCGGGACTCCCCGCCCGCAACATCGGCTCCGCGGCGATGAGCGGCCGCATCGCCGCCTTGACGGCCGTCGACGAGGGCGGCCGCCTGACGGTGTACGTCGGCTCGGCGAGCGGCGGCGTGTGGAAGTCTATCAACGGCGGCACGACGTTCAAGCCCGTCTTCGACAAGGAAGGGACGCAGTCGATCGGCGCGATGGCCGTCGATCCCGGCAACGCGAAGAACGTCTGGGTCGGCACCGGCGAGTCGTGGACGCGGAACAGCGCTTCGATCGGCGACGGGATCTACAAGTCGACCGACGGCGGCGAGAACTGGAAGAACGTCGGGCTCGAGGACTCCGAGCGCATCTCGCGGATCCTCGTGGACCCCCGGGACGGCAACACGGTCTACGCCTGCGCGACGGGCCACCTCTGGGACGACAGCGCCGAGCGCGGCGTCTACAAGACGACCGACGGCGGCCAGAGCTGGCGAAAGGTGCTGGCGGGCGCGAACCTCTCGACCGGCTGCGGCATGATCGCCATGAGCAGCCAGGACTCGCGGACGCTCTACGCCTCCACGTGGGACTTCCGGCGGCAGGGTTGGACCTTCCGCTCGGGCGGTCCCGGGAGCGGGCTGTTCAAGTCCACCGACGGCGGTGAGCACTGGAGCGAGCTGATCCAGGCGAGCAGCAAGGGCCTGCCCGCCAAGCCGTACGGACGCATCGCGGTGGCGGTGGCTCCGTCCAAGCCGCAGGTCGTGTACGCGATGATCGAGTCGAAGAAGAGCGGGTTGTTCCGCTCGGACGATGGCGGCGCGAGCTGGAAGGCGCTCGACGCCAGCCAGTACATGGTCTGGCGGCCCTTCTACTTCGCGCACCTCGTAGTGGATCCCAAAGACGAGAACAAGCTCTTCAAGCCCGACGGCCCGCTGCTCGTGAGCGTGAACGGCGGGCAGAGCTTCAGCGTCACCTCCGAGAGCGCCCATGGTGACTTCCACGATCTGTGGATCGATCCCGCCAACCCCAACCTGGTCCTCACCGGCGACGACGGGGGATTCTGGCGCAGCACCGACGGTGGCACGCGCTGGGAGCATCTGATGAACCTGCCGCTCTCGCAGTTCTACCACGTGAGCACCGACGGGGCCGATCCCTACCGCGTCTATGGCGGGCTGCAGGACAACAGCTCCTGGGTGGGAGACTCGTCGTATCCCGGCGGGGTCAGCAACTCGCGCTGGGAGAACATGTACGGCGGCGACGGCTTCTGGATGTTCGAGGACCCGGCGGATCCCGCGTACGTGTACGCGGAGGCGCAGGGCGGCGAGATCGGCCGCGTCAACCGGTTCACGCACGAGGTGCGCAGCGTCAAGCCGTACGCCCAGTACGGGGAGAAGAAGCTACGCTTCAACTGGAACACGCCGATCCACATGAGCCCGAACGAGACGGGCACGATCTACATAGGGGCCCAGTTCTTGTTCCGCTCCCGTGACCACGGCCAGTCCTGGGACCGCATCTCCCCCGACCTCTCGACCAACGATCCCGAGAAGCAGAAGCAGGAGGAGTCCGGCGGGGTCACGATCGACAACTCTGCCGCCGAGATGCACACGACCATCTACTCGATCAGCGAGTCGCCGAAGAACGGCCAGATGATCTGGGTGGGCACGGACGACGGCAACGTTCAGCTCACGCGCGACGGCGGGAAGACGTGGACGAACCTCGTCGGCAACGTCGCCGGCATCGGCAAGGCCTCATGGGTGTCGTGGGTGGAAGCGAGCCGCTTCGACGAAGGCACCGCCTACGCCGCGTTCGACCGCCACACCTACGGCGACATCAAGCCGTACTGCTACAAGACGACCGACTACGGCCGGACCTGGATGGCGCTGCCGGTGCAGGAGAGCGGCGTCCGCGGTTACGCCCACGTCATCCGGGAGGACACGCAGGACCGCGATCTGCTGTTCCTGGGCACGGAGCTCGGCCTGTGGATCTCCGTCGACGGCGGCCAGCACTGGGCACAGTACAAGGGCGCCAGCTTCCCGGCTGTCGCCGTGCGCGACCTCGTCGTCCACCCGCGAGAGTCCGACCTCGTCCTGGCCACGCACGGCCGGGGCATGTGGATCATCGACGACATCACGCCCTTGCGCGGGCTCGACCCGGCCGTCATGACGCAGACGGCGGCCTTCGTGCCCGGCCGTCCCATCGTCCAGTACATGGACACCAACGGCGGCTGGCCGGAGGGCGACGCCACCTACACCGGACCCGGCCGCCCGCGCGAGGCCTTCGTCACGTACTACCAGAAGAGCCGGCACGTCTTCGGGGACCTGAAGATCGAGGTCCTCGATGCCGCCGGCAAGCTCGTCGACACCGTCCCCAGCGGCAAGCACCGCGGAGTGAACCGCGCGGGCTGGTCCATGCGCCTGAAGCCGCCCAAGGTGCCGCCCGCAGCCAGCGCTCTCTACGGGGCCGCGTACGGCCCCCGCGTCCTCCCCGGGACCTACACCGTGAGGATGACCAAGGGCGACCAGGTGTACACGACGAAGCTCGACGTGCTGATGGATCCACGCGCCAAGTACACGGTGGAGGACCGCCGGGCGCAGTTCGAGCTGGTGAGCCGGCTGTCGCAGTTGCTGAACCACATGAGCTGGGCGGTGGACACGATCATCGCCGTCCGCGACCAGGCCAACGCCCGGGGCGCTAAGCTCGGCAAGAACGACTCTCTCGCGCGGCAGCTCACGTCGCTGGCCCAGGCCGCCGACGCCATCCGCGGCAAGATCGTCGCCACGAAGGAAGGGGGCATGATCACGGGTGAGGAGCGGCTTCGCGAGTACCTGGGCGGGCTCTACGGCGACGTCAACGGATACGACGGCCGGCCGACGGCGTCGCAGCTGGCCCGTACCGAGGCTCTCGGCCGGGAGCTGGAGGACGTCATCCGGGAGCTCAATCAGCTCATCAGCGGGCGGCTGCCCGAGATCAACCGCGGGCTCGGCAGCAAGCGCCTGGAGCCGATCCGTGTCATCTCGGAGGCGGAGTGGCAGAAACAGGAGGAGGGCGGCGGCGCTCCCGGCGCGGCCGTCGTATGGCTGCGCCGCACGTGAGATGGGCGCGCGGCGAGGCGGGCGCGCTCGCGTTGGTGGGCCTCTGCCTGGCGGCGGGATGCCATAGCTCGACGGCTCCCACGGCCAGCCCCACCCCTACGACCACACCCTCGCCCGCGCCGACGCCTCCTTCCACGCTCCCGCCCGCGCCAACGCAGCCCGTTTCGCTCTCCGTGAAGCTCAACCCGAACCCGCCTTCCGGCGCCGCGCCCTTCACCCTGAACGTGAGCCTGTGCGGGTCGCGTCCCGTGCCCCCGGTAGACGGCTACCCGCTGACGTTCACGCTGGCATGGGGAGACGGTCGCCGGCATACGCGTTACTTCTGCCGCAACGACCACACCTACGAGACGCCCGGCGTGTACCAGGCCACCGTGTGCGCCACGGACGGGATCGAGGGCCACGAGTCGTGCGCAGGCTTCCGGGTGAAGGTCGAGTGAGTCCGAACTCGTCCCGGGGCGAGTTTGAGGGACGCTGACGCATGCCGAAGGAGTACATCAATCCACCATCGTTGTTCCGAAGCCGAGACCATGGGTTCTCGCAGGCAGTCGCGGCGAGCGGGACACGAACCTTGTACGTGTCGGGCCAGACGGCATGGGATGCGAACAAGCAGCTCGTCGGCGGCGCCGACCTGGCGGATCAAGCGAGGCAGGCGTTTCGGAATGTGCGGACTGTCGTCGAAGCGAGCGGGGGCACCATCGGCGACGTGGTCAGCCTGCGGATCTACGTCGTAGACTACCGCCCTGAAAAGGCAGAAACCATAGGCAACGCCCTTCGAGAGTCCTTCCGTGGGTCCGCGAAGCCGGCCACGACGTGGATCGGCGTCGTCTCGCTTGCGGATCCTGGGTTCTTGATCGAGATTGAGGCGATCGCGGTGCTTGAGTGAACACCCCCAGGCGCGCGGGCGGACATGAGGTGAGTGAAGCACGATGGGCAAGCGAGGGAGCCCGGCCAGACGCGGCACGACGTGGTCGGCGCTGTGCAAGATGGCGACGAAGCTGCCCGGCGTGGAGCAAGGCACGTCCTACGGGACCCCGGCTCTGCACGTTCGCAAGAAGTTTCTTGCTCGCCTGAAGGAGGACGGGGAGAGCGTTGCCATAAAGATCGGTTTCTCCGACCGCGACGTGCTCCTCGAGTTGGATCCGGCGGCCTTCTATCTGACGGACCACTATCGGCCGTACCCGGCAATGCTGATCCGTCTGAAGCAGGTGCGTGTGGACCTGCTGGAGCAAATCCTCGAGCAGGCCTGGCAACTGCAGGCTCCGAAGAGCCTCCTGGCCGAAGCGACACGGGACAGAGCTGCGGGTCCGCAGGCAGCTCGGCCACGAAGCCCGCGGCGTCAAATCAAGAGGAGCTGAACGGCCGTACTCAGCCAAAATTTTATTTGCGATGGCGATGAGTTTCGGACCCGGTCTCTGAAGTGCGGAATCGATTTCCGCCGCCGGCTCGCTCCACGCGGGCTGTCTGGACGCCTACTGGCCGCGCCGAGCCGCTTCTGAGCCGAAATCATCGCGCGCGGTGAAGGCACGCGCACTCGGCGCTGCGGCGAGGTCTCAGGCCCTTGTCCGAAGCCCAAAATCACTCGTGATACACAGGAGGCATGAAGACCAACATCCTCGCCACCGCGGCTGGACTGTCGGATCACGATCTGCTCGCGCGCCTCGACATGCTTGCGCGTAGGGAGCGCGAAGCATGCGTCGACCTCGTCGCCCACCTGGCGGCGCTCGACAGCCGCCCGTCCGTCTATGCGGCCCAGGGCTACGGTTCCCTCTTCAGCTATTGCACCCATGCCCTGCGGCTCTCGGAAGACGCGGCCTGCAATCGTATCGAGGCCGCCAGGGCCTGCCGTCGTTTCCCGGTAATCGTCGATCTGCTCGCGTCGGGACAGGTGACCCTCACCGCCGTGCGGCTGCTGGGGCGGCACCTCACGCCGGAGAATCACCAGGCCGTTCTCGGGAAAGCCAGCGGTCGCAGCCGCCCGCAGATCGAAGTCCTGGTGGCCGAGCTGGCCCCGCGACCTGACGTCCCGACTTCCGTGCGCAAGCTGCCCACATGGACGGCGACGCGATCATCGCCGGCCACGCCCGCCGCGGTGGCGAGCGGCTTGCCGGCGGAAGCGACCCACGCGGCCGCCCTTTCGCCCGCGCCGTTCGTCGCGACAACCCGGCCGATCATCCGGCCCACGGCCCCCGAGCGCTACCGGGTGCAGTTCACCATGGGCGAGGAGACCCACAACAAGTTTCGCCGCCTTCAGGGACTTCTCCGCCGCGAGATCCCGGACGGTGATGCGGGCGCGATTTTCGACCGCGCCGTGACCCTGCTGCTCGAGACGGTCGAGAGGAGGAAGCTCGGGTCGGCGGCGAAGCCGCGTTCCCGTGCACCTATCCGTCCCGAGACGGACAGATCGGGCCGGAAGCCGGGTGCGCGTTCACGCGACGCCCCGCAGGAGGTCAAGCGCGTGGTCTGGCGGCGGGACGGCGGCCAGTGCGCATACGTAGCTCCCAGCGGACGGAGGTGCTCGGAGCGGACCTTCCTGGAGTTCCACCACGTTCATCCCCACGCGAGGCAAGGGCCGGCCACCGTGGGGAACATCTCGCTACGCTGTTGGCGCCCGGACAGGGGATCGCGCCGCACGTCTAGTGACTCGAGCCCGTAGCCGCGGCCAGCCCGCCCAGGAACTCGCCCCACGCCCGCCAATACGGATCCCCCCCGGTGAAATAGGTGTCGTTGTGCCCGGCGCCCGGGATGGGGAAGAACTGCTTGGGCTCGGGTGCGGCCGCGAAGAGCCGCCGCCCCTGCGCGAAGGGCACGGTGGTGTCGCGATCGCCGTGCAGGATGAGGAGCGGCATCCGCAACCCGCCGATCTTGGCCAGATTGTCGTAGCGCGTGCGCAGCAGGCGGCCGACGGGAAGGAACGGGAGCACGCTGCCGGCCATGTCGGAGATCGACGTGAACGGAGCCTCGAGGACGAGCGCCCGCGCCGGCACTTCGAGCGCGAGCTGCAGCGCGACGGCGGCGCCGAGCGACTCGCCGAAGATGATGAGGTTGCCGGGGGCGACGCCGCGCGCCGTGCTCAGGTAGCGATGGGCGGCCCGCGCGTCCCGGTACGTGCCCTCCTCGTCCGGCGCGCCCTGGCTGAGCCCGTAACCGCGGTAATCAAAGAGGAAGACGTCGGTCTTCAGCTTGGCGTGCATCAGCATGGCCCGGTCCAGCCGGTGGCTGATGTTGCCGGCGTTGCCGTGGCAGACGAGCACCGTGAAGCGTGAGCCCTCCACGGGCAGGAACCAGCCGTGGAGGGTGATGCCGTCCTCGGCGACGAGCCGCGCCTCCTCATAGCGCAGGCCGAGCTCCTTCGGCGTCACCTCGAGGGCGCGGAATGGGAAATAGATCAGCCGTTTCTCGAAGAGCACGGGCACCAGCACGAGGCCGAGGACGAGAGCCGCGAGAAAGATCAGCAAGCGACGCCTGGGTGGGAAAACGCGCACGCCCTGACGCTAGCGCGGCACGGTCTTCGGGAGCAGCGGCTGGAGGGCGGCGTCCAGCGTGGCCTCGGTCCCGCCGATCTCCACGTCGGGAAAGAGGTACCAGTGCTCGACGTACTCGGTCGCGGCGCCGGGCTCTAGTCGCTGGAGCGGGCCTAGAGACTCGAGCTCGACGAACGAGCCCTTGACGTAGGTCTCGCAGTTGGAGCCGAAGTCGGCGTAGCGTGCGGCGTCGTCGTAGGGGATGCGCTTCACGAACAGGGTGCGCCCGCGATGGTACGCGGCCCAGCCCTGCCGGTTGCCGATGCCGATCTTCTGCGGCTCCGTGCGATCGGCGAGCACGCGCAGGCGGATGTACTTCGCTCCGATGGCGAAGCGGGGATCGCTGAGGTCCGTGTAGGACCACATGACCAGCGGCCGCACCGGGAGGAGGTTGTGGGGCTGGTCGACGTAGGGCTCCTGCGGGAGGATGACGGTCCCCCCGCCGTTCATGATCGACATTGCCCATGCCGCCAGCTCCACGGGCCACAGCGTGCGGTTGGTGAGAATGTGACGGACGGTGACGTGCGTGCCCGACGGATCGAGCGTGACCGCGATCTCCTTCTGCATCCCGACCTTCGGCTCCACGGCCTGACGGAGCCGGATCGTGCGGCCGGAGATCTCGCGCTCCACCCGCGCGTTGTCGGGTGAATAGCTGCGCGGCATGCCTTCCGGCGCATGCCACAGGCGATGCCCGCCCCGCGGCTTCCATTCCCCCAGATCCGTGACGGAGCCGCCCGGCGCCTCGCCGAGCACGTTCTCCTGGCCGACGAAGCCGTAGCGGGCGATGCGCGGGCCAAACGCGGTCGGCACCACGACCTCGACCGTGCCGTTCGACAGCCGGTCGCAGTCGGGCTGGTCGAAGCAGGCGACCTTGTCGGCCCTGACCTGGGCCACCGCGGGCGCCGCGCCCAGCAGGATGCCGAGCGCGACAAGGGCAGAGTAGCGCCGACCCGTGACTGTCATGACGCTACTCTATCCCGTTGCCCGCGGGTCAGCGCAAGACTCAGAACAAGAACTTCACGCCAATCTGCACGTTCCGCGGGAAGTAGATCGTGCCCTTGGGGTCGGCGATCGTGCCGAAGTTCTGGCTGGTGAAGTCGGTATTGGGCTGCGGGTAGATCACCGAGTTGAAGGCGTTGAAGGCCTCGAACCGCAGCTGTAGCCGGTACCGGTTGTTGAACCGGAAGGTCTTGAACACGGAGGCGTCGAGCGTCGGCTTCCAGGGCACACGGATGTCGGAGAAGCGATTCGGCGTGGTCCGCAGCGTGAACGGCGGCCGCTGGCGCCAGACCGGTGTCTCGCCCGTCAGGCACTTCTGGGCCACGCCGTTGAGATCCAGGTAGCAGGTGTTGAACCAGTGCTCTGGTGTCGGATGGTCGAGCTTGGCCGAAGCGACTGGCTCCAGGCCGCCGGGCTCGTCGAGCGGCCGGCCCGACTGCGCGGCGAAGTCCCAGTTGAACTGCCACCCACCGATGAGGACCTCGCGCAGCCCGTGGGCCTCCCCTCCGAACCGGCGGCCCCTGCCGAAGGGCAGCTCCCAGGTGCCGCTGAAGACCCAGACGTGGGGCCGGTCGTAATCGGTCACTTGCTCCACCAGCTCGGTGTCCTGGTTGTTGAGGAAGTTGTTCTTCTCTTTCGTACGCGAGTAGGTGTACGAGCTGGTGAACTTCAGGCCCTTGGACATCCTCTTCTGGACGATCAACTGGATCGCGTTGTACCAGGTCTTCCCGATGGACATCGAGTTCTCGGTGATGCCGCCGAACTGGGGGTACGGGCGCAGGAGTTGCTGGCGCTGGACGGTGGATCCGTTGAAGCTCGAGCCGGGGACCAGGCCCGCGAAGGGGTTGGGCACCCGTTCCTGCAGGTACGCGGCCCCGCGGGCGAGGTCGGCGGCGCTGACGTCGTTGATGTTCCTTCCTACCGCCAGATCGCCGATCCGGCTCCCCACGTAGCTGACCTCCACCATGAGGTCCCGCGCGATCTGCCGGCCGACGGTGAGGTTGAACGCGTGGATGTGGGGAACCCTGTTGGTCGGGTCGTCGAAGCTGATCCCCTGCCCCACCTGCGTCAGCAGGCCCTGGCTCGCTCCCGGGGCCGCGATCAGGCCGGTCGGGAAAGGGTTGGAGAACGTGTTGAGCCCCAGCTCGGGCACGCCCACTCGCCCCGTGATGTCGTTCGCGATGTATGGCGTGTCCACGAAGAAGCCGGTCTGCGATCCGAACTGGCTGCGGTACTGGTAGTACAGGCCGTAGCCGCCCCGGATCACGGTCTTCGGGTTGACCGAGTAGGCGAAGCCGACACGGGGCTGGACGTTGTTCCGGTCCGGCTCGAACAAGGACCGGGGCACGCCTCCCTGGCCCGCGAAGAGCAGGCCGCCCTTGAGGTCGGCGCAAGCCGGGCATTGCGAGGCACCCGGGGCAGTGCGGACCTTATCGGCGAGCGGACTCGGCTGATCGAACGCGAAGCCGCGCACCATACGGTCGTGCCGCTCTGTGACCCCCGACTCGTAGTCCCAGCGCAGACCGAGGTTCAGCGTCAGCTTGGAGGTGACCCGCACGTCGTCGTGGGCGAAGAGGGCCAGATAGTGCCACTGCAGCGCTCGCGCGTTGCCCGCCCCCACGTTCCCGCCCGCGGGGTAGCCCAGCAGCAAGCTCGCCACGGAGCTGCCGCTCGTGTTGTCCGCGGAGTTGGGATCGCGGCGCGTGAAGGCGCGGCCGAAGCCGAAGAATCCGTTGCTGTTCCCGGTGCTGGCGGGATTGCTTCGGATGTTCCGGTAGTCGCCTCCCACCTTCAGCGTGTGGCGGGAGAAGCTGTGCGTGTAGCTGGTCTGGAAGCTGGCCGTGTTGTCCACGGTACTGAGGCCCTCGCTGCCGACACCGATCCCCGTGTACTCGTCGAGGTCGATGCGGGGGAGGTATTGGCCGGGGAGGTTCCGGAAGCCGAGCTGGCCGCGGTCGAACTCCTTGACGTCGGTCTGGTAGCTCGACTCCGTGAAACGGGTGAACCCCACGCGGGCGTTGAGGAGCCCGCGGGGACCGGCGCTGCCGACCCAGTCCAGGATGCCGCCGTAGTTCTTGCGGGTCTGGGGCCATTGTCCCTGGTTGGCGAAGGTCCCTTGCAGGCCGTTGTTGCTGCGGAACTCGTTCCGGTGGTTCCGGTACAGCGTGAGGAACGACTTGCTCGAGCCCGAGAAGTAGTGGTCGAAGCGCACCAGCTCGGCGTCGTAGTCGTAGCGGCCCTTGTTCACCGGGTTGGCGTAGTTGTTGAGCCGCTGGCCGGCTACGTTCGGCGCCGGATAGATCTGCTGCAGGATCTGCAGCGCGATGGGGTTGATGCGGTCGGCCGGGAGGACGTTGCCCGGAAAGGGGTCGCGCACCAGCCGCCCGTCCACCGTGCGCGTCGTGAGGGGGTCGTAGATCGTCAGGCCGCTCTGGGAGAAGTCGCCGCGCTTCTCGCGCTCGGTGGGGACGCTGGTCGTGATGGGGAAAGGCACCCGCTCTCGCAGGCCCTCGAGAGCGGCCATGAAGAAGGTCTTGCTCCT
>QHVJ01000318.1:0-3003 GCA_003222275.1 Acidobacteriota bacterium | reverse complement strand
CCCGGCCGTGCAGATCGTTGGCTCCGGTCTTGAGCGTGATGTTGACGATGCCGCCGCCGGTCCGCCCGTACTGGGCGTCGTAGGTGTTGGTCTGGATCTTGACCTCTTCCACCGCGTCCACCGGCGGCGAGAAGTTGTAGCGGCCACGCGTGCTGTCGGGGGCGCCGTCGAGGAGGAACTCGTTGGTGGCCAGGCGGCCTCCGTTGAGGGACCACGCCGAGCCGCCCTGGTTGTCGAACGGGCGCAGTCCGGAGGTGCCGGTGGCCCCGAAGGTCGGGACCTGCCAGTTCACGCCGCCCGCCAGCCGGTTCAGCATGAAGACCATGCGTCCGTTGAGGGGCATGTCCTCCACCTGCTCCCGCCCGATCACCTGGCCCAGGCCGCCGGTGGTCGTATCCAGCAGCGAGGCGTCGGCCCGCACCTCGATCGTCTCGCTGACGTTGCCGAGGCGGAGTTGGACGTCGACGGTGGCGTTCTGGCCGATGGCGAGCGTGATGCCGGACTGCGCGTACTTGCTGAAACCGGGCATCTCCACTTCGACCCGGTAGATGCCCGGGACCAGGAAACGGACCGCATAGGCCCCGTCGGGCTGCGTCACCGTCCGGGAGCTGACGCCGGTGCTCTCGTTCGTGACCGCGACGCTGGCGCCGGGAAGCGCCCCGCCGTCAGGATCGGTGACGCGCCCGAGGATCGTGCCGCGCGATTCCTGGGCGACCGCCAGCGACGCGCCCGCGAGAAAGACGAGGACCAGGGCGGGCGCACGGAGGCTCCGCCGCGAAGCGATCATGGGAGGGATCATGGTCGGCTCCTTGCGTTAATGATGATTCAACGGCTTGAATACCAAAGATAGCGCAGCCGGAGGACGCGTCAACGGCGCGGCGACGTTTTTCCGAATCGCGCCGAGCTCTTGACGCCGCGCTCGGGATGTAGTCTCGTGGGCCCATGAAGAGACGGGACTTCGTGCGAATGGCGTCGGCGAGTCTCGGGTTGGCGCCCGCCATGCGGGCGGCCGAGGGGCTAGGTGCGCCGCCCACGTCGGCCCAGGCCATCCGCTTCGGCTACGCCGCCATCACCTGGGGCGGCAACGACCGCCAGGCCATCGAAGACGTCGCATCTCTCGGCTTCCCGGGCATCCAGCTTCGCTCGAACATCCTCCCGGAGTTCGGCGACAAGCCGGCCGCGCTGAAGGAGCTGCTGCAGGCGCACGACCTGAAGATGGTCGCGCTCTCCAGCGGCGGTGTCAGCGTGACCACTCCCCCCGCGGAGGAGTTCGTGAAGCACGAGCGCCACGCCGCGTTCGTGCGCGCCGTGGGGGGGATGTATCTCCAGGTGACCGATCAGCTTCCCCAGGGCCGGCCGGCCACCGCGGCCGACCGGCGGACCCTGGGCGAGCGGATGACCGAGATCGGCAAGCGCACCGCCGACATCGGCATTCCCCTCGGCTATCACAACCACATGAACAGCCTCGGCGAGCGGCCGGGCGAGATCGACGAGATCCTCGCCGCCGCCGACGCGCGCTACGTCCGGCTGGAGCTGGACGTGGCCCACTACACGCAGGGCGGAGGCGATCCGGTGAAGGCGATCGACCGCTACCACGACCGCCTGCTCTTCCTTCATCTCAAGGACGTGGAGCCGGTGCCGCCCGCGGCGGGGGCCGATCCGGCGCGCTCCTATCGCTGGGTGGAGCTGGGCCGGGGGCGTGTCGACCTGCCGGGCGTGTTCGCGGCGCTGAAGAAGGCGGGCTTCAAGGGATGGGCGGTGGTGGAGCTGGACGCGGTGCCCGACAAGACGCGCACGCCGAAGGACTCGGGCCAGATCAGCAAGAGCTACCTGGAGAAGCAGGGCTTTCGGATAGAAGATGGGGGTCGCGCCTGAGATGAGGAGCAGCGTTGGAGTCGCCATTGCCGTGGTACTGGCCGTGGGAAGCGTTTCGGGAGCCGCGGAGGTGAAGGTCGTCCCCGACGAGGGCAAGCGGCGCGTCGACGTGACGGTCGACGGCAAGCCGTTCACCGCCTACACCTGGCCCGGCACGCTCAAGAAGCCGGTGCTCTACCCGGTGCGAAGCGCGCGGGGCACGCTGGTCACCCGCGGGTGGCCGCTCGACCCGCGTCCCGGCGAGCGCATGGACCATCCCCACCACGTCGGGCTGTGGCTCAACTACGGCGACGTCGACGGCATCGATTACTGGGGCAACTCCGACGCGATGAAGGCCGAGGATCGGCCGCACCTGGGGACCATCCAGCACCGCCGGATCGTCTCCAGCAAGAGCGGCAAGGACCGCGGCGAGCTGGTGGCGGAGTCGGATTGGATCCGGCCCGACGGCACGACGGCGATCCACGAGAAGACGCGGTACGTCTTCGGCGCCGGCCCCGACTGGCGGAGCATCGACCGCATCACGACGCTGACCGCCGCGGACAAGCCCGTCGTCTTCAACGACACCAAGGAGGGCATGCTCGGCCTGCGGGTCGCCCGCGGCCTCGAGCACCCGAGCCAGACGCCCGAGATCTACACCGACTCCCAGGGCCGCGCCACGACGGTGCCGGTGCTCAACAACGACGGCGTGACCGGGATGTACCTCAGCAGCGAAGGCAAGAAGGGCGACGACGTCTGGGGAACGCGGGGCCGCTGGGTGAGCCTCTCGGGAACGGTCGAGGGCGAGCCGGTGACCATCCTGATGCTGGATCATCCCCAGAACCCGGGCTTCCCGACCTACTGGCACGCGCGCGGCTACGGCCTCTTCGCGGCGAATCCCCTCGGGCAGAAGGTGTTCAGCAACGGCAAGGAGGAGCTGAAGTACACGCTGCCGGCCGGCCGATCGACGACCTTCCGTCACCGGATCCTCATCCTGTCGGGGACGCCGACCCCCGCCCAGGCCGAAGAACGCTATCGGGAGTTCACCTCGGCCGCGCCTTGAGCCCGCTCCGGTCGTGACGATCCACGTCGGGCTCATCGGCGCCGGGAACATCAGCCAGACCCACGCGCGGGCCGCCGCGGCCATCCCCG
>QHVJ01000317.1 GCA_003222275.1 Acidobacteriota bacterium | reverse complement strand
GATGGCTGAGAGACAGGATGCTTTCAAGTGATTCGGGTTCTTCGCGTGCCGGACTGCGGCGCTCGCCGTGGCAATGGTGACGAGGAGGACTGCGCCTTGTCGCACCTTCACTCATTCACCCACCACGAAGAGACATCAGACTCAGAATAGCGCCACATGCGAAATCACCACGCAAAGAGTTCGGAGCCTGCGCGTCGGCGATTGGGGATCATCTCTTCTTCTTCGACGGCCATACGTAGGTCCTGAACGCATAAGGCCACGGCATCGCCACGATCGGCAGAAGTACCCATACAAATGCACGCGTCATTCCTTCGGCCGGCGAGCCTGCCAGTTGATTTGTTGACCACAGCGGGTATGCCACGATGGCGAGCCAGATGATTTTGTAAAAGATCTCGAACATCACAATCGGCAACCATCTGAGAGGACTGATCAGCCCAAACACTGACAGAACCGAATACGACGCCCACATGCACACCGCAGCAGCCCTCACGTGATCCCACTGGCCCTCATGCTTGAGGATGGCCGACCACGAGTCGCTCGCGACAAATACGGCTACCAACAAGAAGAGCAGCCGCAACAGGTAGATGTTGATCGGGCGGACGCCTTCGTAACGTTCGTAGTCAGGCTTGAAGATGGATTTGATACTGAACATACCTTCCGTGCCCTTTCTTCGTGGAGTCCGTCCCGTTTCGCCCGTACGATCGAGAGTACGAACGGCAACGTCCCGATGACTGACAAACAACTACGGAGGAGTACCTAGCGATTCACTTGACCGGAGGAGTCCAGATACGAACCACGGCCGCTCGGCATGCGATCACTCAACGTCACCAGCCCGCCACGAGGCTGCAGTG
The DNA here is from genome assembly GCA_003222275.1 of Acidobacteriota bacterium. Classification (GTDB taxonomy): domain Bacteria; phylum Acidobacteriota; class Vicinamibacteria; order Fen-336; family Fen-336; genus AA32. Next base: position 4,953 of record QHVJ01000317.1, on the reverse strand, counting down.
AGCTTGCGCAGCTTACGCGAATAAGCCTCAGGATCGTGAGGTCGCTTCGACTTCACGACATCACACATCCCCGCGGCCACGATGAACCAATCGCGTGTAAAGCTTCGTGACGCTCAAGGCCCTCGGCAATCAGGCGGTCCATGGCAGCGGTGGTGGCTACATGTCCCTCGGCGAGCTGAGTTTCAACAGCGATGTGGATGACAGCATGGAGTTCAGGACTCTCGGCGCGGCACTTCGCTTTCTTATGGTGCCGACGCACCGCGTCCAGACGCTCCGCTCCGGGGTGGCCAGCCACCGGACCGGATCGGGCGCAACCTCCGGGTCATACCGCATACGGCCAGTTGCTACCGGAGCGAAACATACGCGATGGCGCCGATCAGCAGCAAGCCATTGCCAACGAGGCCAATCGTGCTCAAGGCGCGGCTCTCACGGTGGGTCAAACGCCAAAGCGACATCCCGCACAGCACGACAGTCAAGCCCAAGGCCACAGCGCCAACGCGGATGGCGAGCGAGATCCCCTCGATTCCATGGCCGGCAACACGCTCCACACGTCATCCGTCGTTCCCGCTCAGTCTGCAGAACACCGCGGATCAGCTGCGAGGGCCGCGCCGCCTAGCCTTCGCGGACCTCGTCAGTTGTATCCGCTTCTTCGGCAGCTTCGCGCGGCGCTTTGGCGCCTTGGTGGCCCGAAGGACCTTTCGAAGCGCGTCGTTGACCGCGGTGTCCGTGGGAAACGCTTTGGCTACTTCTGGCTCAAGCAGTGCAAGATTCACTCCCGCTCGGTAGCGCTGGTAGTACTTGCCACGAACAGCGCCGCTCATGGACGAGAAGTCGTACTCGGGGAGGAGATCGTCGTCTGGCTCTTGTCTAATTACCTTGCTCATAGAATCTTCGCTCGCTCGGGGTGGCCGGCCTCGCGCTGATGAGGCGGACCGCTTCACCCCGGTCGGTATGCGCAACCACAAGGATACGCCCAGACAGGGCGGATCCAATCGTTAGATAACGCTGCTCGTCTAGAGAGTGGCTTGGATCAGGGAAGGTGGTCGAGAGCGGATCATCGAGGACAGTGCCGGCCTCGTGGAAGTCGACGCCATGCTTCGCCAGGTTCGCGGCCGCCTTGTCGGGGTCCCACTCCAGAAGCACGCCGGGAGTCTACATCCCGGGCCTGCCTTGCTAGGTCTGCAGAACACCGCGCTAAGCTGCGGCACTCTATTCTAGGCATGCGCCGTCAGCTTCGGCGCGTGGTCGGGCGGAGTTGGGCAAACTGCGCAACTGGATAATGGTCGCAGCGCGACACGTCGCGTGTCCGCTGGACACACACACTGAGTGCCTCGAGAGGCGTTCCTTGATCTCGTCGGGCCGGCATCGGCATCGCTTCCTCCGAACCTCGCGGCGACTCTGGCTGGACGAGTGGACGCAGCGGGCCGGTCCGCGCGAGCGGTCCTTCGTTTGCCGGGCGTGCGAAGCCTCTGCTAGACTCCCCGTTTCTCGGGGAGTCCATGCTCCGGCCCTACAAAGGCATCTGGCCCAAGCTCGGCGAGCGCGTGTTCGTCGACGTCTCGGCCCAGGTCATCGGCGACGTGGAGCTGGGCGACCACGCGAGCGTGTGGATGAACGCGGTCATCCGCGGCGACGTCCATTCCATCCGCATCGGCCCGTACAGCAGCATCCAGGACAACTGCGTCGTCCACGTCTTCAAGGAGCAGCACCCGACGGTGGTGGCGGACCACGTGACGGTCGGCCACTCGGTGACGCTGCACGGATGCCGGATCGGCTCCTTGTGCCTCATCGGGATGGGGGCGACGATCCTGAACGATGCGCGAGTCGGGGACGAGTGCGTCATCGCCGCCGGCACGCTCGTGCCCGAGGGCATGGAGGTCCCGCCGCGCAGCCTGGTGATGGGCGTCCCGGGCAAGGTGCGCCGGCCCATCACTGAAGAAGAGCGCGAGGGCCTGCGCCGCTATGCGGCGAATTACTTCGACTACAAGGAAGCCTATCTGGCCGAGCGGGACCAGGGAGGCAAGGTGTGATCAAGTCCATAAAGGGAACCAGGGACATCCTCCCCGACGAGGTGGGCGCGTGGCACCGGGTCGAGCAGGCCGCGCACCAGCTCTTCTCGCGCTACGGGTACCGCGAGATCCGCACGCCCATCTTCGAGGAGACGCAGCTCTTCGCGCGAGGCATCGGCGCCGACACCGACATCGTGGCCAAGGAGATGTACACCTTCCCCGACCGCGACGAGGAGAAGACGTCGCTGACGCTGCGCCCGGAAGCGACCGCCGGCATCGTGCGCGCGGTCATCGAGCACAACCTCTACCAGACCGATCCCGCGCTGAAGGTCTACGCGCTCGGCCCGATGTTCCGCCGGGAGCGGCCCCAGAAGGGCCGCTACCGCCAGTTCCATCAGGTCGACGTGGAGGCCTTCGGCATGGAGCGGCCGTCGATCGACGTCGAGATCATCCAGCTCGCGCTCGACTACCTCCGCGCCTGCGGGCTCACCGAGTCCCAACTGATCCTCAACTCGGTCGGCGATGCGAAGTGCCGGCCCGCGTACGTCGAGACGCTGCGCTCCGCCCTGCGGGCCCACAAGGACCGGCTGTGCGCCGATTGCCAGCGCCGCACGGAGACCAATCCGCTGCGGGTGCTGGACTGCAAAGTGCCCGAGGACCAGGCCATCATCGAGAGCCTGCCGAAGATATCCGACCACCTCTGCGCCGAGTGCCGGGATCACTTCGCCGAGGTTCGCCGCGAGCTGGGGCTGCTGGAAATCCCGTACGAGCTGAGCCACCGGCTGGTGCGCGGCCTCGACTATTACACGCGCACGACGTTCGAGGTCACGAGCGCCGCCCTCGGCGCCCAGAACAGCGTGCTCGGGGGCGGACGCTACGACGGCCTCGTGCGGGACCTCGGCGGCCCCGACCTCAGCGGCATCGGCTTCGCGCTCGGCATGGAGCGGCTGGTGATGCTGATCCCGCCCGGCCCGCAGGAGTCGCGCTGCGACGCGTTCCTCGCCGTGCTCGTGCCGAGGGCCTTCGATCGCGCCCTGCTCATCCAGCACGATCTGCGGGAGGCCGGGGTGCGGGTGCTGGTGGACCACGAGGCCCGCGGCCTCAAGTCGCAGATGAAGAAGGCCGACAAGCTCGGCGCCCGGTACGTCGCGATCATGGGCGAGGACGAGCTGGCCGACGACGTGTGGACGGTGCGCGACATGACGACGTCGACCCAGGAGCGCGTGAGCGACGTGAAGCTGGCCGAGTACATCGAGGAGAAGATGCGTGGCCGAGACGCTGGGTGACCTGAAGCGCACCCACTACTGCGGGGCGCTGCGGGAAGGGGACGTGGGCCGCACCGTCACCCTGATGGGATGGGCGGCGACCCGCCGCGACCTCGGCGGCGTCGTCTTCGTCGACCTCCGCGACCGGGAGGGCCTGTGCCAGGTCGTGGCGCGGCCGGAGGTGTCGAAGGAGGCCCACGCCGCCGCCGACCGCGTGCGCGGCGAGTACGTGCTCGCGGTGGTGGGCGAGGTCGCCGCGCGCTCGTCGGACACGGTGAACCCGAAGATCCCCACCGGGGCCGTGGAGGTGCTCGCGCGCGAGATCCGCGTCCTTTCCGAGGCGCGCACACCGCCCTTCCCGATCGAGGACGAGCTCACCACCTCGGAGGACATCCGGCTCAAGTACCGCTACCTGGACCTGCGCCGGCCGCGCATGCAGCGCAACATCGCGCTGCGCCACCGGGTGACGATGGACGTGCGCCGCTACCTCGACGAGCAGGGGTTCTACGAGATCGAGACGCCGTTCCTCACCAAGTCCACGCCCGAGGGCGCGCGCGACTATCTCGTCCCGTCGCGCATCCACCACGGCAGCTTCTATGCGCTGCCGCAGTCGCCGCAGATCTTCAAGCAGATCCTCATGGTGGCGGGCATGGACAAGTACTTCCAGGTCGCCCGCTGCTTCCGCGACGAGGACCTGCGGGCCGACCGCCAGCCGGAGTTCACGCAGGTCGACGTCGAGATGTCATATCCGCGCGTGGAGACGATCATCGAGCTGATCGAGCCGCTCTTTCAGCGCCTGACCGCGCTCGTCGGCGTCGAGGTCGCGCGGCCCTTTCCGCGCTTGACCTACGCCGAGGCCATGGAGCGCTACGGGTCCGACAAGCCGGACATGCGCTTCGGGATGGAGATCTCCGACGTCACCGAGGAGATGAGCACGCTGGGGCTCGATACCTTCCCCGGCCTCATCGCCGCCGGAGCGCGGGCGCGCGCGATCGTGCTGCCGTCGGCGGGAGGCGTCTCGGGAACGCGGCTGCGCAAGATCAACGAGGACACCTGGCTCGGGCGGATCGTGCCCGATGCGCGTGCCAGCAAACGCAATCTCGTCAGCCTCAAGGCCACCGACGAATCGGTGGGCAACCTCGTCAAGAAGGGCGCGCGCGAGGATGTCGCGCGCCGGCTGTTCGCCAAAGCGGGGGCCGGCCGCGACGACACCGTGCTGGTGGCGGTCGACGAGCCGGCGCCGCTCGCCATGTCGCTCGGCATCCTGCGCCTCGAGATGGGCCGCGAGCTAGGGCTCGTCGACGAGAAGGCCTACCGCTTCCTGTGGGTGACCCACTTCCCGCTCTTCGAGCGCGACGGTGCCGGTGGCCGGCTGCAGAGCGTCAACCACCCCTTCACCGCGCCCCTCGACGAGGACGTGCCGCTGCTCGACCGCGATCCCGCGAAGGCGCGGGCCCAGGCCTACGACATCGTCCTCAACGGGACCGAGGTGGGCGGGGGCAGCATCCGCATCCACGATTCGGCGCTGCAGGCCAAGGTGTTCAAGCTCCTCTCGCTCACCGACGACGAGACGCGCGAGCGGTTCGGCTTCTTCATCGAGGCGCTGCAGTACGGCACGCCGCCCCACGGCGGCATCGCGCTCGGCCTCGACCGCATCGTGATGATCCTGGCCGGCGAGT
>QHVJ01000303.1 GCA_003222275.1 Acidobacteriota bacterium | reverse complement strand
CGACGAACGCGTAGCGGAACTGGACGGCGAGGCCACGCGGCTCCTTCACCGCCGGCGCTCCGATGCGGGCCAGCACCTTCGGCACGAGCGGGTCGTCCAGGTCCAGGACCACGATGCCTTGCGGCGTCGTCACGTAGCCGACGGTTCCCGCGATCGCCATCGAAGTGGCGCCGGTGAGGGCGCCGCCCTCGTTGAACGTCGCCGCGTGGTGGACGAAGTTGTTCCGCGGATCGCCGTCGAGCAGCGTGTGGAGCGGACCCACGACGACCAGCCCTTCCTCGCGGTCGGTCACGAACGCGTAGTCGTAGATCGGGTGGACCTTCTGCTCCTGGTTCTCCGGCCGCACGGCCCGCCCCGCGTCGACGGTCTGCGTCGTCGGCAGCGCGACCGAAGTCGCGTCCTTCGTCTTCACGTAGAGTTTCTGGCCGAGGGAGGAAACGGGCGCGGTGCTGATCCGCTGGCTGAAGCCCTTGTGATCGATCTGGGCCACGTCGTAGATGCGTAGCCCGCCCTTGCCTTGCGCAGCGAAGAGGTACTCGCCGCGGAGCTGCAGGGACAAGACGTTGCCGCCGTGGCCGTAGGCCTCGCGCAGGCGCGCGCCGCGCGCGGCGTGGGCGCGGTAGCGCTCGGGATAGGCCATCTCGTGGAGGCGGCTGCCGATGACGGCCTGCGGCTCGTCGCGCTCGGTGACGGCCACGCCCTCGAGGCCTGAGCCGCCCTCGCCGACCCAGGCATACCGGCCGACGAAGCTCATGAGCCCGGTGCCCTGCATGAGGAGGGACGCGATCCAGGCGTTGTTGTCGCCGTCCCTCGACACGTGGCAGTCGGTGCAGGTGCGGGTCTCGGTGGCGCGCACGGTGTGGGGGACGTAGGTCGAGAACGCGGTTCCCGAGAAGCCGGCCGAGGACGTGGTCTGCTGCTGCGAGTAGATCCACTCGCGGTCCTGGTTCTGGGAGGAGACGACGACCGCGCACGACGAGCGGGCGGGGGCGATGCGGTTCTTCGTGACCGTCCCGTCCCGGGCGAGGAAGAAGATGTCGTCCCGCAGCGTCTGGAAGTTGTAGCTCGTCCAGTTGCGGCTCTCGCCGTCCTCGTTGTGGAGGTTCGGCTTCTTCTGGTTGGCCTTCATCGACAGGTGGCAGCCGAAGCAGCTCGTCGTCCACGCCGAGTGGCAGGCGTAGCAGGTGATGTTGCTGTTGGCGTGGGCGAGGGACTTCGAGTCCGCGCCCGCGTCCCCCCAGGTGGCGCCGTCGCGCTGGATCGTCTTGGCCAGGCGGGAAGCCTCACGGTAGCGCGGGTGGCCAGGAGTGATGGTGTCGAGGACCTGGGGGACCTCCCACTCGACACCCTCGGTGACCATGCTCTTCTGGGTCACGCGGCCCCGGCGGCTCGTGAAGCGCGGCTCGCCGAACGGCGTCGTGAGCGAGGTCAGGTCGGTGCCCGGCGAGGCGGGGCCGGACGTGACGAGGCTGGCCCGCGCGCCTACGGTGCCGTGGCAGTCGATGCAGTCGATCTCCACTGCCGCCCGCGGCTCCCCGTAGAGCTTGCCGTCGCCGTGGACGTCCTGCTTGAAGTGACAATCGACGCAGTGCATGCCCTTCTCGAGGTGGATGTCTTTCAGGTGGACGGCTTTCCGGAATTTGTCGGGATCCTCGTCGGGGACGATCTTCCCCGCGGCGTCGAGGAGGCTTCCCTTGCGGTCCTTCTTGAAGACGGCGCGGAAGACCCAGCCGTGGCCATGGAAGTCGCCGAACTGCGTGCGCTTGAGCTGCGGGTTGAGCGTCGAGACGTCAGCCAGGAACTTCCGGTCCGACCACAGGCCGCGAAGAGCCGCACCCTCCGGGTTGGCGCGCTCGATCTCGGCCTGCTGCGATGCGCTCAGCTTGCGTGACTCCTTGGGATACATGTGGGTGCCGTCGGCCTCGTTGTCCCACCAGGTGAAGCCGAGATAGGTCGAGACCATGCTCGTGCCAGGGTGCATGTGGCACGTCATGCACTGCGCGGAGGGGATCGACTCCGTGAACTCGTGGCGGAGCGGGTGGCCCGCCTCATCCTTCTTTATGGTCGGATCCTTCGTCTGGCTCAGGCCCAGGTTCCCGAAGGACGCGTACGGCCCCGAGTTCGAGCGGGAGCGGTCGTTCGCGTACACGACGTGGCAGGCCGTGCAGCCGCTCGACCGATAGTCCCCCGGGTGGTCGTTGGTGCCGAGCATCGACAAGAGCGGGTCGACGAGGCGCGTCTTCTGGGCGCCGAGAATGATCGGATCGGTGCGGTTCAGCGTTCCCGGTCCGCGGGGCGAGAGGCCCTTGTCCGGACGGCCCGGCTCTTCTTCTCTATCGGGCAGGCCGACCTCCAGCCGGCGGCGGCCGCCGCGCTCGAACACGCGGAAGGGGTTGCCGGTCTGGCTCAGCTCCCATCGCGGGAAAGGGACGAGCCAGGGCAGCACTCCCTTGTCGCGGGTCTCCTCCGGCGTCGGTGGAGGAACCGCCTTGACCATCCTCGCGCCGCCATCGGCTCCGTAGCTCTCGCCGAGGATCGCGTCCTTGCCGGGGAGAACACCGTTGTTGTACGTCGCCGCCTGGTACAGGAAGGCGCCGTGGGTCATCAAGCTCTTCGAGACCGACCGCACTTCCTGCGCGTGACAGGGGCCGCAGGCGACCGGCGCCGCCCGCAGGTCGCCCGGGTTGACGAAGCGCACGAAGTCGAGGCCCTCATCGAGCAGCGCCGTGTAGCTGCGCTCCGGGTTGGCCGCGGTCTTCCAGACCTCGGGCCTCCTCGGCTGGACGTGGGCCTGGCGCATCGCGTCCTGGTACCCGGGCGCGCCCGCTCCGCCGCCGGCCTTCACCCCCGCGTTGCCGCCGTGGCAGTCGACGCATCCGAGCCGCACCGACGTCGAGCGGTGCATCGTGCGCTGGTCGGTCTGCGTGTGGCAGCTCATGCAGCCGGCGCTCTTGCGGTCGGCGTCTTCCTGACTCTGGCCGGAGAGCGTGGCCGGAGCCTGGGCGAGGCCGAAGCGTCCCAGGGCGGCCAGGGCGAGCATCGCCACGCATGCGACCTCGACCAGCGCCATGGCCCGACGTGAGAGCCCGCCCTGCCGCATCCCTTGCGCTCCTTAGTAGGCCAGCCTGAGCCGCAGGAAACCGTTGAAGAACTTGCGGCTCGGGGCGCCGCAGCCCGGCACGCCGCACGTCGACGTGTAGATGTCGTCGAAGCCCGCGCCCGGCAGCAGTCCGGTGAATCCGCCCTCGACGAGCACGTTCTCGTTCAGCAGCGGGCGCCACAGGAAGCCGGCCCCGAGGTCGACGCCGATGCTCTTCCGGATCCCCGGCTGGAACAGAAGCAGGTCCAGCGCCCCCGTTTTGTCGAACCGCAGGTAGTTGGCGTTCACGACGGCCTTCAGCTTCGGCGTGATCTCCGCATCGAGGCCCAGGCCCAGCAGCAGCAGGCCGGGGTTGACGAAGCTCGCCTGGCCCTCGAACTTGTTCGCGCGCAGGTCCGGGAGCAGGCTGCCGGGAGCCTTCAGCAGCACGCCCGTCTGCGTGAGCGCGATGGCCGAGCGGTTCCAGAAGCTGAACGGCCCGCCCGCGAAGCTGGGGCCGTCGTAGATGCTGTCGAAGCCGCGCGCCTGGCCGTCCGTCGCGTCGTCGTCGCCCGAGGCCCAGAAGGCGGACAGCTTGAGCCGGAGCCAGTTGCGGTCGATCGACAGCTCGGCCGCCGCCATCTGCGCGCGGATGTCCTGCGGGCCGCCGGCCAGCGGCTGATCGCCGTCGGTTCCGAAGACGTAGTAGTACGCGTGGGAGACGTTCAGCCGCCCCAGGTGGCCGTCGCCGGCGAGGCCGACGTAGTTGGCGCGGATCTCGTGGGGCCGGAAGCTGCCGACCTTGGCCGGCCGGACCAGGAACCCGTTGGCGTCGTAGTGCGTGGACGCGTCGTCCTGGCTGCGGTGGTAGCTGAGGGAGACCTGGTAGCCGTGGGCGAGGAAGTCCTGCCGGAAGAGGTTGGCGACGAAGACCTTCTGCTCTCGCTTCTCGAAGGTGTTCAGCTCGCTGTTGGTCTCCTTCTCGAGCAGGTCGAAGTAGGCGGCGTTGTACTGCCACCGGTTGTTCGCCGCGTTGCCGAACAGGCGCGCGCCGAGGTTCGAGTCGGCGAAGACGAAGCCGCGGAAGTCGGACACGAACGGCTGGATGCCCGCGCGCACCGACACGAAATCGAAATAGGGAGACAGGTCGGCGAGCTTGGCCTCCGCGAAGCCCTCCTCGAGCGAGAAATCGTGACGCCGGCGGGTCGTGCCCTCGCGGACGTCGACGTTGACGTTGTTGGTCTCCTGCACGCGCAGGTAGTTGAGATCGAACGCGCCGGTGGCCTTGATCGCGAAGCTCTTGGGGCGGAACGCCGTCTGACCCTTGAAGATCTCGGCCGATACCAGCGCCCGCGGCGACGTGAAGGTCTGGCCGCCGCGGCCGAAGAACTCCACGCTTCCGGGATCCTTCGTGCTCACGCCGCTGGCCACGGGCAGCCGCCGCTGCTCGAGGGGCATGTCGAGGATCCCGGTGAGGACGAGGAAGATCGAGTCGCCGATGACCGGCCTGTCGCCCTTGAGCACGTTCTGGTCGTAGGGATCGATGAGGCGTCCCTTCACGAAACGCGGGTCCTCCGGGTACGGGATGTCCCAGCGGTCTCGCATGGGGACGAAGTCGGGCGGCGGTGCGGGCGAGGCGGGTGCGGCCGCCGCCGGCGAGGGCGTCGGGGAGGGCGGGGCCTCGGGCATGGGCGCCGGCGAGGGAGCCGGCGCGGCTTCGAGGCTCGGGATCGTTTCGAGGGGCGGCGAGACCACGTCGCTCTCCGGAACCGAGAACGCCTCGCCCTGCACCGTCTGGAGGAGGACGAAGCCGCCCCGTCGGGCGAGACGCGTGACGGGGATCTTTCGTCCATCTTTCAGCACCAGCACCTGGGGCGAGCCCGGCGGCGGGGCCGCCGCCGGCGGCTGGTAGAGCGGGATGGAGGCGAGCGGCGGCGAGACGACGTCGCTCTCCGGCACCGAGAAGACCTCGCCTTTCGTCGTCTGGAAGACGACCTGGCCGTCGCGCCGCGCGAGCCGGGTGACGGGGATCTTTCGTCCGTCCTTCAGGACCAGGACCTCGTCGGCGGCCGCCGCCGTCGCCGCGAGCGCGAGGGCGAGCAGAAGCACGGCCGCGCGGCGCATCGTTCTCACAGGTCGGGGTGGCGCGGGAACTTGACGTAGGGAAGGCGGACGCCGCGGATGACGAGCCGGTCGGAGCGCTTCTCCGGCGGCGCGTCGAAGCCGGCCGCGCCCGCGGAGGCGATGAGGTCGTCCTGGTCCACGCCGTCGCCGCTGACGCCGATGGCGCCGGCGAGCGTCCCGTTCTTGTAGAGGGGCACGCCGCCCGGAAAGATCGTGATCCCGTTCGCGAGCGCGGGAATCGCGGCGCTGCACGCGCCGGGAGAGCGCAGCGTCGCCAGGAACGAGAAGAGCGCATCCTCCACGAGGTCGAGCTGGAGTCCCGTGTTGAAGGGGCTCCACTCCGCGCGCGGCGACGAGAAGGGCCCGGCATCGGTCCCGTCGATGCCGGGGGGGTACAGCGGCTGGGCCAGGAAGCCCACCGCGCGGCTCGTGAAGGCCACGCTGCCGTCGAGGGGGACGCCGTCGCCGAGATAGAGGGAAAGGCCGGCGCGCCGCAGCTCGTCGCCGGCGCCGCGGCGACTGAAGAAGTTGGCGGTGCGCGCCTTCTGGACGGCGACGTCGAAGCCGAAGACGGGAGCGTCGGCCGTGCGGAAATGGCCCAGAAGGCGGCCGTCGACGTCGACGACCGCGATCGAAACGCGCGCCGCGCTCCCGAGCGGCTGGCGGATCGCCGCGCGCGTGCGTGCCGCCTGCTGCGCCGCCTGCGTGAGGATGCGCACCACCTCGTCGGCGCTGAGTTGCGAGCCGCTATTGATGCGGAAGCGGGGATCGGTCTCGCCGATGAGGGCGCCGAGGGCGGCGGGGCGAAAGGCGGAGGGTGGCGCCTCCCGCGGGCCGTCGAGGTAGTCGCCCGCGGCCGCGGAGCCGCCCGCTCCGGCTTCGGCGTTGGCGTAGGGCAGTCGGATGCCGTCGGCCAGGATGCGGTCGGCGCGGATCAGGTCAGGGGACTCGAAGCCGCGGGCCCCCGCCGCGGCCGCCTGCTCCTCGGGCGGCGTGTCGAGGTCGCGGGGATCGGGATCGACGGTGTACGAGCCGTCGCCCTCGACGCCGACGCCGCCCACCAGCTGGCCGTTCTTGTAGAGCGGCAGGCCGCCCGGGTCGGCCGACAGCCCGGCCGGCAGCGGCGGCGCCTTCACGTCGCTGCAGGGAAGGCTCGAGAACTGGACACCGAAGAGCGGACCGCCGGGCGTGAAGTCGACGAGGGGCGGGAAGTGGTCCTGGACGATGAAGCTCGCTGTCCGCGTCGAGAACGCGTTGCCGCCGCTGGAGAGGAACGCGCCGGTGCCGGCCTTGGTCACCGCCACGAACGTCGCCGGCAGATCGACGCCCTCGAGGCCGCGCCCGCGCCGGCCCTCCTCGTCCGGTCGGGGCCGCACCCTCGAAGTCTCGGGCGCGCCCGCCATGCGGAAGCGCGCGAGGACGTGGCCTTCCTGATCGGTGACGGCGACGTGCGCCTTCAGCCCCAGCCGCTGCGCCTCGGCGGCGGCCTGCCGGACGACGCGGTCGACCTCGGCCGCGGTCAGCGGCGAATCCGCGGCGACGACCGTGCGGGGAAGAAGCGAAAGGACCGCGGCGGTCAGAACGAAGGCCATCGCCTTCCGCGGAAACGGCCGGGACAAAGCCATGCGGCGGCGAGTGCCTCCTGGATGGGGGCGAGATTTAATCACATTGGGGGCCGCGGTCAAGGTGCTTCCGGCGCTTGACACGACCGGCGCCGATGGAATGAGATGGCAACTCCCATGGGCCATCGGCTTCGATTCGGCGTGAAGCTGGGCCTTGCGATGGGCCTCCCGGCCGCGCTCCTGCTCCGGGCAGTCCCGGCCCGGGCGCAGTACAGCGCCACCGGCCCGAGTAAATGCGTGGCCTGCCACGACCACGACCGGCAGGCGGCGAAGTGGCAGAAGGAAGAGCCGGCCGCCCTCGGCATCAAGGCCCACTTCAATACCCGGAAGCAGCTCGACGGCACGAAGGCCGGCACGTTCGCCAAGGCGATGGGTCTCGCCGACCCCTATGACGTGAAGGGATCCTGCGTGAAGTGCCACGCGACGGTCTTTCGCGGCGACGCCAACGCGGGCGTCTCTTGCGAGAGCTGCCACGGGCCCGCGAGCGGATACCTCGACCTGCACCAGGTCAAGGGTTCGTACGCCAAGTCGGTGGCCGCGGGCCTCAAGGACCTGCGCGACAAGCCGGCCGTCATCGCGCGGGTCTGCGTCGACTGTCACGTCACGCCCGACCGGCGGCTCACCGCCGCCGGCCACCCCTCCGGTGGCGTCTTCGACGCGGGAGTGAACCTCCAGAAGATCGTCCACTGGACGGTGTCCTATAA
>QHVJ01000302.1 GCA_003222275.1 Acidobacteriota bacterium | reverse complement strand
CGCGCGGAGCGGGACAACTGTGTCCACCCCGGCGTCCGGCGCGCGGAGCGGAGCGTTTCCTATGCCGCCTCGCGACGGATTCACTCCGGCGCGAGGCGCTCAATGACGCCTCACGCGGAGCGTAGCGCGCCGCATTCCAGAATAAAGGGGGTGATCGCTCACCCCCTTCTGATACTGCCGGCGAACCGCCGTCAGCTCACGAAAAAAGGGGGAGGTGATCCGTCACCCCCCCATTTCCCCGAGGCGCCTACTTCTTCTTCTTCGTCGCCTTCTTGGCAGCCTTCTTCTTCGCCGGCATTCGTCAGATCCCCCCTTTCGGTCCAGGAATGGACAGGAGTCCCCCCTCCGTCAACATGTCGCGTGACAAGGGGCTTGACATACTAGGAGTAGGGTAGGAAGGGACACCCCTGGTGTCAAGCATTTTTTTGCACCGCACGGGGTCCATGCCGCAGAGCCGCAGGAGCTTAGGCTGTGGACACCTCCACCCAATATCCGTGAAAAGGCCGCCCGGCGGGCATTTCAGGCCGCCGAGGCCGCGAAACTCCTGTCCCGTAGTGGCTTGGCGCGGGCCCGCGGCCGGTCCTGGCCGCGAGAGGTCCGGTTTAGCTGCCTTAATACTTTGTTGTATATAATGTAGGGCTACGGCCGGTAATCGGTGCGGAGTCGTGTTCGCTCCGCGTGGCGCTCGAGGGCGAGCGAGACGAGGCGCGAGAGCAGCTCGGCATACGACACGCCGCTCGCCGCCCACAATTTGGGGAACATGCTGATGGAGGTGAAGCCGGGAATGGTGTTGATCTCGTTCACGAGGATCCTGCCCGTCGCGCGCTCGAGAAGGAAGTCCACGCGCGCGTAGCCGCACGCGTCGACCGCGCGGAAGGCCGCGATCCCGAGGCGCCCCACCTCGGCGGCGACGGCCGCGTCGAGCGGCGCCGGGATGAGCAGCTGCGTGCGGCTCTCCGCCGAGTACTTGGAGTCGTAGTCGTAGAACTCGCGGTCGGGGATGATCTCGCCGGGCACCGACGCCGCCGGCTCGTCGTTGCCGAGGATCGAGATCTCGAGCTCGCGGTTGTCCTTCACGGCCGCCTCCACCACGACCTTGCGGTCGTAGGCGAAGGCGAGGTCGAGCGCGGGGCCGAGCTCCGCCGCCTGCTTGACCTTGCTCACCCCTACGCTGGAGCCGAGGTTGGCGGGCTTGACGAACAGCGGGAGGCCGAGCTCCTCGATGACGGCGACGGCCGCGCCGCCTTCGTCCGACCGGTGGCGCAGGACGCGATACGGCGTCTGGGGCACGCCGGCGGCGGTGAAGAGCGACTTCATCAGCTCCTTGTCCATGGCGGCGGCGGATGCGGCAACGCCCGAGCCCGCGTACGGCACCGCGGCCAGGTCGAGCAGCCCCTGAACGGTCCCGTCCTCGCCGAACGTCCCGTGCAGGACGGGGAAGTAGGCGTCGGGCCGGGCGGCGACGGAGGAGTCGGACAGCCGCCGCAGCGCTCCCCTCTCCTCGGGCGCGGGCACGAGGAACACCGGCTCGCCGCCTTCCGGCGCGAGCGAGGACTGCAGCCGCCAACGCCCCTGGCGATCGATGAGGACGGGAATGACGTCGTGCCGCTCGGAGAGGGCGCCCGCCACCGACGCCCCCGAGACGAGGCTGACCTCGTGCTCGCCGGAGCGCCCTCCGAACAGCACCGCCACCTTCAAGCGCGCCATGCGTCCAGTCTAGCCTTATACTCCCGCGCCCCGATGTTCTCCTTCGCGGTGGATGCACGGTCGGGCCGCGCGCGCGCGGGCCGGCTCGTCACGCCCCACGGCGCCGTGGACACGCCCGCGTTCATGCCGGTGGGCACGGCGGGCGCGGTGAAGGCGGTCACCACGCGCGACCTCCTCGAGGTGGGCGCGCAGATCGTGCTCGCCAACACCTACCACCTGATGCTGCGGCCCGGCCACGAGCTGGTGGCCGAGCTGGGCGGGCTGCACGGGTTCACCGGCTGGCGCGGACCCTGGCTCACCGACAGCGGGGGTTACCAGGTGATGAGCCTGGCCGGGCTGCGCACGCTCGACGAGGAAGGGGCGACCTTTCGCAGCCACCTCGACGGCACCGAGCACGTGCTCACCCCCGAGCGCTCCATGCAGGTCCAGATGAGCCTCGGCGCCGACGTCGTGATGGCCTTCGACGAGTGCCCGACGCTGCCCGCGCCCCGCGAGGCGGTCGCCGCCGCCGCCGACCGCACCACGCGCTGGGCCGAGCGCAGCCGGCGGGCGCACCGCCGCTCCGACCAGTGGCTGTTCGGCATCGTGCAGGGCGGCGTCGACGCCGGGCTGCGGGAGCGCAGCGCGCGGGAGATCGTCTCCCTCGGCTTCCCCGGCCACGCGATCGGCGGCCTCGCGGTGGGTGAGGCGAAGCCCGACACGATGCGGGTGGTGGCCCAGATGGACGGCCTGCTCCCGGAGGAGAAGCCGCGTTACCTGATGGGCGTGGGAACGCCGGAGGACCTCGTGGAAGCGGTAGCGCGGGGCGTCGACCTCTTCGACTGCGTCCTTCCCACGCGCAACGCCCGCAACGGACAGCTCTTCACGCGGGAGGGCCGGCTCTCCATCCGCAACGCGCGCTACCGGCGCGATCCCCGGCCGCCCGACCCCGGCTGCCCCTGCCCGGCCTGCGCCGGGGCGAGCCGCGCGTACCTCCGCCACCTTCACCTCGCGCGGGAGATGACGGCGGCCACCCTGATGACCGTCCACAACCTCTTCTTCTACCTTGACACCCTTCGCAACGTGAGGCAGAGTATCCTTTTGGGCCGATTCGAGGAGTACCGGGAAGAGATGCTCCGCGCCCCCTCGCCGCCGACTTCCCCTCGCCCTCGATAGCGTTTTTCGTCGCGCGCCCCCCAAGGACAGCGATGACCATGACCGTACCGACCACCCTGCTCGCTCTGGCCGGCTCGCCGCAAGGCGAGGCGAGCCCGTACTCGAGCCTCGTCCTCATGTTCGTCATCTTCTCGATCTTCTACCTCGTCCTCATCTATCCGATGAAGAACAAGCAGAAGAAGCTGGAAGACCTCGTCAAGGGCCTCAAGGCCGGCGACAAGGTCATCGTCAACCCCGGCATCTTCGGCACCATCGTCGGGGTGGAGGACGACGCGTTCCAGGTGCGCATCGACGACAAGACCAAGATCAAGGTCCTGAAGAGCGCCGTGGCGGGGCTCCAGGGATCCCCATCCGAAACGGAGAAGAAGTAGATGCCTCCCGCGCTTCACAATCCGTTCGTCCTCTGGTTCGCGCTCACCCTGGCCCTGGCCGTCGCGTCCTACTTCGGGATGCGCCGGGAGCTGCGCGTGCGGGCCGTGCTGTACGGCTCGTTCCTGATCGCCTGCTTCGTCGCGTTCTGGCCGCCGTACGAGAAGGGCGATCAGCCGGGCCGGATCAAGCTCGGCCTCGACCTGAGGGGCGGCATCCACCTCGTGCTCCAGGTGGTCACCGACGATGCCCTGAACGCGACCGTCGACGACGCGGTACAGACCGCGCGGGACCAGGCGACCCGCAAGGGCATCGTCTTCGCGTCCGCCCAGCGCATCGACGCGACGTCGTTCGCCGTCGAGGGGGTGGAGCCGGCCCGCGTGAAGGACATGCGCGACCTGCTGCGGGACTTCTTCCGCGCGCCGGACTGGGACATGCGGGAGCCCGCGGAGGGCCGGTTCGTCGTGAAGATGACCGACGGCTACGTCCGCCGGATCAAGGACAGCACGGTCAAGGAGGCGATCAAGACCCTGGAGCGCCGCGTGAACCAGCTCGGCGTGGCCGACCCCGTCATCACCGAGCACGGAAGCCGCGGCGACCAGATCCTGGTCCAGCTCCCCGGCGTGACCGACGTGGAGCAGGCCAAGCGCGTCATCAAGACGACCGCCCAGCTCTCCTTGAAGATCGTCGAGGACTCGGCGCCCTCGCGCGAGACCCTGCTCCAGGCCCACGGCGGCAAGGTCCCCGACAACATGGAGATCGTGGAGGGAGCGGGAGAGACGGCCGGCCAGCCGGTCTACTACCTCGTGCGCAGGGAGGCCGTCATCACCGGCCGCGACCTCAAGAACGCCCGCGCCGGCATCGACGGCCAGACCAACGGGCCGGAGATCCAGTTCACCCTGAACCCGCAGGGCGCGGAGAAGTTCAAGCGGGAGACGGGGCGCAACATCGGCCGGCGGCTGGCCATCATCCTCGACGGGCGGGTGGAATCGGCCCCGGTGATCCAGAGCCAGATCGCCGACAACGGCCGCATCACCGGGCGCTACACCGCGCAGGAGGCCGACGAGCTGGCCAAGGTGCTGCGCGCGGGTGCCTTGCCCGCCACCTTGAAGTACCTGCAAGAGCTGACGGTGGGCGCTTCCCTCGGCCGCGACTCCATCCGGGCCGGGGTGACCGCCGCCCTCATGGGGATGGCGTTCCTGGCCATCTTCATGCTCGCCTACTACCACCTCTCCGGCCTGAACGCGATCGTGGCCCTCACCGCCAACCTGGTCATCCTCCTGGGGGGGATGGCGTACATCGGGTCGACGCTCACCCTGCCCGGCATCGCCGGCATCATCCTCACGATCGGCGTCGGCGTCGACACCAACGTGCTCATCTTCGAGCGGATCAGGGAGGAGCTGCGCAACGGCAAGACCGTCCGCGCCGCGATCCACAACGGCTTCGAGCGCGTGTGGATCACCATCCTGGACACCCACGCCACCGCCCTCATTGCCGCCGCCTTCCTGTTCCAGTTCGGCACCGGCCCCGTGAAGGGCTTCGCGGTCACGCTGTTCATGGGCCTCGTGGCCAACATCTTCGCGTCCTACTTCGTCAGCCGCTTCCTCTTCGAGTGGGTCCTGGGCCGGCGCCAGGCCGCCACCCTCAGCATCTAGGGCCGCCATGGAGATCCTGAAGAACCCGCATTACGATTTTCTCGGCAAGGCGAAGATCTTCGTTCCCCTGAGCGTCCTCCTCACGCTCGGCAGCCTGGCCTACATGAGCCTCCACGGCATCCGCTACGGCGTCGAGTTCCAGGGCGGGACGCAGCTCATCCTCAGGTTCACGAACACCCCGCAGATCGACCGCATCCGCTCCGTCGTCGACCAGACCACGCGGGGAGCCGTGATCCAGACGTACGACGACCCGAAGAAGAACCAGGTACTCGTCCGCCTGCCGAGCGGGGAGGGCGAAGGGGCCGAGCTCTCCGCTCAGGCGCAGACCGTCGTCGCCGGGCTGGCCCGCGACTACGCCGTCAACCCGGTAACAGAGTCCAGCACCGAGATCGTGGGCCCGGTCGTGGGCCAGGAGCTGCGTCGGAAGGCCATCCAGCTCACGCTCTTCGGCCTCCTCTTCCAGTTCATCTACATCTGGATCCGCTTCAAGGGGGCGGCGTGGGGCGCGGCGGCCACGATCGCCGTCTTCCACGACGTGATCATCACCCTCGGACTGCTCGTGCTCTGCGGGTACGAGGTGACGCTCAACGTCATCGCGGCCCTCCTCACCCTCGTCGGCTACAGCGTCAACGACACGATCGTGATCTTCGATCGCGTGCGCGAGAACCTGCGCCAGCGGCGCAAAGAGCCGCTGACGAAGATCATCAACGACTCGGTCAATCAGACGCTGAGCCGGACGCTCATCTCGAGCGGCACCACGTTCCTGACCGTCCTCGGCCTGTACCTCTTCGGGGGCGAGGTGCTCCGTGGCTTCGCGTTCGCGATGGTGGTGGGCATCGTCTTCGGTACCTACTCCACGATCTATATTGCCAGCCCCGTCGTGGTGTGGTGGCAGAGCCTCAGGAAGGACCGGCGGCCCGCCGCGAGAGCCGCGCTTTAGGCCTGGCAAGCCGTTTGCTGAGAAGCTTCCGGGAGCCGCGCAAGCGCGCAATACGGAACCTGTCGAGGACAACCGGCGTCACAAGCTCGGTACAGGCCGGGTGGTAGAATGGCACTCATGACGGGCCTGGCGTTGTCACCGGCGCCGCGGGCGGACCGTCCTCCCGAACCGTCGGCTCTTCCCGATCCCGCCGACAGCCTCTTCAAGGACCTGGTCGTCTCCAATCCGCCCAAGGCCCGTAGCGGCTTGTGGATTCAGGGCTCGTTCGTGGGCCACGCGGTGGCCATCGCCGCGCTCCTCCTGATCCCGATCTTCTGGCCGGGTCCGCCGCCCGAGCACACGGATTACATCCGGGCCCTCATCTACAACCCGCCCCCGCCGCCGCCCCCGCCCCTGCCCAAGGGCTCGGCGATGCTCGAGCGGGCGGAGCCGGCCAAGCCGGTCACGCCGGACCCCAAGCCCCAGAAGCCGGACTTCAAGGTGGACGTGCCCAAGGAGGAGCCGCTCAAGCCCGAGGCCCGCACGCCCGAGAGCGAGCAGCATGGCAGCCCCAACGGCAGTGACATCGGGATGGCCGAGGGCATGGAGGTCGGGGTCGAGGGTGGTGTCGTGGGAGGAGTCCCCGGCGGGGTGATCGGGGGCGTGATCGGCGGCACCGGCGACGGGCCGGTCCTCGATTACGACCAGCCCCCGCGGCCGATCAAGATTACCAAGCCTCAGTACCCGCAGGAGGCCTTCGTCAAGAAGATCGAGGGCACGGTGACGGTGGAGATCCTCATCGACGCGGGCGGCAACGTCGCTCGGGCCCGGATAGTGCAATCCATTCCGGCCCTCGATCAGGCCGCCCTGCAGACCGTCTATCAGTGGCGCTTCTCACCCGCCATCAAGAACGGGCACCCCGTGGCCACGATCGCGCACGCCCCCGTGATGTTCAGGATCTACTAGGGAACTGGCGGCGGCGGTCCGGTGTCCAAGACTCTGGAGGGGGCCGTGGCGCTACCCGGGCCGGGGACCCCCGAAGGCCGGTCTTGACACCCCGAGAAAACGGGCATTAGAATCGACTTCTGCCTGTCACCTCATAGGGATCCGGGAAAGCGAGGCGTTCGCCATGCAGCAAAGGCTCTTCGAGGACCTCATCGAGTCCGACGTCGTGGCCCACAAGACCAAGCAGTCGTATACGCTGCCGGTCTCACTGGCCATCCACGCGATCGTGCTGCTGTTCGTCATCGTGGTGCCCCTGCTCACCTCCGAGGAGCTGCCGGAGCCGACCTCGGCGGTCAGGGCGTTCTTCGTCGAGCCGGCGGCCCCGCCGCCGCCTCCGCCCCCGCCGCCTCCCCCGGCGCCCAAGGCGCCGGTGACCCCCAAGGTCCAGCCCAAGCCGATCATCCAGGAGCCGCCGAAGTTCACCGCTCCCCTCGAGGTACCCGAGCAGGTCAAGCCCGAGGAGGGGATCAACCTCGGCGTGGAAGGTGGCGTGTCGGGCGGTGTCGAGGGTGGCGTCCCGGGTGGCGTGGTGGGCGGCGTCGTGGGCGGCCTGCCCGATGCCCCGCCCCCGCCGACCCAGGCGGTGCGGGTGGGCGGCCAGATCAAGGAGCCGAAGAAGCTCAAGAACGTCCCTCCGGTCTACCCCGACATTGCCAAGCAGGCGCGCGTCCAGGGGGTGGTGATCCTCGAGTGCACCATCAGTCCCCAGGGCAAGGTGACGGACGTGAAGGTCCTGCGCGGAATCCCGCTGCTCGACCAGGCTGCCATCGACGCGGTCAAGCAGTGGGTGTACACGCCGACGCTGCTCAACGGCGTGCCGGTGCCGGTCATCATGACCGTGACCGTGAACTTCAAGCTGTCCTAGAAAGGGGCCGGAGCCAAGTTCCACTCCATCAGGAGGACGAGAGCGATGCAGTTTGATCTGAGGACCATGGCCGAGCACATGGGCGGGGTGGCCTGGGGCGTCGTGATCGTCCTGGCGATCATGTCCATCTATTCGATTGGCGTGATGATCGAGCGGTACTACACCTACAGCCAGGCGACCAAGCAGTCGCGCAAGTACGCCCCCGAGGTCGCCCGTTTCCTGAAGCAGGGCAAGATCAAGGAGGCGATCGACGTCTCCAACGGCAAGAACGTGAAGCACTCCCACCTGGCCAAGGTCCTCGTTCTCGGCCTCCAGGAGTGGCAATACCAGATCGAGACCGGCGAGGTGCAGCGGGACAAGGAAGCGGCGGTCGACGCGGCCAAGCGGGCCATCCAGCGCGCGACGGCCGTGAACCTGGCCGACCTCAAGCGCGGGCTGTCGGGCCTGGCCACCATCGGGTCCACCGCGCCCTTCGTGGGCCTCTTCGGCACCACGTTCGGGATCATCAACGCCTTCTCGGGCATGGCCCTCACCGGCTCGGGCGGCATCGCCGCCATCTCGGCCGGCATCGCGGAGGCGCTCATCACCACCGCCTTCGGCCTGTTCGTGGCGGTGCCGGCGGTATGGGCGTACAACTACTTCGCGGGCAAGGTCGAGGGCTTCAACGTCGAGATGGACAACTCCAGCTCGGAGCTGCTCGACTACTTCATCAAGAAGGGCACGTAGGCCGCGGGGGCCCGGGGCGACCCGGGCCGCGCGCGAGGAGTCTTTCCATGTCAATGGCAGTCGGCGGCGGCAAGAAGGGCGCGGCCATCGCGGACATCAACGTCACGCCCATGGCCGACATCATGATCGTCCTCCTCATCATCTTCATGGTCATCACCCCCATGCTCCAGAAGGGGGTGGACGTGAAGCTGCCCATCGCGACCAACACCAAGGAGCGGAAGGACGAGGCCAAGACCATCCGGGTCGCCATCCGGAAGGACGGCCAGGTCTACCTCAACGACATCCCGCAGAAGGACCCCAACGAGCTGACGCCCCAGATCAAGGAGCGCCTCGAGGACCTTCCCGAGGGCCAGCGGACGGTCTACCTGAAGGCCGACAGCGAGCTGGACTACTCGGAAGTGATGAAGGTGATGGACCTGATCCGGGAGGCGGGGGTCGAGGACCTGGCCCTCATCGCCGAGAGCCGCGTGCAGGGGCAGGGGAGCTAGGCCATGTCCGACACCAGCAAGCCCCCCTACACCCAGATGCCGGACTCGCAGCCGCCCAAGCCCGGGGAGGTGCGGAAGGGACGTCACCGCCGGTGGGTCGTCCACTCCCACGAGGCCTCGCGGCCGTCCCACACCGAAGCGAAGTCCGACATCAACATCACCCCGCTCATCGACGTGATGCTCGTGCTCCTCATCATCTTCATGGTGGTGACGCCGCTGGCCCAGAAGGGCCTCGACATCGGCTTGCCCCAGGCGGACACCAAGCAGCAGACGCCGGAGCAGCAGAGCCAGTCCAACCAGGTCGTGCTGGGGCTGGAGGAGTCGGCGGCGGGCGCGATCATCACCGTGAACAAGAGCCCGGTGAGCAACCTCGAAGAGCTGCACACGCGCCTGGCGGACATCTTCCAGACCAAGTCCGACAAGACGATCTTCGTGAAGGCGTCGGGGAAGGTCCCCTACGGCAAGGTCGTGGAGGCCATGGACGTCGCCCGCGGGGCCGGCGTCGAGCGCATCGGGATCATCTCCGAGAAGATGGTCCAGGAAGCGGCGGGCGAGTAA
>QHVJ01000301.1 GCA_003222275.1 Acidobacteriota bacterium | reverse complement strand
GGATGAGGGCGAACCCTGACTCCGACTCTCCCTTCGCCCGCCGTCCATTCCTCACGTCGCGCATGAACTCCTCCTGCTCCTGGTTCCGCTTCGCCTGGCATCGCCGCGTAGTCATTGGCTCCTCAACGCCACAGCGGGCTCGGCGCCGGCGACGGCTGCTGGGCCAGCGCGATCAGCGTCGATCGCGGCGACCCCGCCCACGTCAGGCGCCCCCGCATCCTGTTGCCGAGATTCGTATCCGACGTCGCGCCCTGGATGTTCCGCGCCTCGCTGCGGGAGGACAGCGTCACCTGCACCTGGGTGACGAGCGACCCCCAGGTGCTCGCCACGACCGCGGGCGCGCCGTTGCTGACCGCGCCGGTGGCGTTGGTGTACTGCACCTGCAGGTCCTCGATCCCGCGGGCCACGCTCTGGAAGCCGGCGAGGAAGTTCGTCGAGTCGAAGCGCTGCAGCTCGGGTATCCCCGCCGCGTCGTTACGGATGCGGTACCGCACGATCTGGGTGAAGCTGATCTCGCTGGCCGTGCAGCAGGGGTTGCCCGGGTTCGGGGGCGCCGGGGCAGGGCAGCCGTTGACGCCGGTGCCGGCGTTGCCGACGCCCAGGGAGTTGGGCTGGCACGTGCCGCTCGGCGTGTTCATGGTCGTCGGGTCGCCCGCCCCGGAATTGAAGTTGAGCTTCGTCTTGGTGACACCGGAGTCGCAGTTGGACTCGCCGGAGCTGTCGTTCGAGGTGTCGGTGATGTTCCGCATCGTCCAGGTCCCGTCCGCGAAGATGATCAGGACCGGACCGGACAGGGCCGTGTTGTTGCGGATGAGCCGGATGTTCGTGCTGTTGCCGTTCCCGGGCGTCGCGCACACGGGCTCGTTGTCGTGGCTGGAGTCGTTCGTCAGCATCTCCAGCTCGTCGCTCCGGTTGCCGCCGATACCCATGGGGGCGCCGCCGTTCGGGCAGCTCGAGCACGCATCGAGGTTCTGGGTGAAGATCTGGACCCACGTGGGCAGGCCCGAGCCCGCGTTCGCGATGTCCTTCATGATCAGGTCCATCGCCACGCGGGCCTGTTGCTGGCGATCCGCTAGCTCCGGCTCGCGCCGGAACGCGCTCTGGCCCCCGGCGAGGAGGCCGTAGATGGCGCCGCTGATGATGAGGGTGATGACCAGGGCGACCGTCAGCTCCACGAGGCTGAAGCCGCTGGCGTCCGATCGGACCGAGCTTTCCATCATGCGCTCCTCGAATCTCGTTGCGCTGCCGGTGACGCGCCGCGCGGTCATGGGGTGGGGCATCCCAGGGAGATGTTCGTGCAGCTCCGGAACGTCGTGAACTCGGCCCGCGAGCGCCTGCCCGAGAGGGCGCCGGTGCCCTCCGACCGCACGGCCACGAAATAGACCTGGGCGTCGCCGGAGATCGAGACGACCGACCATCGCGTGTGGATCCGCCCGACGCCCGGGATGTCGTCGTTCTGGTTGAAGTTCGTGACGTCGGAGTCCAGGTCGCCGCCCACGGTGAGCGACGTGAAGGGCTGGGCTTTCAGCAGCTCCAGGCGCTGGGCGGCGACCGTGGCCGCCCCGGTGGCCTGGTTGGCCACGCTGTTCGAGCTCGCGGCCACCAGCATCAGGTTCGTGACCGCGATGAGGCCGAACACGAGGATCACGATGGCGACCAGCGCCTCGACGAGCGTGAAACCGGCTTCGGAAGATCGATTCTTCATGATGGTCTCCGTCACGGCTGGGTGCTGACGCGGCCGCCGACGCTGACGGTGATCCAGCGCCGGATGTTCGTGTCCGGCTGCCAGAGGCAGACCGTGGACAGCGATCCCGCCACGTCGATGTAGTTGGTGAGGGCCGGCGCGGCCGGCGGTACCCCGCCGCAAGTGGCCGCATTCAGGCCGCACGCAGAGCCCAGGCGGCCCATGCGCAGCCCCCAGGTGTCGGCGGCCGTAGCGGCGACGCCACCGAGCGGCGCCGGACAACTCGCGGGGTTGTCGAACTGGATCCGGTAGGGAAGCTGCTGGACCGGTCCCACCTGGGCCGGCAGTCCCTGCAGCGTGGTCCAGTTCTCGGCCGCGATCGTCTTCCAGTGCACGGGATAGGGAGGCGAAGCGGCGCCGGGATCCATGTCGTCCTCGACCACGATCTGGTATCTGTCGGTGCCGACCACGGCGAAGATCACGCCGAGATTGACGTTCCTCGAGATCGCCTTCATCCGGGCCGTGGAGATGTCGCTTGCGACCTGCTGCATCGCGCCCCTGATGCGATAGAGGCGCATGTAGCTGGCCAGCGCGGGCAGCAGGACCGCGGCCATGATGGCGATGATCCCCAGAACGGTGATCAGTTCCACCAAGCTGAAGCCGAGCTGTCCACGAGCCCGGGGGGGAGTCAGTCTGCTCATGGCCCCTCCTTACAGCAATCGATGTGCCCGAGAGGCTTTAGAGCCAGAACTGATTTTAAGTCAAGAATTTACACCGTCCACTGGCGGCACCGGAGGCCCATTGGGACCCTCCAAGGCGCTACTTCCCGTAACGCCAGCGTCGGGCCCGACGGCAGGCAGGCGCACGGTGACGAGCAGTCCTCGGGGGGGTCGGTCGGACATGACGAGGTCTCCCTGATGCAGTTGGACGATCTTGAGGGCGATGGGAAGGCCGAGTCCGAGGCCCCCGGCTTTCGTGGTGAAGAACGGCCGCACTCGCTGGCGCGTGGCGGCCGGGATCCCGGGGCCGTCATCCGAGATGGCGACCACGACCGAGTCGCCCTCGCGAGCGGTTCGGACCCAGACGTGCCCCTTTTCCCCGGCGGCTTCCCGCGCGTTGCGGACGAGGTTCTCGAACGCCCTTTCGAGCAGGTCCTCGTCGCCGACGAGCGGTCCGGCTTCGCCGCCGCTCTCGAGGCTGACCTCGCCGCCCGGCCGGCCGCGGGTCTCGCGGGCCACGACCCGGGTGAGCATTCGATCGAGGTCCATGGACACGAGGTCCAGCTTCTCGCGGCTGACGAAGTCCATGAAGCGGCGGATCACCGTCTCGAGGGTCTCGCACTCTTCCCGGATCCGGCCGGCCGCGTCGACGGCCGCGGTCGACGAGCCGGTGGTCTCCACGAGCCGCGCGTAGCCGAGGATCGTGCCGAGGCCGTTGCGCACCTCGTGGACCATGCCCGCGGTCAGCTCTCCCGCCCGCGCCATGGCCTCCCGGTCCTGCATCGCATCCTCGAGCGCCTCGTGCCGCTGTGAAAGAGCCTCGCCGTGGTCGCGCAGCCTCTCCATGGCGGCGACGTAGGCGTCGATCGCCCGCGGCGCGGGGGCCGCCCGGCGTCCGGGAAACGTGGCCAGGATCGCGACCACCACCAGGAGGACCATGGCCACGCCGTGACCGACGAGCAGCTGGCGGCGCTCCCGCTGGTCCTCCACGAGGTCCGAGGCTGCGGTGGCCAGGCGGAAGACGACCTCTTGGCCGCCCGAACGCGACGCGGCATAGGAAAGCAGGCGGCCGCCGCCGCCCGGTATCGGCCCCACCGTGATGGCAGGGCGTCCGCGCAAAGCGAGCACGTCTCGCGCCGGGAGCCAGTGGTCGACGGGAGCCGGCCGGGGTTGCGCCGCCAGACGCTGTCCCCCCACGGTGAAAAGCTCGGCTTCCGCGGCGGACGTCGTGCGCAGCGCGGCCTGGAGGGCCCCGCTCCAGGCGGCGGGCCCGCCGGGGGCGAGGAGCGCGTCCACCTGGGGCTGACTCGCGCGCACCGCCTCTTGCGCGCCGTGAATGGCCCGCTCCCGCACCCGCGACTGGGAGAGCAGGATCTCGAGGAGATTCTGCAGCTCGAAGAGGCCGAGGACGAGCATGGCGAGGGTCAGCACGAGTCGCATCGGCCGGGTGAGGTCAGCCATGCAGCAGGCCGCGGTACCAGGCCGTGACCGGCTCGCCCACGAAGCTCACCGCGATGCCCGCGAGCCCCAGGAAGGTCCCGAGGGGAAGCCTGGACTTCCCGTTGCCGCCACGGAAGGCGATGAGGGCCAGCCCCACCACGGTGCCCGTGAGGCTGGCGATGAAGACGACGAGCAGCATCTGGTCCCAGCCGAGGAAGGCGCCGATCATCGCGGTCATCTTCCAGTCCCCTCGTCCCAGTCCCTCGCCTCCGCGCGTGCGGTGATAGGCCCAGGCGACGAGGCCGAACGTGAGATAGCCACCGGCGGCGCCGAGGGCCGCGTTCAGGGGAGTGGGCGGCCCCGGCAGCAAGCTCGCCGTGAGGCCGACGGGGATGGCGGGCAGCGTGATGACGTCGGGAAGCAACTGGTAATCCAGGTCGATCAGGCTCAGGACAAGGAGAGCGGTCGTGAATGCCATCAGCACCACGGCGCGCAGCGTCGATCCGAACTGCAGGGCGAGGCCGAGATAGAGCAGGCCGTTCGCGGCTTCGACGAGCGGGTACCGGAGGGAGATCGGGGCGCGGCAGTACCGGCAGCGGCCGAGCAGAAGCGCGTAGCTCAGGAGCGGGACGTTGTCCCGCGCCGAGATGGCGGCGCGGCAGTGGGGACAACGCGAGCGGGGCGTGACGACGGACTGGCCGAGGGGCAGGCGATGGATGCAGACGTTGGCGAAGCTGCCCACGATGAGGCCGAGGGCGAGGGCGGCCACCGGCCACAGGGGCGTCTCGATCGCCTCCTGAATCGAGAAGCTACCCAGCACCCTGCATATCCCGTTGGCAGCCCGGATCTTGCCGCCCCGAACGGGCAGAGTCAATAGCCGCGAGCGGAGCGCGATTCATTCGCGCCGGTGCGCTATCATCCCGCCACATGCCTCGGCCCACGGCATCGCTGGTGCTGCTCGCCCTGGCCGTGGCTCTCGTGTTCCTCGCCTTCATGCTCGCCGCCACGAGCGGCCAGTTCGTGCCCCAGGTCGTGGACCTGTACCTCGTGTGCCAGTACGCGCGCGCGCTCGCCGAAGGGCATCCTTTTCGTTACAACCCGGGCGACGCGCCCTCGACCGGGGCCACGAGCCTGCTTCACACGGCGCTCCTCGCGGTGCCCCACGCGGCCGGCATCCGGGGCGAAGCGCTGGTGGCCTTCGCGATCGCCGCCGGCATCGTCTTCTTCTGCCTGACCGTGGCTCTCGCCACCCGCGCCGGTCGCCTGCTCGGGGGTCCGCGGGAAGGCGTGCTTGCCGGCATGCTCGTGGCCCTCGGCGGCCCCGTGGTCTGGGGATTCCTGTACGGCTCCGACATCGCGCTCTTCATGTTCCTCGCCCTGTGGCTCTTGACGGCGTGGCTGGAGGCATGGACGACCGATATGGCCGGGCGCTGGATCCTCCCGGCGACGCTGCTATGCCTTGCCCGTCCCGAAGGCCTTCCCCTCGCGCTGATCCTGGCCGGGGCGTGGCTTACGGGTCCCGGCCGGCGCCGACGGGGCTACGCGCGGCTCTGGGCCCTCGTCCCCGTCGCCGCGGGGTTGGCCGTGCTCGCGCTCTATCGCGTCGTCACCGGTTTCTGGCTCGGGACCTCGCTCGCCGACAAGTCTCTCGTCGCCAACTACGGCCTCGCCGACAGCCTGGGGCTCGTGGCCGAGTACGCGATCGACGTGGTGCGGGGCCTGCTCCTCGGCTTCTATCCGTCGCAGGCGCCGATCGGGTTCTCGCGGGGATGGGCGCCGCTCTATTTCGCTCCCTTCGCCCTCGTCTTCGCCGGCCTGGCTCTCGTGCGGGCGCCGGAGCCGTACCGGCGGCCGTTGCGGATCTGGGCTGTCGCGGTGGCGGTCCTGTTCCTCCTTCTCGCTCCCAACATGTTCCTGGGCGCGCATTTCAACCGTTACATCATGTGGGCCTTCCCCTCCGTTCATGTGCTGACGGCCGTCGGCCTCGGCCAGGCGACACGCTTGATGGCCCGGGACGACGTGGCTCTCGAGGCCACGCTCTTCAGGGGAGCTGCGGTCGTCATGGCCACGCTCGGCGCGCTGTCCACGCTGCGCTTCGCCGTGATCTATGGAGAGCTCGCGGGGGAGGTCTCCCGGCGCGACCTCGCGGCTGCGAAGTGGATCCGCGACAACCTACCGGCCGGCACCGCGATGGCAAACCTCGCGACGAGCGTCGAGTACCTCACGGGACATCGCAGCCTCAATCTCCACGGGGTGACGAGCCCGCCGTTCT
>QHVJ01000010.1 GCA_003222275.1 Acidobacteriota bacterium | reverse complement strand
TTGTCTCCTTGATGCACGGCCATGGCTTCTTGCCTCACGGATACGATCCCTTCCGGCGGACTCTGGTGGATGCCCGGGAAGCGGACGGTAACACTGTCTTCGTGCGGGATCGGACCGCGGTCGAGGCACGCCTAAGCGGCTCGAAACGATATCGGCTGATCAATGGAACGATCTGACTGATCCCTACAAGGTCGAGCGCGACGATGTTGGCTTCACGACCTCGCGCAAGCCGTCCAATTGCTTCAGGATGCCGGATGCCGGTTGCCAGGCGGATGAGCGGAGCACGACAGCCGGTGCAGGTTTTAGGCCGCGGTGTCCCTCTTGCCTCACTGCTGCGCCTTCCAGAAGCTCCGCGATCCGTTGGCAGTTCCTTTCGCGGTCGAAGTGGGCCCGCGCGAAGGCCAACCCTGCGTGCGCGCGCCGGGCCCTCTCCGCGGGATCAGATGCCTGCTCCACCGCCTTCAGGATGCTGTCCACGTCTCCTTCTCTAATCAGCCAGCCGCCCCCCGATGCCGCGATCCACTGGCCAATCTCGCTCTCCGCGGCGCCCACGAAGATGACGGGCCGACCGACCGAGAACGCCGCCTGCAGCTTGCTGGGAAGGATCAGGCCCTGCCAGCGCGGCGAAAGGCTGACCAGGTGGACATCGGCCGAGGCCAGGCTTGCCTTCACCTTCTCCGGGGCGACGTAGGGCAGGAGCTGGATGCGGGCGTCGGGATGCGCCCGCGCAAACGCTCGAATCTCCGCCGCGCGCGCCCCATCTCCGACGAACGCCCACACGGGACCGCGGGGACCGAGGCGGCGAGCGGCCTCCAGGATCTCCTCGAAACAGTGTCCGCGGCCCATGTTTCCCGAGTACAGAAGGATGAGATCCCGTCCCCACTGGCGTTCGTCCCGGATCTCGGCGACGCTCGCCGGATCGGTCGGCTCGAAGTCGGGTCCCCACAGAGGCACGGATGCCACCGGCGTGTGCGGCGCGGTGTAATAGTCGCGCACTCGCTGCGCGACGAGGGACCCGGGCGCGAGCACGAGACCCGCGCCTCGGAACTGATATCGGCCGACCGCTCTGAGCAGTCGCATCAGGATTCCGTGCCCGTCGGCCATGCGCGCCGCGGCCATGACGTCGGGGTAGACATCCATGACCCAGTGGGCGTGGATGGCCCCGCGGAAGAAGGCCGCCCAGCGGCCCAAGAGGCCTAGATAGGGGGGAGTCGTCAGGGAGAGTATGACATCCGGACGCGGGGTCAGTGTCATGAGCCGAACGGCTGCCAGCAGACAGAAGGACGCGTATGAGATCAGCCGGCCGAAGGCGCCACCACGACCGGACCCGACGCTCGCGACGCAATGGACGGCCACGCCCCCGATCCTCTCGATCGATCGATGGCGCTGATCACCCTGGTACGAATTGCGTGAGCAGACCACGTCCACGTGATGTCCTCGGGAAGCGAGCATCCGGGCCAGGTCATGGAGCAACTGGCCGGTGGGCGCCAGGTCCGGGACGTAGTACTGATTCAGAAGTATGAACCGCATGGCCCTAGAGCCTCACTCGGGACCGCGAACGACGACCCAGTCTCCGAGCACCAACCGATCCGTTCGCGTGCGCTCGAAGCAGGCGAGCGCTTCCTCGGGTGTTCACGATTGGCTCGTTGTCGTTTCGAGAATGTGGCGCGGCTCAGCCGTCACGAGCGGTTCCGTGAGGAATCGTCTCGTCGCCAATGAGAATCCCTTCGTAATGGCGTCCAGGAGGTGGGCCGGCTCGAAGCCCAGGCTTTCCTGGCCCGGGTCGAAGTCCATCACCAAGGCCCCGATCACGCCGTTCGAGCCGGCCAGAGGAATGGTCCACGACCAAGGTGGTGCCTCCGCCTGTCCATCTGCCCGCCAGCAAGGAAACGTAGAGCGCGGCGGCGCGTCACTCATGACTCGGTGGATGCTCCGGCTGCACTCGGGTTTCAACTGCATCTCGACCTTGTGGCAGTCGAGCAGGGCCACGGTGGCGATCAGCTCATCCCACGCCTCACCGAAGCTATCCGCCTGAGTCAGCGTTTCCCGCAGGCGAAGGAGGCTGACGTTGTTGGCCATCGTCCGCCGGTCGGGCACGAGACGACGCAGGAGCAGGCGCTGAAGCTCACCCAGCTCGGCGTAGCCGAGTCGGTTGAGGCTGACCCACACCACGAGCACGAACACGATCCCGACCGCCCACAGCACCTGCTGCGGGCCCGCCAAGGTCGCCAGCGACAGTGAAGCCAGCACGGCGGCTACGCCGTAGAGAAAGACGACCGCCCGGCGCGGACTCAACCCGAGCCGGAGGAGGCGGTGATGGACGTGGTCCCGATCGGCGGCGAACAGCCCCGTGCCCCGAATCAGGCGCCGCAGCAGGGACACCATGACGTCGAAGATCGGCAGCGAAAGCGCCAGCAGCGGCGCGGCGACCGCGATGGCCGCGGAGGTCTTCATGGATCCCGTGATCGCGAAGGCCGCCAGGGCGAAGCCGACGAAGAGTGATCCGCAGTCGCCCAGGAACACGCTGGCCGGGTTGAAGTTGTAACGCAGGAAGCCGAGGAGGGCCCCCCCCAGGGCCGCGGCCATGAAGGCAATCGCCCAATGTCCGTTGAAGGCGGCGGCGGCGAAGAGCGAGATCGTGGCGAAGAACGCGACGCCCGCGGCCAGACCATCGAGGCCGTCGATGAGGTTGAAGGCGTTGCTCATCCCGACGAACCAGAGGACGGTCAGCGGCAGCGCGAAGTAACCCAGCAGTATCACGTCACCGAAGGGGTTTGTCAGCGCTCGGATCTGGAATCCGTAGTAGTAGAGATAGATGGCCGCCAGGAACTGTACGAGCACCTTGGCCCACGGCGAGACGCCCACGAGGTCGTCGACGAGCCCGATGAGGGCCACCGCGCCGCAGGCGATCAAGAGATGCAGGTACCGGTTGTTCACGCCGAAGCCGTCCGAGAAGGCTTGCGGCACGACCAGGACGAGGACGCCGAAGCCGAGCGCGAACGATGCGTAGACCGACAGTCCGCCGATCCTCGGCACCGGCGCCGCGTGCAGCTTCCGCCGTCCGTCGGGCCGATCGAGCCAGCCGCGACGCGTGGCGAGCCGCGAGACCACCGGCGTGAGCACGAGGGAGCTCACGAAGCCGAACACCAGTACCGTCAGCGCGGCGGGGATCATGGCACCAGCTCCGCCTGCACGCCGTAACGGAGGCCCTCGTAGGACAACGTGGGGAAGCTGCTCACCCGCCGGCCCCACTGGATGGTCCCGCCGATGCGGATGCCGGCCCGGAAGCTCCGCAGGAGACTCGCCCCTGCCGTCCAGAGATGGTCAACGCGGCGGCCGTACACCCCCTCGACCAGATAGGGCAGCAGGTACTTCGCTTCCTCGAAACCGAAGTTGGCGCGGCCGAAGAATGCGAGAGGAAGCTCCACCGCGGCGTCGCCGCCGAAGCGGGTGGAGACATAGGTGTTCCGGGCGCGATCGGCCGCCAGCGTCGTCGTCGGCGTGAACGCGAAGTAGATGTCGCGCTCGGCCAGAATCGTGCCGAGTCCGTAGTGGAGAAGGGGCAGCGTCAGGGACGTCGCGAGCGCCGGACCACGATAGGACGGCGCGGAGGGGGATGCAGGGAACTCCCGGATGCCGGCGAGCAGCTTGCCGCGGATGATCGCTTTCTCCCCGAACTCGAAGCCACCCAGGTAGCGGTAGGAGCGGCTCACGCGGGAGACGGCGCGTGGCTGGCGCAAGAACCGATCCTCGATGGCGTCAGCAGAACCCACGAGCGTCGTGCGCCGGCTCAGGACGTAGCGGATTTGAGCGGTGCCCGTCAGGTCGTTGCGGTCCAGGTTCTCCTTGATGTTCACGCCCCGCACCAGGAAGCTCCCGTATTCATAGACGTGCCCGGTGCCGAAGACGGTGGCCGACACGCGGCGGGTGGCCGCGATGGTCACCCCGGTCGACGCCCATCGCTCGTGGCGCAGCACCCGCTGGTCGACGTCGATCGAGAAGCGCTGGCGCGACTGGCCGCCGCCTCCCGCGCCGAAGAAGGTGAACCTGCTGACGTCCACCTCCGCGCGTCCCTCTCCCCCGAAATCGGTCGAGCGCTCGCTGCTCTGGCGCCGGAAGTAATTGAGGTCGACGTGGCTCTCGCCGGTGAGGCGCAGGCGGCGCCCGATGGGCCAGGCGGCGAGGACAGTGGGGCTGAGGACGACCGACGTGTCGGCGATCTCGTCCGTCCTCTGGTTGAAGACGTTGGTGTCCACACCCGCGTTCTTGAGCTGGAACTTCGGGGTGAGGTAGACGGGCCCGACACGGAAACGTCCCGGGCGCTTCTTCTTCTCCCGCTCGGCGGCGCTCGCGGGAAGCGCGCCGGCGACCAGGGCGGCGGCCACCAGGGGCCAGACCGTCCTCATCGGCGGGTGCAGTCGATCGACGTGGGCGGCGGCAGCTCGGTGACGCGTGCCGTCTGCGAGGCCGAGGCCTTCGCGCCCTCGTCGTCGGTCACGGTGAGGAGGACCGTGTAGACGATCTCCAGGCACGTGGCCGGCGTGTCGGGAAACAGATGGGTGATGGTGGGCGTAGTGCGCGTCTCCTCCGCGCTTCCATCCCCGAAGTTCCACGTATAGGAGGCGATGTGGCCGTCGGTGTCGGTGCTGCCCGAAGCGATGAACGTCACCACCGTCTGTCCGCTGTTGATGGGGGACACCGGGCTATAGACGAAAGACGCGGTCGGGGGCACGTTGGGGATGTCGGGGAGCTTCTCGCAACGAACGACGACCAGGGCCGCGATCACCGCGAGCACACCCCCACCGAGCGCCCGCGCGGACCTACCGCGCATTGCGCTTCTCGCGGATGTTGGCCACCTTGCCGCGCGCGGGCGCCGTCTGAGCGGGCGGGCTGCCGTAGTACCGGCCGTAGTAGTGCCCGTAGTAACGGCCGTAGTAGTACGAGTGCTTCTCGACCTGGGCGCGATTCAACACCACCCCGAGGAGCCGCGCGCCCGTCTCCTTCACGCGCTCGAGCGTATGACGCACGCCGTTGCGCGGAACCATCTCCGCTCCGACCACCACGACGACACCGTCCGTGAGGGGCCCGAGGATGAGCGCCTCCGCCACCGGCCCCACGGGCGGCGTGTCGAGGACGATCCAGTCGTAGAAGCCGCGCAGCCCCTCGAGGAAGTCCCGCATCGTCTGTAGCGTCATGAGGTCCGCCGGGCTGGGCGCCCGCGTTCCCGCCGCGAGCAGGCTCAGCGTGGTCCCTGACGGCCGCTGGATCGCTTCCGAGGGCCTGGCCTTGCCTACGAGCAGGTCGGAGAGCCCAGGCGACTTCTTTCCGCGCAGGAGCGTGTGGCTCTGTGGCCGGCGCAGGTCGCAGTCGATGAGGAGCACCTTTCCTCCCATCGAGGCCAGGATGAGCGCCAGGTTGACCGAGGTGACCGTCTTGCCCTCGCCGGGCGAGGTGGAGGTCACGAGGAGGATGCGAGAAGACGAATCCGGCCAGGAGTAAGTGAGGGAGGTCCGAAGGAGCCGGTAGCCGTCGGCGAGCGGGGTCTCGGCCCCCGACTTGATGACGACGTCCGTCGGGGAGCCGATCTCGGGAATCACGGCCAGCAGCGGCGCTCCGAGCTGCTTGCGCACGTCCTCGGGCGTCTTGATCGTGTTGTCCAGGTAATCGAGGAAGAACGCGAGGCCGATACCGAGGAAGAGGCCCAGCGCGAGTCCCATCGCAATGTCCCTCGTCTTCTGGGGACGCACCGGGCCGCGCGGGACGCTCGCCCCATCGACGATCCTGATGTTCGAGTTCTTCAGCTCCTGGGCCACGTCGGTCTGCTTGTGCCGGGAGAGGAGGCTGTTGAGGACTTCCTTGCCCGCGTCCGCCTCGCGCTTGGCGTTGTCGTACTGAACGCTGCGGCGGGAGAGGTCGAGGGCCTCTTCCTTGGCCGCTTCCAGGGCGGAGGAGACGCTGGCCTCCTGGGCCGCGGCCGCCTTGTAGTCGTTCTCGGCGGCCCGGATCACGCGCTGGCTCTCGGCCGCGATCTTCTTCCGCGTCTCCTGGATCTGGTTCCGGACCTTCACCACCTCCGGGTGCTGATCCATGTAGCGCTCCAGGAGCTGCGCCTGCGCGCGTTCGAGGCTCGCCAGCTCGATTCGGACCGATTGGACGAGCGGGTTGCGCATCACTTCCGGCAGCTCCTCGGGGTTGGAGGCGCCGCGCATCTGCCGGTAGAGGGCCTCCTTCTCCAGCCGCTCCGTGCGCAGCGTGGTGAGCGCGGTGCCCAGCTCCTTCAGCTTCTGGTCGAGCAGCGTGCGGCGCTCCTCGATGTTGACGATGCCCTCCTGCTCCTTGACCTTCTGCAGGGCCCGGTCCGCCTCTTCCACCTTCGTCT
This sequence comes from Acidobacteriota bacterium, assembly GCA_003222275.1. GTDB lineage: Bacteria > Acidobacteriota > Vicinamibacteria > Fen-336 > Fen-336 > AA32. The sequence continues at coordinate 12,924 of QHVJ01000010.1, read as the reverse complement.
TCTGCTCTTCGATCTGCTGGCCCAGCCACTGGGCGGCCTCGGACGAGGTCTGGTAGCGGAACTCGAGCGTCTGCTGGATGTAGAGCTGGGACAGCCGGTTCGCGGCCGCGGCGGCCATGTCCGGTCGGTACGACTCGTAGGTGACCGTGACGAGGCGGCTGTTCCTGACCGGGAGCACCCTCAGCCGGCGGAGGAAGGCGTCGATCGCCCCCTCCATGAGCTGGGAGGCCCCGGGAGCGGCCGCCTTCACGGCCTCGATCTCCTCCGGGCTGCGGGGGCCGCCGTACTCCGCGTCCTGGAGCAGGTTCATGCTCTCGATCACGCGGCGGGCCAGGGCCCGGCTCTGGAGCAGCTTGTACTGCGTCTGGTAGTAGTCGTCGCGGGCGGCGTCGACCTGGGCCACCTCCTTGAAGGTCAGGACGTTCGGCGTGTCCCGCTCGATCAGGATCTGGGCGGAGGCCTCGTAGACGGGCCGGGTGAGGAGCGCGCGCAGCGTGGCGAGGGCGGCGACTCCAAGAAAGATGGCCAGGACGAGGCGGCGGCGCCGGAGAACGACGTAGATGTATTCCCAGAGGTGCGCTTCCTGGGGTTCGCCTTCGGAACCGGCCGGAGGGATGGGGGTCACGGACGAAAGCTCCTTGCTCAAAACGGTACGACGGGGCCACACGAGTACGCCAAACCGTTAAAGGGCGTGACGAAGATACGCAAAAAGGTAACCCCTGTCAAAGCAGAGAGCGATTGAAATCACAATGTTAGAGCGGAAAAACGCCCCAACCCTTGAAGCTGTACTTTAGGGGTCGTTACCGAAGTGGGGCTAGAACAGCTTGGACTTGACGACGATCGTGTCCCCGGGCTGGATGGCGTCTTCGAGCTTGATCTTGACCTCCCGGCTCTTTCCGGCGACCGTCCGCACGACCCGGATCCGCCCCGAAGAGCCGTCTTCGGTCAAGCCGCCCGCCAGGCTGATCGCCTGCCGCACCGTGGTCCCGGGGGCGAAGGGGTAGGCCCCGGGGTTGCGCACTTCGCCCGACACGAAGACCTTCGGGGCCAGGGGGACGAACACCGTGTCGTTGGGCCGGAGAAGGACGTTCTTGGTGAGGTCTCCGGCCTGGATGTCGGGCATGCTCACCCGGATGACCTCGGCCGCCGCCGACGCGGGGCCCTCCCCGACCTGGTTCGGCAGCACCGGACCCTGGACCTCTCCGTGCGGGCGCACGATCACCACCTCGGCCCCGGCGTTGGCGGTCGTGGGGCCGGCCTTGGCGAGCGCTTCCACCAGCGTGCGGCTGCCGGAGAGCGGGTAGGTGCCCGGCCGCATGATCTCGCCCACGACGAAGATGGTCTTGCTGCGGTACTCCTGGACGATCACCGTGACCTGCGGGTTGCGGATGAAGCCCTGGGAGAGGAGCACGGTGATCTTGCGCTCCAGCTCCTTCGGCGAGAGGTCGCCCCCCTTGACCCGGCCGATGAGCGGGAACACGAAGGTACCGTCGCTCTGGACGACGACCGTCTGGGTCAGGTCCTCGTGCCCGTAGACGGTGACCTTGAGGATGTCCTCCGGTCCGATCTGGTACTCGGGGGGAAGAGATGCGGAGGGAGACGGGAACGGGGCGGGTGCGGGAGCGGCAGGGGGAGGCGCGACGGGGGCCGCGCTTGCGGCCGCCGGGGGCGCGGTCGCCGCGGGCGCGGCCGCCGCGCGTTCGCGAGCGGGGCCGGCGAGCGACGTTACCTTCGCGACGCCGTCGAATCCCTCCGGCTTGCGGGTGGTGCCGGCCGAGAAAATCTCGATGTCGCCGGCATCGACCGTCTCCGGCACGCCCACCATCGACGGGCAGCTCCTCGCCTCGCGCACGATCCGGGTCCTGATCTCCGAGGTGCGATTGGCCCGGCCGTCGGGCAGGGCCGCCTCGATGTAGTAGACGACGGAGCCGGCCTTCTCCTTCGGCCTCGGCAATGTGCCCACGTAGCGACCGAGCCGCGGCGTCATGGGTACCGAGTAGAACTCGCTGTCGCCGGATTTGAAGTAGACCCGGGCCCGGACGTCGTCGGGCGGCGAGAGCACCGCCTCGATGCGGGGAGACTTGTCGGCGACCAGGCAGACCAGCGGCGGGTGGTTGATCCGCACGTCGGGGGTCGCGGCCGCGAGCAGCAGGCCCAGCGCAATCATCGTTGCTGATGATAACAGTTGACGGCGGGGGCGGCCGGCTCTAGCCTCGGGGTGACTGAGCGCCGAGGCCCCGACCGCCGCGCCACCCTCGCCGCGGTGTCCCGCCTGCGGCGCGGAGCAGACGGCCCGCTCCCGCCGCAGCGGTTACCGTGAGACGGTGCTCCTGCGCATGCTCGGGCGCGCCCCGTGGCGCTGCGGAAGCTGCGGGCGACGGTTCACGGCGCCGTCCGAACCCGAGATCGAGAGCCGGCGCCGCCACCGCACGCTCGCCGGCTACCTGGGCATCCGGGACCCTAAGCAGCGCCACAGCTTCAACCAGCGCGCGCTGGGAGCGGTGGCGGCGCTCGCCGCCCTCGTGCTCGCCCTCGGGCTCCTGCGGTACTGCGCCAGCTCGACCCGCCCGCCGGAGTCGGAAGGCGGGCCGGCGTCGGCGCTGCCCGCGGTCGCTCAGCCGAGCGGATAGCCGCCCTGCTCGATGGCCGCCTCCGCCACCTGGCGGCGCAAGGCCACCGTGTTCGCGAGGTCGCGCTTGGTGAACTGCCGCAGCGCCGAGACATACGTGCGCAGCGGGTCGCCATCGGCCACCGCTGAAAGCAACCGGCGGGCGGAGACGTCGATGCGGTCGAGGGCGTCCTGCGCGAAGCAGCGCACGGCCGCCGCCTGCAGCGCACCCGCCGCCTCGCCGGAAACGCCCGCCTTCTTCCGCGTGCGCAGCAGCGCGCTCTCGAGGGCGTAGGTCTCCATCGCGATGTCGGCGAAGTGGCCGAGCAGCTCCTGCTGCTCGGTCAGCTCGGTGCCGAAGCGCCGCGCGGCCAGGCCGAGGCACATGAGGGCGGCCTTCTTGGCCCCCGCGAGCATCCGCGACTCGGGGCCGAGGAACCCGTCCTCGGCCGCGGGCGCCGCCGCCGGCAAGCCCACCTCGCCCATGAGGGCCATCGCCTTGTCGAAGATCGGCAGCCCGCCCTGCGTCTTGAGTGCCCGGCGCACGAGCCGCCCGGGCACGAGCAGGCGGTTGATCTCGTTGGTGCCCTCGAAGATCCGGTTGACGCGGGCGTCGCGCCAGTAGCGCTCGGCCGGGTAGTCCTCCACGTAGCCGGCCCCGCCGAAGACCTGGACCGTCTCGTCGACCACGTAGTCCAGCATCTCCGAGCACCAGACCTTGATCATCGAGCACTCGACGTCGTACTCCTCGATCCGTGGCAGCGCCTCGGCGGCCTGGGTGACCCCGGCCAGGTTGCGGTCGATCATGCCCGCCGTGCGGTACACCATCGCCTCGGCTACATATATAAGGATCGCCATCTCGCCGAGCTTCTGCTTGACGAGGCCGAAGTCGGTGATCGGGTGGCCGAAGGCGGTCCGGCTGCGGCCGTAGCCGACGGCGGCCCGCAACGCTCCCTTGGCTCCGCCGGTGCACCCCGCCCCCAGCTTGAAGCGGCCGAGGTTCAAGGTGTTGAACGCGATCTTGTGGCCCTTGCCGATCTCGCCCAGGAGGTTCTCGCGGGGGATCACCGCATCCGCGAGGATCAGGGGCCGCGTGGAGCTGCCCTTGATGCCGGTCTTCTTCTCCTCCGCGCCCAGGCTCACGCCCGGCGATCCCTTCTCGATGATGAAGGCGGTGAAGTGCTCGCCGTCGACCTTGGCGAAGGTGATGTACACGTCGGCGAAGCCGGCGTTGCTGAGCCACATCTTCTCGCCGTTGAGGATCCAGCTCTTGCCGTCCGGCGAGAGGACCGCCCTCGCCTTCGCGTTCATCGCGTCGCTCGCCGAGGACGCCTCGGAGAGCGAGTAGGAGCTGATCCACTCTCCGGCCGCGAAGCGGGGCAGGTACTTCTTCTTCTGCGCCTCGGTGCCGAAGTAGACGATGGGCAGCGTGCCGATGCCGGTGTGGCCCATGAAGGCGACCGCGAAGCTGCCGTCGCGGGCCGACTTCTCCGAGACGAGGCAGCCGCTCACCTTGTCGAGGCCGAGGCCGCCGTACTCCTCCGGGATCTCGACGCCCAGCAGCCCCAGCTCGCCCGCCTTGCGCAGGAGCGACCGGGTGGTCTCGTACTTCAGGGCGAGGATCTCGGGGATCCGCGGCACCATCTCCTTCTCCATGAACTCGGCGGCCGTGTCGCCGATCATGCGCTGCTCCTCGCTCAAGTCCTCGGGGGTGAAGACCTCCTCCACTCGGCGCTCCTCGATGAGGAAGCTGCCTCCCCGCGCGGCGAGGACCGGTGTGTGCGTCTCGGTGGCCATCATCAACTCTTTTCTCCCCTCTCCCGGGAAGGGAGAGGGGGTGGGGGTGAGGGTAGGGATGAAGGTCCTTGCCGGACTCGCTGCTCTCTGATGCCCCGCCCTTCAAGCGCTGCGGTCCGGCGGTTGTCTGCGGCAATCTTCTCGTCCTCGGAATGACCACCGCCGTCCAACTCGACGGCGAGCCGCGCCTCGGCGCAGTAGAAGTCGAGGATGTACTCACCAATGAAATACTGCCGCCGGAATCGCCAGCCGCCCAGACGGCGGTCACGGAGGAAGAGCCACAGCTTGGACTCCGCGTCGGTGGGAGCACGCCGCATCTCACGGGCGTGCCGGACGAGTTCTGGACGGTACTCTCTCAAAGCGTTACTACCCTCACCCCTGCCCCTCTCCCTTTCCGGGAGAGGGGATTCCTATGCGGCGGCGCCGCCATACAGCCGGTCGATCACGTCCTTGTACTTCGCCTCCACCACGCTCCGCTTGACCTTGAGCGTGGGCGTCAGCTCGCCCGCCTCCAGCGTGAACTCGCGGGCCAGGAGCGCGATCTTTTTGATCTTCTCGAACTGCGCGAGGTCGGGGGTCATCTCCTGGATGAGCTGCTCATAGAGGGCCACGACCTCCGGCCGCTCGATCAGCTCCTCGCGGCTCGCGAACGGCAGGCCCTTCTGGCGGGCCCAGCCCTCGAGGGCCTCGAAGTTCGGCACCACGAGCGCGGCGGGGAAGTTGCGGCGGTTGCCGACGATGACGATCTCGCTGAAGAAAGGGCTCATCTTGAGGCGGTTCTCGATCGGCTGGGGAGCGACCTTCTTCCCGCCCGAGGTGACGATGAGGTCCTTCTTGCGGTCGGTGATGACGAGGAACCCGTCGGGGTCGAGGTGGCCGATGTCGCCGGTGTGGAACCAGCCCTCGGCGTCGATGGCGGCCGCCGTGGCCTCCGGCTTGCGGAAGTAGCCCTTCATCACGTGGGGGCCGCGCGTGAGGATCTCGCCATCGGGGGCGATCTTCACCTCGACGCCGGGGATGGGCCGGCCCACGGTGCCCGGGCGCATCGCGTCGGGGATGTTCACCGCGATGACGGGGCTCGTCTCGGACAGGCCGTAGCCTTCCAGGATCAGCAGGCCGGCGGCGCCGAAGAACTCGGCGACTTCCCTCGCCAGCGGAGCGCCTCCCGACACGAACACGCGGATGCGGCCCCCGACGCGGGCGCGGATCTTCTTGAAGACGAGCCGGTCCGCCACCGCGTGCTTGATCCGCAGCGCCGGGCTCGGAGGCGTCTTCTCGACGCGGTGCCGGAAGTACTCGCCGCCGACCTTCAGCGCCCACCCGAAGAGGCGCTGGCGGTACGCCGGATCCCTGGCCACCTTCTCCCGGACGCGCAGGTGAACCTTCTCGTAGAACCGCGGCACCGAGCACATGAGCGTGGGCCGCACCTCGGCCAGGTTGCTCACCACCTGGTCGACGCCCTCCGCGTAGGCGATCGTCACCCCGTGGTGGAGCATCAGGTACTCCGCCATGCGCTCGAAGATGTGGCACAGGGGAAGGAAGGAGAGGGCGACGTCGCTCTGGTCGAGGCCGTCGAAGGCGGCGGTGGAGGCCTTCACGTCGAACACGATGTTCGCGTGGGTCAGCATCACCCCCTTGGGGTCGCCGGTGGTGCCCGAGGTATAGATGATCGTGGCCAGGTCTTCGGGCTTCACCTCCGCCGCCCGCTCTCGCACCGCGGTCGGACGCGCGGCCAGCTCCGCCCGCCCCTTCGCGCGCACCTCGTCGAGAGTGAGGACGCCGGGAGGGAAGCTCGCTCCGTGCTCCATCCCGATCACCTGGCGCAGGGACGGCGCCTGGCTCTTCGCCTCCATCACCTTCGCCGCCTGGGCGGGCGTGGAGACGAGCGCGATCTTCGCCTCGCTGTCCTTCAATATGTAGAGCACCTGCGGCGAGGTGAGGGTCGGGTAGATGGGAACGTCGATCGCGCCCGCGGTGAGCGTCGCCATGTCGGCGTAGGCCCACTCGGGGCGGTTCTCGGAAAGCAGCGCCATGCGGTCGCCGCGCTCGAGGCCGAGGGCGCGCAGGGCCTGCGACAGCTCCTCGACCGCGCGCCGGAACTCCTCCGAGCTGACCGAGCGCCACGCCCCTCCCTGCTTGTATTTCAGGTGCTCCGGCTTCCGGTAAGTGTCCACCGACCGGTAGAAGAGGTCGCACAGGGTCGCCGGCTCGTTCACCGCTTCCTCCCCGCCGCCGCCGCGAGCCGCAGCGGCCGCGATTCATGCGCCCCGGGGCCGCGCAGCGGACCCGCATGATGAGCGGCGGCGAATTCATTTCGCCGCCGCGGAAGACGCATGCCCGCCCCGCGGAGGAACAGGTCCACCACCGGGTCCGCCAGCGACACGAGGTCGTACTCCTTCCGGCTCAGGATCCACGAGGTCGCCATCTCGTCGAGGACGCCGAAGAAGGCCTTCGTCGCCACCTTCACCGGCAGGTCGGGGCGCAGGGAGCCCTCCCGCTGGCCCTGCTCGATCACCTCCGCGATGAGCGTGAAGTAATCCTGCAGCCAGGAGGCGGTGAAGCGCTCCATGAACTTGGTGGACTGGCGCAGCTCGACCTGGAAGACGACCGCGAGGTCGCGGTTGCGGCCCAGCAGGGCAAGGTGCCGCTCCGCGATCGCCCGCAGGCGCACGGGGGCGGGCTCGCCCGGCTCCATCTCGCGCCGCTTGCCTTCGAGGTGCTCGGACATCACCTCGTCGAACAAGCTGACCAGGATGTCCTCCTTGTTGCGGAAGTAGAGGTAGATCGTCCCGTCGGCCACTCCCGCCCGGCGGGCCACGTCCGCCACGCGGGCCGCGAAGTAGCCGCGGCGGGCGAACACCTTCACCGCCGCCTCCAGGATTCGTGACCGCTTGTCGTCGCTGCGCCGGCGCGCCATGTTATGAATGAACCGCCATTCAGTATGGGCGGCGGACCCGGCGGGTGTCAACCGGCGGGAGGGCTCCCGAGCGCGTCACCGACGGCACGGCGGAAGCGCGCGGGGTCGATGGCCGGAAAGCGGTAGAGCTTCGTCTCGATCGCCCGGAACAGGTCCCAGGCGGTTGCCCGCTGGATCAGGCCCCGAGCGATCATCTCCTGAACGTCACCGAGGTCCTTCTGCTCGCCACGCTCGATCTTGGCCAGCGCCTGGGCGTAGAAGTCGTAGTGGAAGAAGGACACCTTTCCCTGCCGTTCGATGAACCGGCTGCGCTCCTGCCAGCCGGGGAGCTCGGGGATGAAGTGCGCCGGGGAGGCGATCTCCACGTTCATCCGCAACGACTCCTTGAGGCCGGGGATAGCCTGCATGAGTCGATCGGAGTCCGGGACGACGAGGATGTCAGCGTCGATCGTCTGCTGGCGCCACCCCTCGAGGACGGCCGTCGCCCCGCCGGTGAAGTACACGCGGCAATCGGCGTCCGCTCGCTCGCCCAGGGCCCGCATGAAGGAGCGGATTCGCGCCGAATCGGCTAGTTCTCGCATGGCAGGGCCCGCGCGAAGCTGACCAACCGGCGGACGAGCGCGTTGTAGCGGCCATGCGCGGAGTCCGGGTCCTCTCGCGCCAGCAGCTCGTAGAGTCGATGCTCGGGATCGGCAAAGGCATGCTCCGGGACCGCGACGCCTTCCCGCCGCAGCCGGGTGGCGAACGAGGCCACCAGCAGGGCGTTCGTCGATTCGATCCCCCTTTCGAGGTCCCGCAATCCGGCCTGGACCAGATCGCCGCCCGGCAAGTGGTCGTACATCGCTGCTATCGTACCCCTCGACCGGTCCGCGGTCCGCGTGCGACCTCACCGTCGGGCGGACCCCCGGCCGGGCGGGGAGTGGTAATCTCCTGCTCATCCGATGGGATCTGCTCCCCACGTGTTCATCAGCCTGGGCGCCAACGTCGGCGACCGGGAGGCGAACCTCCTCGCCGCCCGGCGCGGGCTGGAGGCGCGCGGCTTCCGCGTCACCGCGATGAGCTCGCTCTACCTCACGGAGCCGGTGGACGCGCCGCCGCAGGAGTGGTTCTTGAACGCGGTGGCCGGAGGCGAGACGGCCCTGTCCCCCGAGGCGCTGCTGCAGGCCTGCCTCGAAACGGAGCGCGAGATGGGCCGGGTGCGCGACGTGCCGCGCGGGCCGCGGACGATCGACCTCGACCTGCTTCTCTACGCGAGCGAGGTGCGCGACGCGCCCGGGCTCGTGCTGCCCCATCCGCGGATGCACGAGCGCCGGTTCGTGCTGGTGCCGCTGGCCGAGATCGCACCCGCCGCGCGCCATCCGATCCTCGGCCTCACCGCGGCCGAGATGCTCCGCCGCTGCCCCGACCGATCGCAGGTGATGCTCCCCGAGCGGAGCCGGCCGCGATGAAGTTCCAGTACCTGGCGGTGGAGGGACCCATCGGGGTCGGCAAGACCGCCGTCGTCGAGCGCCTCGCCCAGCGCCTCGAGGCCCACACCATCCTGGAGGAGTGGAGCCAGAACCCGTTCCTGAAGTCCTTCTACGACGGCGGCGCGGGGGCGGCGTTCCAGGTGGAGCTGTTCTTCCTCCTCTCGCGCTACCGCCAGCAGCAGGAGCTGCTGCAGCGGAGGCTCTTCGCCCAGCCCAGCATCTGCGATTACGTCTTCGAGAAGAGCAAGCTCTTCGCGTACCTGAACCTCGAGGACAGCGAGCTGATCATCTACGACAAGCTCTACGCGCTGCTCGCGGAGGCAGCGCCCCGGCCCGACCTCGTGATCTATCTGCAGGCGCCGACGGAGGTGCTGGTGCGGCGCATCCGCCAGCGCGGACGGCCCGAGGAGACGCGTCTCTCCGAGGAGTACCTCGCGGAGGTGAACCGCGCCTACAACCACTACTTCTTCCACTACTCGCAGACGCCGCTCCTCGTCGTGAACACCGCCGAGGTGGACTTCGTGAAGCGGCCGGAGGACGTGGACGACCTCCTCAAGCAGATCCGGCAGATGGGCAAGGGCACGCAGTACTACGTGCCGATGGCGAACAAGTGAAGAGGGCCTCCCCGCGGCTTGACGAGCACCCCGGGCTGGTCCATGCTTCCTTCCTCAGGAACCCGATGCTTTCCGCACTCCGGTCCCGGCCGCGCCAGCTGTCGCTCTTCGACGAGACTCCGTTCTGGGACCAGGCCAGCCTCGAGGCGGCGATCCTCCGCGAGACCGGCCGCGAGGTGCGCCTCACGCTCACCGACAACCGCTCCGTGCTCCTCTCGTTCCGCCGCCGTGGGGGCGCGGTGCTCCTCCGGCTGCACCGCATGTTCCTCCACGCGCCCCTCGGCGTGGTGAGGGCGGTCTCCCGCAGCCTGCGGCGCACGAGCCGCAGCGCGGACGGCGAGGTACGGCGCTTCATGAACGAGAACCTGCACCGCGTGCGCAAAGTGCCCCGCCCGCTGCCGCCGCTGGTCACCGGCGGCAAGCACTACGACCTGCGCCAGGTCTACGATCGCCTCAACGCGCGCTTCTTCGCGGGCGGCCTGCACGTGCCGCTCACGTGGGGCCGCGGCGGCGGCCGCGCCCGCCGCGGCGGCCTCACCTTCGGCAGCTACGACCCGGTGCTCGCCCTCATCCGCATCCATCCCGTGCTCGACCGGCGCGAGGTGCCGAGCTACTTCCTCGAGAGCGTCGTCTACCACGAGATGCTGCACCACCACCTGGGCGGCGTCGCCGACGGCGCCGGGCGCACGGTCTACCACTCGCGCGTCTTCCGCGAGGCCGAGGCCCGCTACCCGTGGCACCGCCAGGCGCTCACGTGGGAGAAGGAGAACCTGCCCAGCCTGCTGCGGGCCAGCCAGGAGCTGGACCGAAGGCGCAAGGCGGAGAGCGCCGCCTTCCGCCGCTGACTCGAGCGCTTCCCCGGCGCTCGTCGTTCCTGCGGAACTATCCGGTCCGGGTCCCGTCTTAAAATAAGGTCCCGCATGCGTCACCTCCGCCGGCTCCTTCCCTACGTGCGCCGCCATCGCGGCCGGATGGCCGGGGGCCTCCTCTGCCTCGTCCTCACGACCGCGTTCTCCGTGGCCTCGCCCTGGGTGCTGCGCTACGCGATCGACGACCTGACGCTGGGGGTCACGCGGGAGAAGCTCTGGACCTACTCCGGCTTCATCGTCGGCATCGTCCTCATCGAAGGCGTCTTCCGCTACTACATGCGCATCGTGCTCATCAGCATCAGCCGCGACATCGAGTACGAGCTGCGCGGCGACCTCTTCGCCCACCTGACGCTCCTCTCCCCGCGCTACTTCCAGTCCCACCGCATCGGCGACATCATGAGCCGCGCCACCAACGACATGTCGGCGGTGCGCAACGTGCTCGGGCCGGGGATCATGTACACCGCCAACACCGTGGCCACCTTCGTGGGCACCGTCGTGCTGATGATGCGGATCAGCCCGCGGCTGCTCGGCCTCGCCCTCGTGCCCCTGGTGCTCGTCTCGATCCTCGTCCGCCACTTTGGCCGCCGCATCCACGACCGCTTCGAGGCGGTGCAGGCCCAACTCTCCGAGATGAACGTGATCGTGCAGGAGAGCCTGTCCGGGGTGCGGGTGGTGCGCGCCTACGCCCAGGAGCCGCACGAGGTCGCGCGCTTCGAGCAGGCGAACCGCGAGTACGTCCGGCGAAACCGGGGGCTCATCCGGATGTTCGGCTCGCTCTACCCCGGCATCCAGCTCCTGATGGGCACGGGGGCGGTGCTCGTCGTCTGGCTGGGCGGGCGCATGGCGGTGGCGGGCCGCATCACCATCGGCGAGTTCGTGGCCTTCGGGGTGTACCTGGCCATGCTGCACTGGCCGATGATCGCGCTCGGCTGGGTCGTGAACATCTTCGAGCGCGGCGAGGCGTCGATGGGACGCATCGCCGAGATCCTGGAGGCCCCGCCCGACATCCGCGACGAAGACCCGGAGCCGGTGCGCGCCCTGCGCGGCGACGTGGAGTTCCGCGACCTCACCTTCTCCTACGACGGAAAGCCCGTGCTCCAACACGTCGACCTCGAGGTCCCGGCGGGCTCGACGGTGGCGATCGTGGGCCCGACGGGATCCGGCAAGTCGACGCTGGTGAGCCTCGTCCCCCGCTTGTTCCAGGCGCCGCCCGGCACCGTGTTCGTGGACGGCCACGACGTGCGCCGGATCCCCCTCGCGGTGTTGCGGGCGGCGGTCGGCTTCGTGCCCCAGGAGACCTTCCTCTTCTCCGACACCGTGCGCGAGAACGTCGCCTTCGGCCTCCGCGCCGAAGCCACGAGCAGCGCGAGCGGCGGGATTGACTCCCGACGCGAGCGCGGGGGGTCCGGGGGGGGCGACGCAGCGCCCCCCGGCATCATTGACGACGAGGATGAAATCAAGCGCCGGGTGGAATGGGCGGCGGGCGTGGCCCAGCTCGCCCGGGACGTCGCCGAGTTCCCGCAGGGCTACGACACGTTCGTCGGCGAGCGGGGCATCACGCTCTCCGGCGGCCAGAAGCAGCGGGCGGCGCTCGCGCGCGCCCTCGCTGTCCAGCCCCGGATCCTCGTCCTCGACGACGCGCTCAGCGCGGTCGACACCTACACGGAGGAGGAGATCCTGAAGGGGCTGAAGACGGTCCGCGCCGGCTGCACCACCTTCCTCGTCTCCCACCGCATCTCCACCGTGAAGGACGCGGACCTCATCGTGGTGCTGCGCGAAGGCACCATCGTGGAGCGCGGGACCCACGACGAGCTGGTGGCCCGCCGCGGCTTCTACGCCGACCTGCACCGCCGGCAGCTCCTGGAGGAAGAAGTGGAGCGGACGGCGTGAGCACCGCCGCGGCCGCCTTCACCGAGGACCTCGTCGCCAAGAGCTACGACCGCACGCTGCTGCGGCGGCTGCTCACCTACCTGCGGCCGTACAAGGCGGCGGTGGCGGTCTCGTTCCTCCTGATCGTCGTCATGGCCGCCCTCGACCTCGTGGGCCCCTACCTGACCAAGATCGCCATCGACCGCCACATCACCCGGGGCGACGCGAGGGGCCTGGCCGGGGTGGCCGCGCTCTACATGCTGACGCTGCTCGCCGCCTTCGCCGTGCGCTACGGACAGGTCTACATCCTGCAGATGACCGGGCAGAAGGTGATGCTGGACATGCGCCGGCAGATCTTCGGCCACCTGCAGCGCCTCCACGTGGGCTTCTTCGACCGCCACCCCGTCGGCCGGCTGATGACCCGCGTCACCACCGACGTCGACGCGGTGAACGAGCTGTTCACCTCGGGGGTGGTCACGGTGTTCGGCGACCTCTTCACGCTGCTCGGGATCATGGGCGTGATGATGGCCATGAACCTCAAGCTGGCCCTGGTGACCTTCTCGGTGATCCCGTTCTTCTTCGTGATCACCAACTGGTTCCGCCGCGGCTCGCGGCAGAGCTTCCGCGAGGTGCGGAAGTGGATCGCGCGGATCAACGCGTTCCTGCAGGAGAACCTGACCGGCATGTCCGTGGTGCAGCTCTTCCGCCGGGAGCAGCGCAACCGGGAGGCTTTCGCCGCCGTCAACCGCGCCCACGCCGACGCCAACGTGACCCAGATCTT